>JBFHEL010000371.1:0-4059 GCA_041584155.1 Saccharicrinis sp.
GGCAATTGAACAATTAGCTGAGAGTGATTATAACACAGAGCTCGGGATTGACTTATTTATGTCACTGGCCAGTGCTAATCAGTTACAATATAAGTTTGAGGAGGCCATAGGCAATTACAATCAAATATTAGGATTTATTGATAGTAAATATATTGAATTAAAAGAAGCCGTTAACAGACAAATAGATATTTGTCATAATGGTATTATTTTAATGAAAAACCCTGTTCATCTTGAAGTTCATAATCTGGGTAATCAGGTAAACTCCAAATACGACGACCATAGTCCTTTGATTAATGTAGATGAAAATATGCTACTGTTCACGTCCAAAAGGATCTCATCTTATTCGCAAATTATGGATGACGGTCAGTTCTCTGAAAAAGTTTATGTGAGCAAACTAAAGGATGGAGAATGGGAGAAAAGCGAAATTATTAAGTCAGTAGTTACAAAAAACAGTCACGAATCAGCCGTTTGTCTTTCGGCAGATGGTACCGAACTTTATATGTTAATAAGTAATATCGAAGGACAAAATCTGTATGTGAGCAATTACGATGGAGAAACATGGAGCGAACCATTTAAACTACCCTCAGGCATCAACAGCATTTATAATGAAACACACGCTTCCATAAATGCCGACAAGACAATTTTATTTTTTACCAGCGACCGTAAAGACAGTTATGGAGGATTAGACATCTACATGGCTCGTAAGTTACCCAATGGAGAGTGGAGTACTCCCCGGAATTTGGGTGAGGGTATAAATACGCAATATGATGAAGAAACACCCATGATTCATCCCAATGGCAAAACCCTTTATTTCAGTTCAAAAGGGCATAATACCATGGGTAACTTCGATATTTTTTATAGTACAATGAATGCCGATAGCTCATGGACTCAACCTGTAAATATGGGATACCCCATCAATACACCCGATGATGATTTCTTTTTTGTACCTACCGCATCTCCCAACAAAGCCTATATGGCCTCTTCCCGTTTTGAAGACAACCAAGGAAGATCGGATTTATATTTGATAGAATATGAAGAACCCTATGAAAATAAACTGGCTGTGATTAAAGGGAAATTGCGCTCCAGTGATAATACCGCTTGGGAAAACATAAGTATTTTGGTAAAAGAACAAGGTAATAATGAATTGGTAGGCGAATATAAACCGAACCATGCTAATGGAAATTATTTATTGATTCTTGAAGCCGATAAAAAATATGATTTACAATACCAGGGAATCGGCTTTACTCCTATATCATCCCAATTGGATATTAGTAAAGAGATGACCTACCATAAAAACGCAAAAACCATTACCATAGATGATGTTTGGGTAAAAGCAGTTGAAAAACCAGCACAGGATACAACACTGATCACAGAGAAAAAAGAAGAGTATAAGTATACCATCCAGTTCCTGACTATCGATCAATTTTTAGTAACACATAAAGAATTTGCCACACTTGATCCAAAACAAATTATGGTGTATAAATGCACCGACGGACAATACCGTTATGTATTTGGTCAGTTTAATTCCTATAAAGAGGCCCTAAAAATGAAACAGGAGGTGGTTAAGATAACCGGTTACAGCGATCCTTTCGTTAGATATTTCTGGCAGCTTGAAAAAATGAAAGTTCAGGAATAGTCTCCTTTACTAAATAATATACATGTGGATAGCAGAGTTTTATTAAGGGCCATTGAGCCTGAAGACATTGACTTATTATACCAGTGGGAAAACAACATGGAGCTTTGGGTGATATCAGATACACTCAAGCCCTTTTCTCGCAATCAGTTAAAACAATATATTAAAGGGATTAATCTCGACATCTACCAATCGAAGGAATTGCGTTTAATGATAGAAACTACCGATGAAAATCCGCTTCTTATCGGTATGATTGACCTCTTTGATTTTGACCCCTATCACAGCAGGGCGGGTGTGGGCATCATGCTAAACAAACAGTTTGAAGGTAAAGGCTATGCTTCTGAAGCCTTGCAACTCTTTATCGACTATTGCTTCAACACCCTGGCTATTCACCAACTATATTGCTCCATTATGCTCAACAATGAGCAAAGCATTCGTTTATTCGAATCCAAGGGTTTTGTAAAAACAGGAGTCAGGAAGCAATGGCGAAAAGTGGGTCGCAATTTTGTTGACGAAGCATTTTACCAGCTTATTAGTTAATAAGTTGACTTTAGCAAAAAGTATTATTACGTAAATACAAAGAGATAAAAAAATAACTTCTCGATTACAAGTTTAAAGTTCAATTATTTTTATCAACTAAAAATTGTTTACTGTTAACAAAACCGGACATAAGGGTATTCAAGCCTATTTTATTTTAACCAAAGCTTTATAATCCGGCATTTCTTCTAAGAAATTATAACCCCGTCCATTTTCACTTAATAAGGCACAATAATGATGGAGTCCATTGGTAACGCAAATTAAACGTGTTTGCAGCTGAATATTATAGCGCGAAGCCTGATCGAAAACATCTTTGGTTATTTTTACTTTGGGAGCTTTACATTCCACTACTAATATAGGCTTTCTCAGGGTATTGAAGCAAATGATGTCAGCCCTTTGCGATAGTCCATTAATATTAACCTTTGATTCCACTCCCATTAACGAAGCCGGAAAACCTTTACTTTCAATCAGAAATGCAATAAAATGTTGTCGCACCCATTCTTCCGGGGTTAAAGCCACCATCTTTTTTCGTATCGGGTCAAAAATGGTCTTTTTCCCGTTAAGCTCTTTAATATTAAAACGGTAAGAAGGTAAATTAAGTGCCTGCATGAATATGTGTTTGTGCAAATATAGAAAATGTAGATCTAATTTTTTTAAGCAAACAAAAATCTGATCTCCTCCTTTTTTATCATCCATACAAATAAACTATATTCGTACGCTAATAAAAACAATTTGACAGATAAATTGCTTCACTTATAAAGCAATATTTGATATCAAATTCTAAAATAAACTATCGTATGAAAACAAAAAAAGATATAGTCGAGAACTGGTTACCGCGCTATACCGGCAGACCACTCCATGATTTCACTCAGCACATTATGCTCACAAATTTCCAACATTATGTTGAACTTTTTGCCGAATGGCATAATGTTCCTATTGTTGGCGAGGATCATAATATGCCCAATGCCAGTGCCGACGGAGTTACCATTATTAATTTTGGTATGGGTAGTCCCAATGCAGCTACCATTATGGATTTGTTAAGTGCCATAAAACCCAAGGCAGTGTTATTTTTGGGTAAATGTGGTGGCCTAAAGAAGAAAAATCAACTGGGTGATCTGATCATTCCTATCGCCGCCATTAGAAACGAGGGAACATCCAATGATTACCTCCCTGCTGAAGTACCGGCATTACCGGCGTTTAGTCTTCAACGGGCAGTTTCAACCACCATTAGAGATAAGGCTCGTGATTATTGGACAGGTACTGTTTTTACCACCAACAAAAGAGTTTGGGAGTACGATGACCGATTTAAACATTACCTTGAGAAAACCAGGGCAATGGCCATCGATATGGAAACAGCTACGATATTTACGGTTGGTTTTGCCAATGAAATTCCTACAGGAGCATTGTTATTGGTTTCTGACCAACCAATGATCTCTACGGGAATAAAAACAGATGCCAGCGACAAGAAGGTTACTAAAGAATACGTTAATCAGCATCTTCAGATTGGTATTGATTCGCTAAAAGAAATTATTAACGATGGTAAGTCGGTGAAACACCTTCTCTTCGACAATTAATTGTATTTTTGCAGCAAAGCAAAATTTTATGAACGAGTTTCAACAAATAATGGCGAGTCTAAAAAACCGCCAATTTAAGCCCATTTATTTTTTAATGGGTGAAGAACCCTATTATATTGACGAAATAACCAATTACATTATTGATAATGTATTAACGGAAGAAGAAAAGGGATTTAATCAAACAATTTACTATGGGAAGGATGTTGATGCAGCAACTGTAACCATGGCAGCCCGTAGATATCCCATGATGTCGAAATATCAGGTAGTAGTGGTAAAAGAAGCTCAGTACATGGATAAAATAGAGGAACTGCAACA
>JBFHEL010000372.1:0-4057 GCA_041584155.1 Saccharicrinis sp.
AGAATGCTAGAGGAAAGGGATACGAAGCTTTTGTAAAGCAATAAACCGTGTCAAAATCGTGTCGTGCTGTTAAATAAAAAAACGCAAGCATCTTATTGTTAGATACTTGCGTTTGTTTTTTGGGTGAAAGACCGGTCTCGAACCGGCGACCTCCGGAACCACAATCCGGCGCTCTAACCAACTGAGCTACAATCACCATTTTTGCTAAAAGCGATGCAAAGATAATATTAAAAGAACTACATTTGCAAGACTTTTCTGTAAAAATATTAGAAAAGATGTGGAGAAAATGTCTTTCTCCTTGTAATTGAAATATTTATAAAGTATTGAAGCATGCGTTTTTTTTTGCAAGATGAAATTAGTAAACAGGTTGATCAGATTATTAGGAGCTTTAATAAGCTGATGGATGGCGATGTTTCAGAACAAATGGAACAAAAGGGTCTGGAATATAAAGTTAATTACGGAACAAGTGTTTTGTTGCTAAGGCAACAGGCCCAAAAATACAAAGGAAATAATGAGTTGGCCAATCGTTTATGGTATAGAGAAATTAGAGAGGCTATGATTATGGCTACTTTAATAGCAGAGCCTGATGAGGCCTTTGATGCAACTCTGAAGGAGTGGTTGAAGGTGTTGCCTACCAATGAAATGGCTGAACAGACAGGTGCAAATCTGTTGTGGAGACTTTCTGATGTTTTTAGGTTCGCAAATGAACTGCTCGATCAGGAGGATCCTAAAATGCAAGCGCTGGCATGGGTGGGCTTAGCCTGCTATCTGCAAAAAAGTAATTCTTTGCCCCAGGAGCAGGTGGATCAATTGTTATCAAGAATAGGTAAAACAAAAGATGAAGAAGGGGTGTTTTTAATGCGCTGTAAGGGACGCTTTTTGCGCCAGCTTTGTCGTCAGTCTGAAGGGGCTTTACAGCAGGTTGAAGTATTAATTGTAGGGTTAAAAGAAAAACGTATTGCCTTATGGTTGGTTGAAGAGGTGAGTACTGAAATTGATTTTCTTAAAAATAAGGATTAGGAGTCAGTTGGAATGGTAATAAATATCACGGTTTTTTATATTCTAATTTGTTATGTTTGAAACATCAATCTAAAATGATTATGGTTTTATGTTAGAGCAATATTTTAATAAGTTCCGACAGAATATTGTTGGTTATGATGCGACCATTGAAACACCTATGGGCAAAAAACCACTTGTTTATGCGGATTGGATTGCCAGCGGAAGACTCTATGGTCCTATTGAAGATATCCTGAAAAATAAAATTGGCCCTATGGTGGCTAATACGCATTCCGAATCGAGTGATACAGGAATGATTATGACCAATATTTATAAGCAATCACATCAGATAATTAAAAATCATGTTCATGCTTCAGACGATGATATTATTATCACTGCTGGTACAGGCATGACTTCTGTTGTGAATAAGTTGCAAAGGATACTTGGTATGCGTGTGCCAGAGCAGGCTCAGCGATATTATCATATTCCTCCGGAGCATAAGCCTGTTGTTTTTATAACGCATATGGAGCATCATTCTAACCATACTTCATGGCTTGAGTCAAATGCCGATGTGGTTGTTTTGGAGCCTTCTGATGATTTATTGGTAAACCCGGAGTCGTTAAAAAAAGAAATTGTAAAATATCAAAATCGTACCGTAAAAATAGGTTCTTTCTCAGCATGTTCAAATGTAACGGGTATTGAAACTCCTTATCGGCAATTGGCTCAGATCATGCATCAGCATGGGGGTTTTTGTTTTGTTGATTTTGCAGCTTCTGCTCCCTATGTGGATATTGATATGCATCCTCAAAATCCTGAGGAAAGTCTGGATGCCATTTATTTTTCGCCGCATAAATTTTTAGGTGGACCTGGTAGTTGTGGAGTTATGGTCTTTAATCATGCGATCTACCATAATCATGCTCCTGATAATTCAGGAGGAGGTACGGTTGATTGGACAAATCGTTGGGGTAAGTATCGTTATGTTGATGATATTGAAGCACGCGAAGATGGTGGTACTCCCGGTTTTTTGCAGTCTATAAAAGCAGCTTTGTGTATAAGGCTGAAAGAGGAGATGGGGAGCGAAAAAATAAGGGCCAGAGAAAAGGAGCAGGTTTTCAGAATTCTTAGTGAATTCAGGAAAATACCGGGGATGCATATTCTGGCTGATAATATGGATGAGCGTTTGGGAGCTATTTCCTTTTATCTCGATGGCGTTCATTTTAATCTGGTTGTTCGTTTGTTGAACGATTTCTTTGGTATTCAGGTTCGTGGAGGCTGTTCTTGTGCAGGAACTTATGGCCATTACTTGCTTCATGTTGATTATTATACTTCCAATACCATCACCAGTAAGATCAATAGGGGGGATTTGTCAGGTAAACCGGGTTGGGTTAGATTGTCAATTCATCCAACAACAACCAACCAGGAGATAGATTATGTTATTGATGCGGTAAAACAGGTGGCCAAAAATGTGGATGACT
The DNA here is from genome assembly GCA_041584155.1 of Saccharicrinis sp. Classification (GTDB taxonomy): domain Bacteria; phylum Bacteroidota; class Bacteroidia; order Bacteroidales; family Marinilabiliaceae; genus Saccharicrinis. The sequence goes on from JBFHEL010000372.1 coordinate 2,472, forward strand.
GGCGTAAGGATTATGATTATAATGCCTTTAAAAATGAATATTACCATAAGGGAATAAAAACCAAAGCACCGTCGGATTACAGTTGTTGGTTCGAATTATAGAGTCAGGTTTGCTGTTCTCGGTAATGTTTGTTTGACTAAATTTCTTTTTATGGGAATATAGCCTATCGAAGCGGGTAAAATTTTATATTTTTATGCTCGAATAAAATTCCTGCTTCAATGGGGGTTTTCCAAATGTTATAGCATGCAAATTGTAGAAGTTCAAGACAAAGTAACCAGAAAAAAATTTATTAATGTGGTGGAAGACATCTATAAAGGTGATTCTTCTTATGTGCGTCCCCTGAATAGGGATATTGAAAATATTTTTAATCCGGAGTTTAATTCATATTATAATCATGGAACTGCAGCGCGCTTTGTTTTGTTGGATGAAAACCAAAAGGCAATAGGGAGAGTGGCTGCTTTTGTTAATGAAAAAAAAGCCTATGGTTTTGATCAGCCAACGGGAGGAATTGGTTTTTTTGAGTGCGTAAACAATAAAGATGCTGCATTTATGTTGTTTGATGCTGCTGTTAAGTGGTTGTCCGATAGGGGTATGGAGGCGGCAGATGGACCTATTAATTTTGGGGAGAACGATAATTACTGGGGTTTGTTGGTGGAGGGTTTTTCATCGCCGACCTATGGTATGCAATATAATCCGCCTTATTATAGAGCGTTGTATGAATCGTATGGGTTTCATAATTATTTTGAACAGGTAACTCATCGTCTGGATGTGAAAAAGCCATTCCCCGAAAGGTTTTGGAGAATAGCAGAGTGGATAGGAAAGAAACCTGATTATGAGTTTAGGCACTTTACATGGAAAGAGAAAGATAAATTTATTGATGATGTTATTGAAGTGTATAATGATGCATGGAAGTTTCATGAGAATTTTACGCCGCTTGACAGAAGTAAGGTGGAACCTGAATTTGAGCAGGCAAAGAGTATTCTTGAAGAAGAATTTCTTTGGTTTGCTTACCATAAAAATGAACCTATTGGCTTCATCTTAATGTATCCCGACGTAAATCAAATACTCAAGCATCTGAATGGAAAGCTTCATCTGTTCAATAAGCTTCGTTTTTTGTGGCTCAAACACAAAAAAAAGATGACACGTATCCGTGTGGTTATCCTGGGTGTTAAAACTAAATTTCAAAGACTGGGTATAGAATCGGGTATGTTTTATCATTTAAAAGATCCTGTTTATCGAAGAACCTGGATTGACGAAATGGAATTGTCGTGGGTGGGAGACTTTAATCCTAAGATGAGGTCTTTGCAGGATTCTATGGGTGCTGAGTTCTCTAAAAAGCATATTACCTACCGCTATGTGTTTGATGCTGCAAAGCGCACTAATAGCAGGGCAACAAGTATACCTAAGGATACAAAAGAACAGTATAAACAAAAAGTGAAGTGAGTAGTAAAGAGGTAAATATTAGGCAAATAATTTAAGATTGTTTTGTTTGTTTAATATTTATGATTTACCTTTGCAGTCCGTTAAGAAATTTGAATATTAAAGAGGTAAGAAAATGAAAAAGGAAATTCATCCGGATAATTATC
>JBFHEL010000373.1:0-4038 GCA_041584155.1 Saccharicrinis sp.
ATAATCAAAATCGGCCTGGATAAAGTTATCTTTATAAAACATCACAGAATCATCAACCAATTGATAGGCACATTTTACCTTCATCGATTTGATAAAATTTAGTTGATTACCAGAAGACAACTCGGCATCGATCTTTTGCAAAGCAAATCTGCTATCATCAATAATCATGTACCCTTTAAAAACATTTTCTCCTTTACGTTTAGGGTAAAATTCTATTTTATAATGTTTTACATCCTCTACCATGACACTATCGACCAAATAATACCTGTAATAAAACCATCCATTACTGGCTATTGGGCTTACAAAATTCTGGTCATAATAGTTTATATAATTTTCATAAAAGTTTTGGCTAACATTTAAACCACTGGTATATCCACTAAATTCATAACTATTTAAAACCCCCAGGCCAGAAGTTTTATCGGCCAATATAGTTGACTTTTCCTTTAATGGCTTACGTTGAAACTCATTATATACTACCTGCTCTGAAAAATAAACGGGTAAATACATACTTCCGTCTTCGGATTTTTTAAAAAGGTTCTGCCGGTTTTTAAATGTATTCGATTCCATCAGGCCTCTTTTCACATTATTCAGCACGTAATCCCATTTCGAATACTTCTCATACGAATACCTATTGTACTTTTCTGGGTTATTGTTCTTCTTATTCTCCACAACCTTACCCAATAACCATCTTACGCGCTCATTTGAAGGCTTTACTTTAACTTCGCTAATTTCGAAGACTTCCGGATTAAGCTGAATAATTAACTGATTGGCATTACTCTGGATTCGAAAAATTTGCTTTTCATATCCAATAGCAGATACTGCAATAGAATCTCCTGAATACTTGAACACAAATACACCAGCTGTATCTGTAATTGTTCCATGTGTTGAATAAGGTACAACAACATTGGCAAATGGAATAGGCTCACCATTTTTAGCATCCTTTACAATACCAGTAATCGTTTTCTCTTGAGCAAAGCCAGATATTAAAACGACAAATAAAGTAATGGTAAGAAAATATCTCAACATAGTATATCATTAACCAAGCAAAGAATACCCTCTGCATAGAAACAGCAAAGGAAGAATATTTAATTCATAAAACGACAAATATTTTACACGAATAATACATTTTAAGTCTTCAATATGGAATTAACAAGGATGATTTAACCAAATATACATATAGAATGATCATAAAAAAAGGTTATCATACGATAACCTTTAACTTATATTTTAGCAGCCCTTCATTACCTTTTATAAACCGGCTCTGTACCATTTTTAGTCTCTATGATTACAACACCATTAACAGCATCAGGGCCATACAACTCTATCGCTTTTTCTCCTTTTACAACTCTAATGGATTTGATATTATAATATTCAAGGGTAACAATTTTATTCACTTTTTTCTTATCCAGGATAAATAACGGAACTTTATTATTCTCATAAAAAGGTTTAAGTTGCTTGGCAATAGCTTTATTTTCTTCTGAGAGATAAAAAGGCACTTCCAAAGTAATTTTGGTAGCCACTTTGGCACGATTCACCTCCCCTGGTTTCCATCTCTGCATATATGAAACAACCCTTATGGCTTCCTTATCAATACTTTTACTAAGTCCTTTTGTAACCACTGGATTAATCAGCCTTCCTTCTCTGGTAATAATACAAGAAACCAATACTTTGCCTTCAATTTCTTTAGCCAATGCATCAACCGGATATTCAATATTTTTTATCAAATACCTATACACATCACCCCTATTTTTTTTAAATACCGGTACTTTATCAACCTTATCAAATATTTTTTCGCCGGGTTGCAAATTTAAAAACAGATCTGAATCAGCATGAATCCTTTTAGCAAAGGCTCCAATCAAAAGCAGAATTGCGACAAAAGTAAACGATATAGATTTCATAGCATTAAAATTTATGGGTGTCATAAAATACAATTTTATCAATAACAAACACCATACCAAACCAACCACCTAAACAAGCACAAACACCTCATTATCATATGGCTTTAAGACTACCTATCTCTCTTCTTATTAATCTGATTAATGGCATTACGTATATTATTTAAAGCATCCATTTTTTCTTTTTCCTGATCAGCAGCCAATGTCTCTTTTGATGCCAATTTATTCTCATTACTTCTGTTAAAGGAAGAAGCACTAGCTTTTTTTGCTGAGGATATTTCAAAATCGGCAGCAGGATAAACCCTTGGTTCTGAATATACTTCCATCTCTTCATACCTCACAAAATCTAAACTATCCAACAACTCCTTAAAAAAAGCAACTTTTTGTTCATCGACCTGTATCTTAAAATTCTTCATAATTTAACATTTATTATCCATAATAACATAATAATATAAGTAAAAAGCAGAAGACATTTTTCTTTACCCGTAGCAAAAATAAAAATGTATATTATCAAAAATAAACAATTTATTTATCAATGTCCAATGATAAATTGTCCTTAATAACGTTATAGGGTAACCATTCAAATGAGATTACCCCCACATATTTAGTTATGTATTGTAAATTTATCTCCATCTATATGAGCGGGAAATTTATTTCTGAACTGGTATAATTCGTCTAAATCAATATTAACATAAGCAATGCCATTTATTTCATTAGACATATCCAGTAAACTATTTCCTTTAAAATCGATGCACTTTGAGCAACCCTTATATTGAATTTTTTCTTCCTTACCAACCCGGTTAACACCAACCACAAAACTTTGATTTTCAATGGCACGAGCACTCAGCAACACATCCCAAACCCGCTGTCTTGACGAAGGCCAATTAGCCATATATACTATTACATCATAATCATTTTGATTTCTACTCCAGACCGGGAATCGTAAATCATAACATATCTGAGGTAGTATTCTTACCCCCCGATGAGTGAAAATAACACGCTGATCACCGGCAGTATAATATTTTTCTTCGTCTCCCATCCTGAAGAGATGTCTTTTGTCATAATAAGCTATCTCTCCCTCTGGTTTTACAAATAGCGCTCTATTGAATACCTTTTTATACTCTTTAATGGCCAGAGATCCAATTATAGCAACGTCATATTTTGAGGCTAAATCCTGTAACCAAAACACCTCAGGAGAATTCATTGAAATAGCTGTTTTAGCCACATTCATTGAAAAACCCGTTAAAAACATTTCAGGAAGTACTACTAAATCAACCTTTGCCTGAAGTTTCTCAAATATTTGATGCACAACATGCATATTAGCAGATATATTCTCCCAAACAATATCCTGTTGAACAAGTGCTATTTTATAAGTCATAGGAGTTATCTTATCCTTCAATCAAAAACTTTAATAAAAAAGGTTATTATTAATAACTATTCTACCAAAGTTAACAATATTATTATAAGTCGGTAAAACTTAAAACCAATTTATTCCTAAAAACTGACTTTAAATCTGTTATTTGTGAATAAAATCGATTAAATTAAAAAGGAAGTCATTTTTTTTATCTTTAAGTTAAATCCTTCTTATGAAAATCACATTCATTATTCACTACCTCACAAATCCTGGTCAAAATATATTTTTATGTGGTTCTATTAAGGAGCTGGGAAAATGGAATACCGCAAATGCTTTAAAATTAAATTTTATTGGCAATGGTAAATGGCAAGTGACCCTTAGCCTGTTAACGAAGAATCAGGATATTACATATAACTACTTTGTTAACGATGAAAATAACAATGTAATATGGGAAAGCGGACATCCTCGTTTACTAGAGCAATCAGAACTATGCTATCCGGTTTTAATTGAAACCGATAATTGGCGCGCAACATCCGACGAAGAGAAAACCATGTATACGTCAGCATTTTCGAATGTCATTATGAAGTCAATCCATACCTATGCTCCAGTTGTTTCGCATGCCAGGCAAACACAGGAGTTTAAAATAAATGTTCCCCGACTAAGTTCACATTTGCGCATAGCCATCCTAGGCAATCAGCAAGAGTTGGGAAATTGGGATATAAATAAACCTCTTTTGTTATCCTGCAGCCAAAATTCTCCTTTATGGAAATGTTCTCTTGATATAAAATC
>JBFHEL010000374.1:0-4026 GCA_041584155.1 Saccharicrinis sp.
AAAGCTATGTTCAAAATGTATTGAAAATAAAAGAAAAGGATATAATCCAATGGCTGAAACACAATGCACACATTTATACCTGCGGGTCACTTGCTATGGCTAAAGACGTTGAAAGTGAATTGAAGGATCTATTTCATGAAAACAACTCCATTCATCATACTTTTGAAGATATAAAAAACGAAGGCAGGTATCATGTAGATGCCTATTAGTGAATATAAATACCTATTTACCATTTGCATTGAATCTGTATAATACCCATTGTACAAGGCAATAAGTCTTATCTGCGTTTCACATTAAATGCCCAATCTTTATTATCTTCATCAAATAAAGGCTCTTACAAACACCAAATGCGGGTTTTAGCCCGCATTTGGTGTTTGTAATGAATGCATTTATATAAAAGCAACCCTTAGGGAGCAACTACCTGCATAATGATTCCACAAATCCAGGCTCCATAAGAACCCAAGGCATAACCCAAAACTGCCAGTAACACGCCAACAGGGGCTAACGAAGGGTGAAAAGCTGCTGCCACCACCGGAGCACTTGCAGCCCCACCAATATTTGCCTTACTACCTACTGCGAGAAAAAAGAAAGGTGCTTTAATCAGCTTACCCACAACAAGTAATAAGATAACATGAATAGCCATCCAAATACCTCCCACCATAAAAAGCCCTGTATTATCAAATATTTTGGTAACATCCATTTTCATACCAATAGTGGCAACCAAAATATAAATAAATATGGTTCCTACCCTTGATGCACCTGCGCCTTCGTACTTCCTGAGTTTAGTAAACGAAAGACCAATTCCAAAAGTCGTCGCTAAGATAATCAACCAGAAAAACTTCGATGTCAGGCTTAATTTTGTCAGACCTGGAGCATGATTTGCTATGTAAGGCGCAATGGTATCAGCCAATATATGCGCCAAACCGGTTACGCCAAGACCTATTCCCAGAATAACCATCAAATCAGTTGTACTGGGAATACGGGCAATACTTTGACTATAAGCCTGCATTTTATCTTTTAAATGATGCACACTGCTGGAATCTGCCTTAAAAAAACGATCTATTTTTTCTGTTTTACCAACTCCTATCAGCAGAATCGCCATCCATATTTCAGCAACGATTACATCAACTGTTATCATAACCGAATACAGACTATCTGAAGGCTTAAAAATTTCATACATAGCTGCCTGATTAGCACCTCCGCCAATCCAACTTCCAGCTATCGTTGTCATCCCACGCCAAACAGCTTCAACACCTGCTCCACCAACCAAATCAGGATTAAAAAATGCAGTTATTAAAATAGCCAAAGGACCGCCTATTATTACTCCTATTGACCCGGTAAAAAACATAATCAAGGCTTTATGTCCTAGCTTCATTACCTCTTTTAAATCAATACTCAGGGTTAACAATACCAGACTGGCAGGTAAAAGATAACGAGAGGCAACATAATACAAGTTTGAATGCTCACCATCTACAATACCCAGCGTAGTTAACAGGCTGGGCAAAAAGTAACACAACAACAACATGGGTATTACTTTATAAAACTTTCTAAGAACAGGGGATTTCGAATTACTGGTGTAAAATATTGCAGCCAGCATAACAATCAATATCCCAAAAACAACAGCATCATTGGTTATCAAGGCATCCATTTTCTCATTTTCCATCATAATCATCATTAAAATCTGTATCCATATTATCACAACACATCCCTTAAAATCCTATTGATTAACAAATACGGCATCAACTGACTTGTTCAATAACCAATAGTTAACATCGGGCATAAGACCAACTGCCTACTGCCTAAAACTTCTCATTTTTAAATTACAAGTATAATAATTTGGGCAGTAGAACTTATTTTTTTACCATTTTGCCTGCCATTACCTATGTAAATTATTGAACTAACCCAGGAATGTGAGAACTTAGGCAAAACTAAACAAATTCATAAAATATCCACATTTTATACCCTTTAAGTTTAAATATATTTATTTGTGACTTACCTTTGAAAAAAATTGGACATATTATGCATTTCAATTTTATTAAAGCTTTAGTAAGCCACAACACTTATAAAAACAGCTCATAAAAGAAAACCTAAAAATTAGCCCGACAAAGCACCTATCTCAATTACAAAAGCATGAAAAAAACCATATTAAAAACCATAACCTACTGCTCAATCATATTTTTTATGGGTTGTCAGAATCCCCAAAAAACAAACGAAAACAACTCCAATAATACCATTAAGTTTATTTTAACAGACACGGGTCAGGACAAGTTTTATGATGATAAAGGGACATTTATATCCAAACCCAGCAAAGAGGAAGATTACTATGGTCAGGATGCACAATTTGAAGGAATACATTCTGCATTTAAAGACAATGGCGATGGTACTATTACGGATTTAAATACAGGATTAATCTGGCAAAAAACTCCGGATTTCAAACGTCACAATTTTTACAATGCCTTTAAATATGTTGATGAATTAGAAATTGGTGGTTACACCGATTGGCGATTACCAACTATAAAAGAATTATACTCTATCAGTAATTTTAACGGAGAACTTACTCCTGAAGATTTCTCAAAATCAAAACCATATCTGGACATCAGGTATTTTGATTTTGAATATGATAAAAGAATGCCCTTTGCCGGACAGTATTGGTCGGCCACAAAATATGTCAAAGGTGGTATACAAAACAAGAACATAGAAGGTGCATTTGGATTTAACTTTGCAGATGGCCATATTAAATCATACGAAACCGGTTTATATTTTGACGGTAAAAATGGAGTAAGAAACCCCGGATGCTTCGTGAGAGCTGTCCGTGGAAAAGAAAACATATACGGCACAAATGATTTTTTTGATAATCAGAATGGTACCATCACCGATAAGGCCACCCGCTTAATGTGGCAAAAAATAGACGATGGCAATACCTATAACTGGAAAGAAGCACTTATATACGCTAAAAACAACCAACTTGCCGGATATACTGATTGGCGTTTACCAAACACAAAAGAACTGCAAAGTATTGTAGATTACGATAAAAAAAACATTCCTGCCATAGATGAAAACTTTTTTTCATGCACCAACAACGATAGTTGGTTTTGGACTGGCACCACGCAAGGAGATTTTAAATATACAGCCTGCTATATAGCATTTGGTAAAGCTTATAGCAAAGACAACAGCACAGTAAAAGAATATTACGATTGGCACGGTGCCGGGGCCCAGCGTTCAGACCCAAAATCCGGAAAAATTGAAGACTATTTAATGGAATCAATTAATGCAGCAGACTCTATCAGAATAAAAAATTACGTTCGATTGGTAAGAGATGTCGATTAATCATACTGCATGGCATTGCCGCAATGCTCAATATACTGCCCTTATAAGTTCGCATCTAAGTCATAAAAAATATACACCTAAAAAAATAACATAAAACAAATTAACTATGCGCACAAGTATGCTTAACTCATTTGACAAAGCCTACAGCTATATTACGAATGAAGAAGACGCAAGAATATGCAAAGATATTTCAGAAGAATCATGTAAATACACCTCAAGGAATTTTTTCATTATTATTTTCAGTAACGTATTTTCAAAACTAGGAGATGTTTTAGCAAACCCCAAAACGGTTTTAGCATGGCTTATGCAATATCTGAATGCCCCATTGTTTTTAATAAGCTTTATTGTGCCCATTCGCGAATCATTTTCAATGTTACCTCAGATTGTTATTGCCAATTATATTAGACGTTTACCTATACGTAAATGGGTGTGGGTTTTTGGATCTGTATTACAATTCATTTCAATGGTAGGTGTAGTCTTCGTGTCTTTAAACTTCACCGGATATCAGGCAGGAGGATTCATCATACTTATACTAATTATCTTTAGCCTATCACGAGGGCTTTGCTCGGTAGCTTCAAAAGACATTCTTGGAAAAACTATACCTAAAACCCGTAGAGGAAGATTAAATGGCTATTCTACTTCAATTTCCGGAATACTGGTAATCATAAGTGGAGGATTAATGCTTTTTAATAATCACAA
>JBFHEL010000375.1:0-4013 GCA_041584155.1 Saccharicrinis sp.
ATTTATATAATACGTAATTCTTTGGTGTACTGTTATGCTTATGCAAACACCTGCAAATGCAAGATGCCGAAATGAAAGGAAAGGTTCATGGAAAAGTAACTATACGCATATACACCAGATATTTAGCTTTCATTGAGGGTTAAAAAATTCTATTAATTTAGCATTAATAAAATAGTGATTAACATATGGAATACTTAGGTTCTTGTTTGTGCAAAGGGATTAAGTTTAAAGTTACAGGTGACTTTGAGCATTTTTATTTATGTCATTGCAGGTATTGCAGAAAAGATACTGGCTCTGCTCATGCTGCAAATTTATTTTCGTCTGGCGCTAAACTCGAATGGCTAAAAAAAGAAACAAAAATCAAAACCTTTCAACCCCACAAAAGTGCTCATATGAAAGCCTTTTGTACAAATTGTGGTTCGGCTTTGCCCAATCTGCAAATGGGAGGTAAGCTCCTGGTCGTTCCGGCAGGATGTTTAGATACTAAACTGGAAAAACGACCCGATGCCCATATTTTTATGTCAAACAAAGCCAGCTGGGATGAGTCTCTGGACGAAATAATTAAATTAGATCGTTTTCCTGTGTAAACCAGTCTCCAAAGGATGTAATGTCCATTTGTTTGATGAAATTAACCTTTTTGTGACAATACAAGCACTAACAAAAGGGTGTTATAAATGAAGTTATTTTAACTTCATTGAATTTCAATCCATCCTCAAAGCGTTGTGTTACAGACTAATGGTTTTGTGGGTTATTGTTACTTAACCAGGTAATTATGATATAGATTTTCATCATGAAAATAAAACTTTCCAATTAATATAACTTTTTTTAAAGTTTGTAGTATAACTGTGTTTATTGGATATGACTAAGTTGGTTTTTAAATAAGAAAATAAATATTTATTACATAACAAAAGCAATAGAACCCTGCGATAATTGAATATATGGGTGCGAATAAATATTAGGTGAAACGACCATTATCTTTATTAATCATAAAGTACAAACAGGAAGGTGATTAAAAAGCTTAATGCGAGTTACTGTCCGGCAGCTGCCGGGTATGGCACATTTTCTAAAGCCAAAAATTTTAAACAGATGAAATGAGCCATGGGAATTGTTTCGCACACAAAAGGATGATTAATTCTGGCGAGTTCTCCCGCATTTCGCGGAACAGGCTATATGACCATTGAAAGAAAATTATAAACAGATGAAACTTATGTTCTTGTATGTTTAGAAGAGACCAATTTATTAAGCATATTTAATAAAGCAATTTATATTTTTATCAATCCATAAACCTAAAAATGACCCTATGATCACTAATTATTCTCCATAGTTATAAGTTTTCCTATGTAAAATCCCGAAAGTCAACATACTAATATGTATATAGATTATTTATATACATATTAAAGTAGTGATTTATGCGGATTAGCTAATAACCAGCCCAAGCCATATATATTGTATTGGATAGCGTGGTTATAAGATACAGGAATATCAGTTATTTAGTAATGTAAAACTTTAAAATGTATTTAAATTGAAGTGCATTAACATATTATATTATGATAATCCATTTGGAGACTACAGGAACTGTACCTGCACTTGAAAAAATCTTACATGATTTTTCAAAGGATAATTTGGTTAAAAGCATTATCATATTAGCAGGAAACAACCAAGAATTTATTCCCGAAAAATTAAATCCTGTTTTAAGGAATACTTCTGTTCCGGTTATAGGTGGGGTATTTCCCGCTGTGATGCATAACGAAATCTTTTATGAAGTAGGCACCGTTGTCATTGGCCTTTCAAAACTCATTGAGAATTATGTGATTCGAGACATGAGCAATGAGGACATTGATTTGGATACTATAGTTGAAGAAATAGGAATAAATAAAGCAACAATGGGTAATGAAACCTTTTTTGTTTTTATTGATGGCTTTTCCAGTCTGCAAGGACAACTTGTTGATAGCCTTTTTTCAATATTCGGAGTAGTAAATAGTTTTATTGGTGGAGGGGCCGGCTATTATCATCCTGGTACAGGAATAAAATCGAAACATTGTGTATTCACCAATGAAGGTATATTTGCCGATAGTGCTGTAATAGGTGTTTTACAGGAAAGAAGTGAGATATGTGTTGCGCATGGCTTTAATAAGATAAGCAAATCGTACCGTGTCACCGATACTTGTGAAAAACAAATTGTTACTATTGATTGGAAACCGGCCTTAGAAACCTATATGCAAATATTGCAAGAGGATAGTGGAATAGAGGTGACTAAAGATAATTTTTTTGAAATAGATAAATGTTATTCAATAGGAATTGAAAAAATTGGCGGTGATACTGTTGTAAGGCAAGTATTAGCTTTCGATAAGGATGGTTCGTTAAGCTTTACGGTACCTATTCCCAATGAATCCTCAATATGCGTTTTAAGGGGGGATAAAAAAAGTATGCTTGAGGCGGTAAAATCAACAACGAGTATTTTTTATGATGGCTTGAATATGCTGGATGGCAAATTTTTATTCTTAGTTTATTGTGTAGGCAGGTACTATTTTATGGGTGACGATATTCAAAAAGAGATTGTCTGGATAAATCAAAAGGATATGCCATTGGTGGGGGTATTGTCGTTAGGCGAAATAGCCAATACCGGAACAAATTTTATAGAATCGTATAACAAATCATTTGTAATAGGAGTTATCAATGCTCAATAAAGATGAAATAGTAAATCTTCAGTATGAGATTGCTATGGCAATTGGTTCTAGTTTAGTGCTGAAACGAATGCTTAGAGAATGCCTTTCAACTATTCAACGACGGCTTAATTGTCCAATAGGAGGGGTGTTTTATGCTATCCATAGTTGTGGTGATAAACCAGCTCTGAAACATCTTTTATCTATACCCTTGAATGGCCATACTTTTCCTGTTATTAATGATGGCATAGATAGTGTTCAGGAAAAATATTCAGATGCTGAATTCAGACAGCAATTGAAAATAAAGCCCTATCATTTAAAATTAGAAAGTAAGCATTCTTTACTGGTTTATAATTTGCCCGATTTTGGTATTTTGTATTTGTATAAAGCCGACCAGTTTTTTATGGAAGATATTACACGAACACTTAGTCCAATGCTTATGAAAAAACTAGCTGTTTCGTGTAAAGCATGTATGCAAAATCAAATGTTGGAACAAACATATGCTGAATTAAAAAACACGCAATCACAACTGGTGCAATCTGAAAAAATGGCATCATTAGGTATTTTAACAGCTGGTGTGGCACATGAAATAAATAACCCACTTAACTATTTAAAAGGTACACTGTATGGGTTGAAAAACTATTTCGAAGAGAACTGTCCCAAAGAGTCTGATACTGTTACCCTTCTGCTAGATAGTTTAAAATGCGGAATTAATAGGATTACGGACATTGTGAAAGGACTAAACCAGTTTGGCCGCGATAATAGTAGCTATGATGAAAGCTGTAATATCCACCATATAATAGATAATTGTTTGGTGATGTTACAGTACCAATTTAACAACAAAATAGAAATTGAAAAAAACTATGTTCCAAAAGAATTGATTATTAAAGGAAACGTCGGAAAAATGCATCAGGCATTTTTAAACCTGTTAATTAATAGCATGCAGGCCATTACTCATAAAGGTAAAATTATTATTACCACAAATATCGTTCAGCCTTATGCTATCATAAAAATATCGGATAATGGATGCGGTATACATGCCGATAATCTGCATAAAATAACCGATCCTTTTTTTTCCACAAAACCACCTGGTAAAGGAGTTGGTCTGGGACTTTCCATTACGTATACAATTATACAAAAACATAACGGCCTGCTAGAATTTGATTCCGTTGAAAATAAAGGTACAACAGCAATAATTAAAATTAAATTATAATATTAAACGAGCTTGAGAGTAACTCTCTCACAGTCTGCTTGCTTAAGCGTAAGGAAGATGATCTTCGAAGTGAATTCTCCCGGGTAAATGCATGACAGGCTATATGACCATTGAAAGAAAATTATAAACATATGAAA
>JBFHEL010000376.1:0-3997 GCA_041584155.1 Saccharicrinis sp.
TATTACACGCTGCGACACAGGCATATCATCCAATTCTGTCTCTTCCGCCACATCAGGCCTTCTTGTCTGGTCAGCTTGCACTGTACTATTCAATAAGGCAAACAGCTTACTTCTGTCAGGAATATAAACAGCCGAATGCTTAAGCTCACTATTATACCTGATATGATCTAGCTTATGCATGTTTTTCAACAGCAACATACGTCCTGCCTGAAAAAATGGATATTCATCCAATATTTCTTTGATAGAGTCAATCGTTTTTTCTGCAACCAACTCGGGATTATGCATTATATCAATAAAGTTTGCTTTATTCATCTCTACCAATCGGAAAAGGCTTTGTTAAAAATGCTTTCTGTTAACTGATCAATAATCAACTCCACCAGTTCATCCTCCACCTCATCAACACTCTCGTCACTATCAAAATCTTCGTAAGCACTAAATGACTGCTCCCAATTATCCTGAGGATCCTTGGCGTTACGGTAACGTACTTTTATAGAAATGGTAAGCCTGGTTTGTTCTGATTCAGCATCGGCCTGTATGGCCATAGGCTTAAAGTCATAGCCTGTTATCTGCCCCGAAAAATCCACATCTCCATTACGTTCTTCCTGTATCAATCGGGATTCACTGGTTATTCTTTCTTTCAAACTCTCGGTAAAATCCTGACTAAGAGTTGGGTTAATAGAAGGCGCTCTGTTTTCAAAATACTGAACAGTAAAAGTCTTTAAATCTTCCGGCACCGATGAACCACTTAAGGTAAAACGCACCTTGCAAGCCGATAAGCTAAGCAACAGGGTAACATATAATAATAAATTTCTCATCCTTAATTAACAATATTATATTCTTTAATTTTTCGATATAAGGTCCGCTCCGAAATACCTAATTCCTTAGCGGCATGTTTTCTTTTACCATTGTATTTATCCAATGCTTTTTTAATCAGCTCTATTTCCTTATCTTCCAACGACAAGGATTCTTCCACAAACTCCTCTGTATCCTCAATTCCATCATGTATATCAGCACTCCTTGCCTGGCTTTTAAATATAACCGGAGAAGGTGTTGTTTCGGCATTGGATACCACGTCTGTATCATGATTTTTGTACAGTTTCTTGATAATCTGAGCATGCTCTCCATTCATATTAACATGCCCATCCTGCTGCAGCATCTCTAACACCAGTTTTTTCAAATCACCCATATCCTTTTTCATATCAAAAAGAACCTTATAGAGTATCTCTCTTTCGTTTGAAAAAGAGCCCTCACTGGACGATGATTTATCCATTAGTGCAGGCAATGTATCGCCTGCATGATAAGGAATATAATTTTGAAGCACTGCGGCCGACAAATTTCTTTCTGATTCAATCACCGATATCTGCTCGGTAATATTTTTTAGCTGTCTGATATTTCCGGGCCAACGATAACGCGTAATTAACTCAACAGCATCAGGTTGTAACTTGATAGGTGGCATCCGGTAACGCTCCGAGAAATCATGGGCAAATTTTCGGAATAAAAGATGGATGTCATCGGTACGCTCCCTCAGAGGAGGCATGGTAATGGGCACACTGCTTAGTCGATAAAAGAGATCTTCTCTAAACTTCCCCTCCTTGATGGCTCTTTCCATCTGTACATTGGTAGCAGCTACCACTCTTACATTGGTTTTTAATACTTCCGACGAACCCACCTTGATAAACTCGCCTGCTTCCAGCACCCGTAGCAATCTTACCTGAGTAGACAGGGGTAATTCACCTATCTCATCCAAAAAAATCGTTCCATTATTGGCTTCTTCAAAATACCCTTTTCTGTCGGACATTGCCCCGGTAAAAGAACCTTTTTTATGACCAAAAAGCTCAGAGTCTATTGTTCCTTCAGGAATTGCCCCACAGTTAACTGCAATGTAGGAGCCATGCTTGCGCGAACTAAACTGATGAATGATTTTTGGAAACACCTCCTTACCTGTACCACTTTCTCCAGTAATTAACACCGATAAATCTGTTGGTGCTACCTGTACGGCAATATCAATGGCTCTGTTCAAGCCAAATGAATTACCTATAATTCCGAATCGCTGTTTAATTTGTTGAATTTCCATATGCTCATATTCAAAGCTTACCCTATATAAACTTTAGATTGCCATTCTCATTCTTTCTCTTTATAATAAAGACAAAAATACAATCCACTATATAACAATAACTTACAACTTATACTAAATAAAAAGCTGCAATTATTTCAGTAAACACTGACAAAGTTACAATTCTCTGCAAGAAATAATATTTAAAACTTCATCAATTTTTCTGATTTTATGATTCTAATACTAAATCGTGTTACTATATTAGTATAATCAATACAATCAGTTAAATTGAAATAATCATTTCCTATTTATAACATTCCAATCCTTACGCTATGGAAACACCTGTTTTTGTGAAAAACGACCCCTGGTTAGCACCTTTTGAACCCGCAATAAAAGGAAGAATAAATCATTATTTGAATAAGCTGGATTTCCTGAATAAAATTTTTGGTGATATCAATCAAATGGCAAATGGCTATCAATTTTACGGCCTCACCGATTTAGGGAGTGAATTCCGGCTTAGAGAATGGGCACCCAACGCCACCAAAATATATTTAATAGGAGACTTTAGCCACTGGAAACCCGATGAACGATTTTGTTTTACAAAAATGGAATATGGAAATTGGGAAATCTTCATTTCCAAGAACACTCTAAAACATGGAGACTTATTTAAATTACATATCTTTTGGGAAGGAGGAGATGGCTTACGCCTTCCATCCTATATTAACCGGGTTGTTCAGGATGAAGAAACAAAAATTTTCAGTGCTCAGGTATGGCAACCCAAAGAACAATTTAAATGGAGCGACAGAGACTTTACTCCTTCTGTTGATCCCATACTTATATATGAAGCACATGTGGGTATGTCATCCGAAGAACAAAAGGTAAACTCATACACCGAATTTAAGAACCACGTACTTCCCCGCATTATACAGGCAGGATACACTACTATTCAGCTTATGGCTATTCAGGAACATCCCTATTATGGGAGTTTCGGATACCATGTTTCCAATTACTTTGCTGTATCATCGCGCTTTGGCACACCCGAAGAGCTGAAAGAATTAATTAACGAAGCACACAAAAATGGAATTGCCGTAATTATGGATATTGTACATTCTCATGCGGTAAAAAACGAAGTAGAAGGATTGGGCCGTTTTGACGGAACTGTTTACCAGTATTTTCATGAGGGAGGAAGAGGGGATCACCCTTCATGGGACAGCAAGTGTTTTAATTACGGAAAAACAGAAGTATTACAATTCCTTCTCTCCAATTGTAAATACTGGATTGAGGAATTTCATTTCGATGGTTTTCGTTTTGATGGTGTTACCAGCATGTTATACATGCATCATGGACTGGAATATGCATTTTCATCCTATGCCGATTATTTTAATGGTACTGAAGATATTGATGCCCTTACTTACCTGACGCTGGCCAACCAACTTATTCACCATGTTAAGCCCAATGCCATTACCATAGCCGAAGATATGAGCGGATTACCAGGCCTTTCGGAATCTATTGCACACGGAGGTTTGGGTTTTGATTACCGCCTGTCGATGGGTGTACCAGACTTTTGGATTAAACTAATTAAGGAAAAGGCAGATGAAAACTGGAATGTAGGCCAGATTTTTCATGAGCTTACCCAACACAGAACAGGAGAAAAGGTAATATCCTATGCCGAATCTCACGATCAGGCCTTAGTGGGTGACAAAACCATTATTTTTAGATTGGTAGATAAGGAGATGTACGATAAGATGGATATCAAATCCGAGAGTCTGGTTATTGACAGAGGACTGGCCCTGCATAAAATGATACGTTTAGCCACACTTTCCACCTCTTATGGTGGCTACCTCAATTTTATGGGAAATGAATTTGGACATCCCGAATGGATTGACTTCCCCAGAGAGGGCAATGGCTGGTCGTACAAATACGCACGCCGCCAATGGAGCTTAA
>JBFHEL010000377.1:0-3975 GCA_041584155.1 Saccharicrinis sp.
TACCTATTGAGGGCATAGATGGCGATAATATCTATGGTCCGGATGGCGATAAGGAACTTTTTAATGTAGCTGATTTTTACTCTGTTGATGCTAATTACCTGTCTATTTTAGGTATAGAAACAAATCTGGGGGAAAATTTTACAGCTAATCAGGCTGTGACAAACGATATGCTAATCAGCCAAAAAGGAGCGGAGTTGCTAATGCGATACAATAATTGGGACGAAGGAGTTATTGGGAAGCAAATTAATATTTCGGGCCATCGAGGTATGGCCACCATTAAAGGCGTAATTCCTGATTTTGTGATTACTTCATTAAGCGATGCAGATAAAAGACCTGCCGTTTTTTTCTACCTACCTGAAGAAGGGTTTAAAGAAACAATGATGAAATATCCGTCATTTATATTTAAGATTCTGATAAAAGTTAATCCAACAGCAAATAAAAACATCAGTCAGAAAATTAGCCGCGTGATTAGTTTGGGTATGCCCAATAATGATGCTGTGGTTAAAAGTTTAGAAGAACAACAAAACCTCAATTATCAGGCAGAAAGAGCTTTTCGTAATGCCATGATGATGGGAAGTATAGCGGTACTCTTAATTACTATAATCGGATTAATTGCTTACACAACTAACGAAGCTGACAGAAGAGGAAAAGAAATGGCTATACGAAAAATTAACGGAGCCAACGCTTGGAGCATCATTAAAATGGTAATTACCGATTTAGAGAAAACGGTGTTACCTGCAATAACTTTAGGATTATTAGTGGCATGGATAACCCTTAATAAATGGATGGAAAATTTTGCTTCTAAGATAGATCTTCACTGGAGCTTGTTCTTAATGATTGCCTGCATCCTGGTACTTATAATTTCAGGTATAGCCGCCTTTAATTTTCTTAAAATAGTCAATCGCAACCCTGTAAAAACGTTGCGGTACGAGTAACTTATCTTTAACCAAATGCTATGAATAAAAATTAAAAAAGCTGCCCTTTGATGAGCAGCTTCTATCTCTGTTAAAAAGATAATATTCTTAAAATTTGTACTTATAACCTAGACTAAAAGATCTACCCGGGCTATATTTTTCATGAAGCTCATCATCAGCTTTATAGGACGAATAAACTTCTTCGTAATCATTACCCAGGATGTTAGCTACTTTAAACTCAATAGTAGAATTACCCTCATGCCCTAATTTCTTATTCAAACTAAAATTAAGGCTATGAAAAGGATTTGTATAAACATCAGGATAGATACCTCCACCAACGATGCTTAATGTTTTTCCTTTTACATTGTAGAATAAACCGGCATCCAGTCTGACTACTTTATTTTCATAGGTTAAACCGGCATTTACCACATAGGGTGCCTGCCCCGCCATTACACGCTTATCATCAATATTTTGACCTTCTCTCTCCTGATTTTTACGAGACTCATACTCGGTATTCGTCATTTCAATCTGGGATTCTACAATAGTAAGGTTACTGCTCAGGTTAAAATCTGCTAATCCAATAAAATCCAGCTCTTTTCTGAATTCAAACTCTGCACCCAAAAGCTGGCCATCGCCCACATTTCTGGTTTGGTATTCTGTACTTGTTTGAGCCTCAGGAATCCTAACTAACTCAATAGGATCTTCAAAAGTTTTAAAGAAAGCACTTACCGAAACCATCTGGCCTCTTTGCTTAAACATCTCCCAACGTAAATCAATGTTATTGATATAGGTAGAGACCAACTGACCATCCCAATCATCATATTGGTGCAAACCACCGTTATAAATACTATTAGAAAGAGGATCAAGGATTTGGGCATAGGATAATTCCTTAAAAGATGGACGCGCTGTAGTTCGGGAAAAAGCAGCTCTCAAATTCTGATCCTCATTAAGGGAATAAATAAAGTTAACAGATGGAAAGAGATCTAACAGGTCCAATACCTTTTCATTATTTAATACATTGCCTCCAGTGCTACCTGAGGCTCCTTCCTGATCTCTTCCGGTATGACGCAATACATAATTTTCTAACCTAAGCCCCAGATTTACTTTTAGTTTAGGAGACAAGTTTATTTCATTGGAAATATATGCAGCAAAGCTACTCACATTAGCCTCATACTCATTGGGATTTGGTTGAGTATAATCGGTAGAATAATAGAGCTGCAAATCATTATCGCTTCCATAATACCACATATTCTCCTGCTGCAACACGGCATTGGCATCTGCATCCTCCCAGTATGCCGTCCCACTATTATTTAAAATATCATAGGATATGATTTCATAATTCCTCTTTTTATAATTGTAGGCACCCCCTAATTTTAATTTGGCATCACTGCCTTTAAATTGATATTTTTTAGCGATATCGATCTTATTACTTAGGTTAATTTCCTGCAATTCCCTCCAGGTCCTGGATGGGTTACCTCCTGCTCCCGAACTAAAAGAGATATCACCATCGTCAGCAATAGTAAAAGGCGTTTTACGAATATCAGGATCATCAGATGTTGAGAAGGTAGGTGCAATACGCCAATCTAAATCCCATCCGCTATGTTTAAGAACGTGCGACCCACCTAAAAAAACATTAGTTAAAGATCTTTGGCTATATTCAAGGTTATCGGAAACGGCATAATACCCTGACTGACCTGTCGCATCTTCATTATTATCAATTGTAAACTTACCTGCCTTACTATCACCACTTTGCAAGCGCATAGCAGTAAAACGAATTTTAGAGTAATTGGTTTTAAAGGCTAAACCACCCATTAAACCCATTAAAACCTCCTGTTCCCCTAAACTACCCTCTTGTATGGTAGCATATACCAAATCATATTCCGATGCATCACTATTTAATTGGTATTCGCCATAGCTACGTTGATCATAATATTTAAACTGAGCTTTATATGAGGCAGAAAATATAATCCCCAATTTGGGTGAACGCTTCATGAACTTTTCATTATCGCTATTCAACTCTATTTGATTGCCATAAGATAAGCCCAAACTAAAATCCATTGGATTTATCTTATTGGTGGCAGCTAAAGTAGAAGTGAAGCTATTGAAAAAATTATTTATCTCTTCACTTGAATAACCTTTTGTCCAATAGGTAATAGGGGAAGGAATATCCTCTTGTCTGGCCAAAGAAGGCAATTGTCGTGTACCATCATCAAAACCTAAAAAATCAAGGCTCCCACCATCATAGCTTAGATAGTCGGAATTGAAGTGCATGTCGGGGTTATACGATGTAGCGAATGCCACACTAAATATTTTTCTATCCGGGAAATCTTTAGTTTCCACATTCATTATTCCTCCGGTAAAATCAGCAGGCAGGTCTGCTGTAAAGTTTTTACTGACCATCATATTATTGATCAGATTAGTAGGAAATATATCCATTTGGATACTATTTTTATCCGGATCAAGTCCGGGGATATCCATACCGTTTAAAATAGTCTTTGAATATCTGTCGCCCAATCCTCGCACATAAATATATTTTCCATCCTGAACAGATACCCCGGTAATTCTTTTCGCTGCCTCCACAGCCGTGGCATCGCCAATTAATGACATTTTACCTGCCGAGATACCATCGAGCATCACAGTTGATTTTTTTTTCATGGTTTGGATCGCCGTTTCGGTTGTTCTAATCACCTCTGCTTTAACCACAACCTCCTCAATATCCATCATATTTTGACCAAGACGTAACTCTCCCATAACAGTTACATCATCACCTTTAACCTGAACACCCTCTATAATCAGTGTTTCATATGAAATATAAGATATCTGTACATCATAAAGTCCTTCGGCTAAGTTCATCGTAAACATGCCATCAAGATCAGTTATTGTACCCGTTTGTGTACCCTTAATAAATACAGTTACCCCGACCAATGTCTCCCCAGTGGCATCGTCAATAACCGTCCCCCTTATTTTTCCATTTTGTGCTTGTACCAGAGCAGTAATAAAAACGAAAAAAATAATTAATAAGTTCTTCACTGTGTATAAATAATATAAATTGAACAAAACA
>JBFHEL010000378.1:0-3958 GCA_041584155.1 Saccharicrinis sp.
CGTAGTGAATATACTGGGCAGGTAAATGCTGAATTTATTGTAAATTTCATTGGGTAGAGATTGAAGGTTATAATTTCCAACAAGTTCTCCTTCAATAAGGTCAGAGTTTATTTTTATTGTTTTAATCTCATGATTTTGGGTGGCAGAAATCAGGAGACTATCCAAGGAAAACCTTTTGCCTGAGCTTATTAATTCTCCATTTTCCAGGATGATGTGGCCATCGATGGAGTTGAAACTTTTGCCAGATAATTTTGAATTTAAATTTACACTTAATGAGCTGTTCTCTAATTCTGGAGCAATATTTAATTTATCCAGTTTGATATTTTTCAGCAGAGCAGTGAAATCAAATTCAGGGATTTCTTTTTCAAAGTCAAGCTTACCATTAAACTGAACCTGTGCATTCGGATCGTTGAGGGTAACTTTTCCATCAAAACGTTTGTTTGCCAACAGACCATTTAGCATGATCTTTTCGTATTTATAATTTTTATAGTCAATCGAGTCGATAGAACCCTTGATGTAGGCATTAAAATACTTGTTGTTGACCCGGTAGCCTCGTATGGAAACATGCATGGTGATCTTATTCAGGTCGTTTTCAGTATTGAGTAATTTGCCAATATTTAAACTGGTAGTATTTATAAAACCAGAGTAAATCATTCGTTTATCCTCGGTTAGTTTAATGCCCAGGTCTGTTTTTATATCTCCTATATCTGTTTTAAACAGGCCATAAGCCACCAGATTGTCAACAAAGCCGGTAAACTTACCACTGTATTCAATGTTTCCAAAACGCTCAAAATTGGCAGGAAATTTAAAATCCTTTGTTTCCTTATTGAGGGTAGAGATTTTTGCCAGATCGTAGATGTTTGTATTTAAATGTTTAACATTCAAATAAATAAATGTTTCAGATAAGTGAGGTAAGCCTTTAATATCAAAATCAGTATTAAGTGCAGTATTTGTTCCTGCATAAATAAAAATATCTCTTCCTTTTAGGTCATCAATCGTTCCTGAAAAATTACCTCCTAACTTAATTTTTTCATTCAAAAGTGGGAATTGAGGAAAGAAATAACGGAGGTCACGATAATCAGCAGTTAAGGTTTTTATTTTTAGGTCAAAGGGAATTTGATGAATAAAATTGTTGAGTTGTTGAGTGGAGTCATAATTGAGTTTGAGATATTCTAGTTTCAATGAAGATCGGTTGGCATTTATATCGATGTTTTTAATACCTATGCCTTTTTGACCTACCCCTATTTCTCCTTGGGTATTTATCAAAGATAAACCGGATTGTTCATTACATGATAAATGCTGAATACGTATGGCTAACGAATCTTCAAATATCTTCAGCCGATCAATAGTCATGTTGAGGGTATTGAGACGAATATTGTTGGCGTTGAATGCAGAATTGCTATTGGGAGCATCGAGGTTGTTATAAACAACAGCACTGTTTTTTAGCCTGAATTCGTTAACAGCATACTTCCATATTGAAGATTTGCTATGCTGGTGAGACAAAGAATCAATTAAAAACTGAAAATTATTTTGTCCGTTATTTTTTATGATGTTGGTTTTTAGTTTGTTTGCGGTAATTTTCCCCAGGTAAATATGTCTGGAGGAATACAGGATAGAATCAATGGTACTTTCCAGTTCACTAATAAAAAGCAGAGTGTCCTGATGCTTATCTTTGATTAATAAATCGTTAATAACCAGTTTTTTAATGGGGTAAAAACGAACATTTTTTATTGAGATGTCCACGCCAAGATCTTCAGATAATCGCGTAGTAATTGCCTTGCCTACTGATTTTTGCACTCCGGGAATGAGCACAACCAGATAGACCAGGCTGGGTAAAATAATTAACCCGAGCAGCAAATAGAATAATATTTTATAGGATTTTTTAATAATTTTGTCGTTTACTTTGCAAAAGTAATGAAAATGGTCATTAATTATATAGCCACCTGCATTATATAGCAATAATTTTGCCAATATTAAAAAGTTCTTTCTATGCAGTAATTCGGATTTTTTAATTTATGGGTTGTCAAATAAAGATTGCAGAAGGATGTTTAGTGTATTATTTTGTTTGATTGTTAAGTTAAGATGTTGGTTGTTAGGTTGTGTGGTTGATTTTTAAGTAGTATAATGCAATAGGCTAAGGATGCTATTCATTAGCTTTTATTGTACTGAAAATTGAAAATAAATGGATACTTATATTTTAGGAATAGAGTCATCGTGCGATGATACTTCGGCAGCGGTGTTTAAAAACGATGTGATATTGTCCAATCGTGTTGCCAATCAGGAGGTGCATCAGGCCTATGGAGGTGTGGTGCCTGAACTGGCTTCAAGAGCACATCAACAAAATATTATTCCGGTAGTTGACAAAGCATTAAAAGATGCGGGCGTTTCTGTTGACCAGATTAATGCCGTAGCTTTTACACGGGGGCCAGGTTTAATGGGTTCTCTTTTGGTAGGCACTTCTTTTGCTAAAGGTTTTGCGCTGGCTCAGAATATTCCTTTGGTAGAAGTGAATCATCTGCATGCTCACGTCCTGGCTCATTTTATTCAGGAACCCGAAGGGGGAACAAAGCATCCTGAATTTCCGTTCTTATGTTTGCTGGTATCGGGTGGAAATAGTCAAATTGTTTTGGTGAAGAGCTATACTGATATGGAAGTGGTCGGTCAAACTATTGATGATGCCGCAGGTGAGGCTTTTGATAAATGTGCCAAAGTAATGGGGCTTCCGTATCCCGGAGGGCCACTGGTTGATAAGTTGGCCAAAGAGGGTAACCCGGAAGCATTTATTTTTTCTAAACCCAGAATTAAAAATTACGATTATAGTTTTAGTGGGTTAAAAACTTCATTTCTCTATTTTCTTAGGGATCAGTTGAAGATGAATCCCGACTTTATTGAGGAAAACAAAAATGACCTGTGTGCCTCTTTACAAAAGACTATCGTTGATATTTTACTTGATAAACTGGATAAAGCAGCAAAGGATTTAAAAATCAGTCAAATAGCCCTTGCGGGTGGTGTTTCGGCAAATAGTGGTTTAAGGGATGGTTTGGAAAGGTTGGCACAAAAACGCAAAATGATAACCTTTATCCCTAAGTTTGCGTATACCACTGATAATGCAGCCATGATCGCAGTAACAGGGTACTTTAAATATATAAATAAACAGTTTATCGATCATAGTGCAGCTCCTTTTAGTCGGGTTGTATTTTAAATTAGTCAGAAAAAAGGAGTGTTTAATTGGCAATTAATATTGTTTTGTCAAATGAAACGATTTATAGAGGGATTATTTAATGTATAATTGGGTTTTTTTATACTTTTGTGCAGTAATATTGTAAAATATGGATTTATCGGAAGTGTATATTAAAAACAAACACTTTGTAGAAAAAGACATTGGTGATGAAAAGGTGTTAGTGCCCTTGTCAGATAATGTAGCTGATATGAACCATGTGATTACTTTAAACGAGGTGGGTGCTTTTTTGTATGAGCAGATAGATGGCGAAAAAACAATCGGGGATATTTACCAAACCTTATTAAATGAATATGATGTTTTACCTGAGATGGCTAAGCATGATATTGAACATTTTATTAAAGATAGTGTTAGTACAGGAGTCTTGCTTCACCAATGCTAAGGTAGTATAGAGAATAGTTTAATGAGAAATAAGGAAAATAATAAAAAACAATATACAAGTCCTGTTTTGGAAGTGGTACAGGTGGATCATGAGATTTCTCTGGTGATGGCAAGTTCTGATGTGCCTGATCATCCAAGTTCAGTATCAAAATCTGTATCCATAACATCTTCTTCAGAGGAGTCGGCTGGTATTACTACGCAATCAGAGGTGTTTGGAAGCAGTGAACCAAATTATAACTAATTATGCATCATGCATGGGGAGGCTTTGGTATTAAAAATAGCTGATATTTATCTATCGTGTCAATCTATTCATCCTAATTTGCTTCTCGATACAGAGAC
>JBFHEL010000379.1:0-3956 GCA_041584155.1 Saccharicrinis sp.
CTGATATCTTTTCCCTGCCTTTCAAATGCTTCAACTAATGCAGGTCGCGATATGCGTAATTGCATGGTGTTAACATCGTGACAGTCTCCACAACCAATGGGGTTTACTATTTCGGCACCCCATTTTTCCCATGAACCCTTGTAAAATTCGGCTATCCCTACTTCGTTCATCAGGCGTGGTACATCCGGACTTTTACATGTCCAGCAGGTATTGGGCATTGGGCTTTTTTCGCTATCATTAGGGGCACCTGTTCTTAGTATATTCCGCACATCTTCAACGGCATAGTAATGGCCGCGCCCCTGCTTGTATTCTTTAGAGAAAGGATATCCAGCCCAGAGAATAACCATTCTGGGGTCTTCTTCTAATTCATCTATGGTTGCAGAACCATTGTATTTACTGCGGAACATGGTGTCTGATGTATTGTAATAGGATTCAAATTCACGGGGGAAGTTTGCACCCCATTTTTCATTCCTGGGTTCAAATTGAGAGAAATTGTTTTTCGGAGCATAGGCAAAAACAGCTTCGCTTCTTCGTTCTACAACATTGGATGCTAATATCCCCAAAAAGAATACAACAACAATAGTTCCAAGGAAAAGAATCCAACCTTTCCAGGGTTTTTCTTTGATTTGTTCGCTGAATGATTTCATAGGATCTTAGTTTATTTTTATGGGTTATTAAGAACGTCCACTAAAGGCTATCATAGGTATTTAGGTGATTTTTGCCATGGATGTTTTATAGTGCAATCAGTCTGTTTCTTTTAGTGCTTTTTTTAACCATTCGGGTACAGGACTTTCTGGTAATGGTATTTTTGCATTGGGAGTGCTTGAAAGGCTGTTTACTCTTCCATGAGGAACTTCACGGTGGCATCCCCAACACTCCTTTTCTGTTCTGTGTGCATGAAAATCAGAATGAATGGTATTCATTTTAGTGTCGGTAATCAGCTCGCTGTGGCAACGTACACAGTTTTGTTGCACAACATGTTTTCCTTCTTCCTTTATCTGAATAACCTGAGGCTCTGCTCGCAATGTGAAAATAGTTGCATGCCGCATCCCGTCTTTGCCTTTGAAATAATATTTGTTCAAAACGTTATTGTGCGGCACATGACAGTCATTGCAATTAGCCTTTTCCCGATGAGAGCTATGCATCCATGTGGCATATTGAGGAGCCATAATATGGCAATTTACACAGGTTTTGGGGTTATCAGACAGATATGATGGAGCATTGGATATATAAAACAAAAACAAAAAAAGACCGAGGAGTATAGCAGAACTGACAATAACCGTAAATAACCATTTGTCAGGAGGTGATATATTTTTTAGTAATTTCATAAATATCAGTATTATATGCTATTGACTCTTTTATTCATGATCCATGTTTTATGAAATAGTTTACTGCTTTGATATATAAATATATTATTAAAATCATCTTATCTGTAACAACTGTTACAAGTTGTTGTGTTTGTTACAATTATTATTGTGATTAAATAAAGTTACCTGTTTTTGAGATACATAATGAAAATAAAAACAGGTTTTATAACATCAAAAAAATAGTTACCCTTTTTAATGGAATAGTTCATGCGTAAAATATATAAACGACTGCATAAATGGCCGGGACTAATCATTGCTTTTTTACTTCTCTATTACTCGGTCTCGGGGATCATTATGAATCATCGGGGTTTCTTTTCTGGTATAGATGTTTCGCGAAATGGTTTACCTGAAGAGTTTCAATATAAAAACTGGAATAATGGGGCCGTAAAAGGTAATCATATCATCAATAAGGATAGCATATTTGTTTATGGAAATATAGGTGTATGGCTTACTGATTCATCTTTTCAGGCTTATCAGAATTTCAATATGGGTTTTCCGGAAGGAAGTGATAATAGAAAAATATTTGACCTTCATCAGGCAATGGATGGGCAGCTCTATACTGCTACTCAATTTGGTTTGTATGCTTTTGATAAGGATCTGAGTCAATGGTGCAGGTTTGATTTTGACGTGAATATAGAGCGGTTTGTGGCTATTGAAAGTATAGGCGATACGCTTTATGTATTAAACCGTTCTTCCATGTTTAAAGGGAAATCAGCAGGAATAAAAACCCAATTTCAAAAGGTAAACCTAAAACAAGCTATAGGTTTTAATAAAAAGATATCTCTTTTTAAAACTATCTGGCAGATTCATTCCGGTGAGATTTTAGGTATGCCCGGGAAATTGTTTGTGGATGCTTTAGGTTTGATCACTATCTTTTTATCGCTGACGGGTATCCTATATTTTCTTTTACCAAACTGGATAAAGCGTCGAAAGAAAAAATCGAAAAGCATTAAGTTCATAGTGAAAAGTACTCAATGGTCGCTAAAATGGCATAATAAAACGGGTGCCTGGTTATTTGTGTGTCTCATCATGTTGTTTTTCACAGGTATGTTTTTACGGCCTCCTTTGCTTATAACCATAGCGTATTCCAGGGTAAAACCTGTAAAATATTCTCACCTCGACCAAGCAAATCCATGGTACGATAAATTGAGGGATTTAAAATATGATAAAAAAAGGAATTTCTTTCTTCTGTCTACTTCCGAAGGAATGTTCTATATGGATAAAGATGAGCTTTTGCCAACCGGTTTTAATATTCAGCCTCCGGTAAGTGTAATGGGAATAAATGTGTTAGAATCATTTGATGAAGGGGCCTATCTAATTGGTTCGTTTAGTGGCTTGTTTCTGTGGAATCCTGATCATCCCGAAATATATAATTATACGAAAGGTAAATTATATCAAGACAAAATATCAGGCAGGCCTATAGGTGATTTTAAAGTCTCAGGATTACTGAATGACATAAATGGTAAGCAGTATATGATTGACTACGATAAAGGAGCAATTCCTCTTTATCATAAAAAGTTATTCCCGAGAATGCCCGAAAATGTCATCAAAGCATCGAAGATGTCACTCTGGAACTTAGCTCTTGAAATTCACACCGGTCGTTTCTTTCGGTTTTTCTTAGGTAACTTTTATATACTGTTGGTGCCGCTATCGGGTTTGGTAAGCATTATGGTTGTACTAAGTGGTTATCTTCTTTGGCGAAAGAGATATAAGAAAACCAAAATTCAATAATTTATTGTAACTTTTTAAATATTAAAACAGCTAGTTATGATTTCAAGAAACTATAAAACAGAAAAACCCAAAGAAAACCCTCATCAGGTAGATGTAAAACAATTGTACAATAATGAATCGGCACAAGTAATGCACATTACTTTACAACCCGGCGAAAGCCTAAAGCCGCATAAAACGCCTGTTGAAGTAACTTTTTATGTTCTAGAAGGAACGCCTACGGTACATATAGGTGAAGAGTCTGAAGTATATGAAAAAGATACCCTCATAGAGAGTCCTGCAGATATCGTTCATTATATAAGTAATGATGGTGATGGTCAGGCCCGGATATTGGTTACCAAAGCACCCAGGCCTCAAAAGCAAACCAGACTTTTATAAACCCACAATCATTATCTTATGAGTAAATCATTCAACAGAATGTTAAGGGCATCTGAGGGAGTAGGTTTTATTAAACCATAAGTTCAATCAAAGATTTTGAAACATGTCGGAATTTACCCAAACTAAACAAATAAGGCTTCAGAAACTAATTGAGGTATCTAAATTAATTTTAGAAACTGGAAATGCCCATTCATTTATAGTTGAAAACAAAGATTTTATAAATACAGTAATTCCTACTGATTTTATCGCACTCTTTGATGAAATAATAAAACAAGGCTATAGGATGGAAGATATTAAAGTGCTGACCAATAAAGTGCTGAATGTCTTTCATATTCCTATCCGTGATTTTGTGAGGATTGAACCAGAACCGCATTCATTTCTGGGTGTGCTGGAACAAAATAACCATGAAATGGAATTGTTATTGAATAATATCCGTCCGGTTTTTAAAATTTTTGTCAGAGATACAGCAAATGAAGAATTAAA
>JBFHEL010000380.1:0-3921 GCA_041584155.1 Saccharicrinis sp.
TAAGTATAATTTAAGCCTGCCCACAATCACAAAAACTCAAGAATGATATTTTTTAGTTTACTGGCAATAATACCTTAAAATAAAAAGTCCTAAGCTATACCGGAATTGATGAAGACCAGTGTAACTTAGGAATATTTATTATAGAAGTATGCTATTACAGAGCAAGTAAAACAATATTATATTGGGTATTCAGTTTTACTTTTCCATCTTTAATTTTAGCCGTATTACCCGAATAATAATCAGTTAGAATGATTCCTTCCTGAAAGGTATCTCCCACAGCAATAACTTTCTCCCCTTTATTTAAATCCAGTGCTACAATAACTTTATTGTTATAATCTCCTTTATTAAATTCTCTTTTAAATACATAAGGGTCAGATGATAATTGGGTATGTAAACCAGCTCCAACAGAAGGATTCTGAGCTCTGAATTGTCCCAGCTTTTGATAATGAACCAGCAAATCCCTGGCAGCTACGTTGTTGACTACAGTATTGCTTTCAATATCGTTCCAGTTCATAAAGGAGCGTAAGGTGGCATCTCCTATAGTTTCTTCGATAGTAAGATTGCGGTTGGTTTCATCACCATAATATATCTGTGCGGCTCCAGGACATAATAACAGTACATTTGCAGCTCTGAATGCCTTTTCTCTGTCCTTATCGTAAGGATGCGAGTCATCGTGCGAAGTCATATAATTTAATACCGATTTACCTTTGAGTTCCTGCGCCAAAAGATCGCTATACTTACTAAATATAGAGTCGTAAGGTTGATCTGCTTCCGATTTAAGCTCAAAATTTATTAGGGCATCCATACCATTGGCAAAATAATCAACCCTAACACCCCCATTATCAAACTGTCTGCCCGAGGAAATTCCATAATTATAGACCTCTCCCACTGTATAAAACGCATTCTCATCCAGTACCTGATCAGGATGAGCAGCTTTCCATTCGGCAAAAGCTTTTTTAGCCAAGGCATCCAGCTCTGACCATATAGATTCTTCGGTGTGTTTAGCGGTATCAATACGATAACCATCCACACCGTATTTTTTAACAAAGTCAGTTAACCATTTCATGATATAAAAACGGGGGGCACGAGGATATCCTGTCTGCGCAAAAAAGGCATTCAACTCTTCCATTTCCTGCTCCAGTCTTCCTTCTTGCTCCCATTTTTCCATCAGCATTTCCGGTAAAGCAACCTCCTGATCGCTCTCTGTTTTTATATCCGGGAGATTTTCAACCAGCGTACAGCTAACTGTATTTTTATAGGTATCATAGGTACAAGTTGGAGAAGTACGCACCCAGTCATCACCATACACAGGATCCTTTTCAGTAACAGGACCAGTATGGTTAATCACCACGTCCATTACTATTCGTATTCCTTTACTGTGGGCTGCTTCAACCAATTCGGCAAATTCCTCTTCAGTACCCCAGTTTGGATCTATTTGTGTCCAGTCTTTAGCCCAATAACCATGATATCCATAGGTATTTCCAGTACCTTCGTCCACTGAACCATGAATTTGTTCCGCAATAGGAGAAAACCAAAGCACATTAACACCCAGGTTGGTAAAATAACCCTCATTAATTTTTTCGATGATCCCTTTAAAGTCACCCCCCATAAAACCGCGCAGCTTGCCTGTTTCTTTGGTTCTTTCAAATTGAATATCATTGGTAGTATCACCGTTATTAAAACGGTCGGTGAGTAAAAAATATACATTAGCATTACTCCAAACAAAAGGAACGGGTTCTTTGTCTGTTTTCAATGCTGTTTTTTGCAAACAAGATGACGTAAGCAATAAAACAGCAAAAAATGGTAAGATTTTCTTTAGCATTTGTAAAAATTTTGATTTAACAAGCTCAAAGATAGCAATATCAATAAGCTCTCAAAACCATTACCTAAGGGCTATTCCGGGAGTTATTACGACTTATTCAGATTTCAACCGTTTGCGGTTAGTGCAAGAATATTTAAAAAAAAGAAAAAAATCCTATCCGAAATATCCAAAGGACTAGTTTTCGGATAGGATCAGTTTTAACGTTTAACCTGAATTTTTTTGGCGATGGTAATATCACCTGAAGTAATTTGAATAAAATACAATCCGGAAGGCAAATTGCCCACATAAATCTCTGCTTTACTGTAGGCCTGCTGTGTTTTAACAACAGCACCTGTTAAGCTAATCAGCTCAAGTGTTTTAAGCGTATTATCAGGTAATTCAACAATCACATAGTTGGAAGCAGGGTTAGGATAAACAATCACCTGTTCTGCAAAATCCTCTTCTATTCCATTCTTATCTTCAATTAAAAAGCTTTGTGTAGCTTCAGCAGCCTCATAGGTATCATCGCCTTCCTGAACAGCTTTAATGGTAACTTCTCCGGCATCCAGAATGCTTACTGTAGAGCCATCAATACTTACCTCACCTGTCACCACTTCAAAGCTCACATCCAAACCTGAGCTGGCACTGGCTACTAACTCAAAATCATCATCTCCTACTATTTTATCATCAATAGGTTCAAAGGTGATGCTCTGTGCCAACTTACTTACGGTAAAGGATACCAGATTTGAAAAAGCAGGAGCATAATCATCATTACCGGTTTGTATAGCCTGCACAATAACCTCTCCTCCGCCACTAAATGTAAGCTCATTGTTATCGTCCAGACTTGCCTCTCCACTTACTACCCTATATTCGGGTGTCAAACCGGAAGAAACCGTTGCGTTAAGCAGAACACTGGAGGTCACTATCTGATCATCTATATCAGTAAGAGTAATAAATTGCGAACTCTTATCGGAATCAAGCAATAACCTGATCATGACCGGATCGTGATCTGAGATGGTAACGCTCTCGGAGTATTCTCCATTAGCCAATGAGTAATATTCGGTATATAATTCATTAGACAGAGAAATATGATCTATCCCACTCTCCTCACCTGCTACATGCATAAAGTTTTCATTGTCATTCTCGTACCACGTGGCATAAGGATCATCATCGGTAACCCCATCGTTATAATCGCCTAAAATAATTACATTATCATCTGAATAATCACTGACTACCTGATCATATAAATAAGTAGCATCTGCTTCGCGTCGATCTTCATAACCAGAACAACATTTGGCATGAATATTAATCATATCAATCACATCGCTTTCACCATTAACCGTGGCAATAACCTGCATAAATTGTGGTAAGCGTCCGCTAACCCAAAAAGTAGAGGCTGTGCCTGTATATCCTTCAATGGAGGAGGTTGAACTGCCATTGTATACATCATCAAACATAGAGAATGACTCAATATTACTGATGGAGCTGGTATTATAGATAAAGCAAGTCCGCTGAGCCGGATAATCGGAAGAAGCACTGATAAAATAAAAACTGTAATATTCTGACAGCGCACCCTGGTATTGATTTTCTCCGGCAAGCTCATTTATTGCTTCCAGAAGAGGTTCAAAAAAATCGCCATTTACATCATCCGACACCAGCTCCTGCAAGGCATAAATATCAGCATCCAATTCCACTATCTTTTCACTTACATATTCCAACTGTGCAGTATAACTGGATGCACTGCTTGAATTAGAAGGGGAACCGAACCACTCCAGATTCCAGGTAACAATATCCAGGGTAAGGTCTTTATCTAAGGTATCGGCATCCTGTTGTACAATGGTTCCGTTTGCGGATAAGGCAATCTGATAGGTGGCAGCATCATCTGTTCTGTGTTCTATTTCTGATGCCGGTCCTATGGTATAATCCTCTGAAGGTATATATTTAACCATTATATCAGTACTTCCATCTTCGGTAACAGCGATAGTCAGATCCTGTGACCAGGTACTGCCATCGGTTGACAGATAAAAATCAGAGCCTGTACTTACCGCTATATCACTGCTTACGCCAATATAGGATAAGGCATAACTCATCACACTACTCTCACTGCCATAATCTACATA
>JBFHEL010000381.1:0-3913 GCA_041584155.1 Saccharicrinis sp.
ATTAAATCAGTGCAAAATTAGTGAAATAATCTACCTTTGCAACTTCCTAATAATCGCATAAATTAACGATAATTTTATAAATATGAATGCTTCGGAGGTAAGAAAAAGTTTTTGGGCGTTTTTTAAGTCAAAACAACATCAAATAGTTCCATCAGCACCTATGGTGGTAAAGAATGACCCAACCCTTATGTTTACTAATGCTGGAATGAACCAGTTCAAAGATATTTTCCTTGGTAATAGCAAACCTTCTTCATCCAGAGTAGCCAATTCGCAAAAATGTTTGCGTGTTTCGGGTAAGCACAATGACCTGGAGGAAGTGGGACACGACACCTATCATCACACTATGTTTGAAATGTTAGGCAACTGGTCTTTTGGCGATTACTTTAAAAAAGAAGCCATTAACTGGGCATGGGAATATCTGACCGAAGTATTAAAATTAGACAAGTCACGGTTATATGCTACTGTATTTGAGGGTGACAAAGAAATGGGGCTGGAAAAAGATTTAGAAGCCTATGACTTTTGGAAACAATATTTACCTGAAGACAGGATTATCAACGGAAACCGTAAGGATAATTTCTGGGAAATGGGAGACATGGGCCCCTGCGGTCCTTGCTCGGAAGTTCATATAGACCTTCGCTCGGAAGAAGAAATAGCACATAAACCAGGACATAGTCTTGTGAATATGGATCATCCACAGGTTATTGAAATATGGAACCTGGTATTTATTCAGTATAACCGTAAAGCCAACGGAGATTTAGAACCTCTTCCACAAAAACATGTGGATACAGGGATGGGTTTTGAGCGTTTATGTATGGCTTTACAAGGCAAGAAATCGAATTATGACACGGATGTTTTTACCCCTATCATTGAACAAATAGGTAAAGTAACAAACAGCCAATATGGAGATGATAAGGATAAGGATATTGCCATGCGCGTGATTGCCGATCACATTAGAACTATAGCCTTTTCTATTACAGACGGACAGTTGCCTTCCAATAACAAGGCAGGATATGTTATTCGCAGAATTTTACGAAGAGCCGTTCGTTACGGATACACTTTCCTTAACCAACGACAATCGTTTATGTATAAATTATTACCTGCTTTAATTAACTCAATGGGAGATGCCTATCCTGAGTTAACAAAACAACAGGAACTTATTACCAAGGTCATCAAGGAAGAAGAAGAATCTTTTTTACGCACGCTGGCTACAGGCATCTCTATGCTTGATAAAATCATGAAAGAAACCAAAACAGGAAACTATAAGGTAGTTCCGGGCAAGGTGGCTTTTGAATTATACGATACCTATGGGTTTCCACTGGACTTAACTGAGTTGATTTTAAAAGAAAATGATTTAGTGGTAAACCGAAGGGAATTTGAAGCTGAGATGGATGCTCAAAAACAACGTGCACGTAGTGCCACAGCTATTGAAACAGAAGACTGGGTAACACTACTGGAAGATGATGTGGAAGAATTTATTGGCTACGATTATCTGGAGAGTGACATCAAAATAACACGTTACCGAAAAATTACGGCCAAAAACGAATCTTTATTTCAACTGGTTTTCAATATCAGCCCTTTCTATGCCGAAAGCGGTGGTCAGGTTGGTGACACCGGATATATTGATAACGGAGAAGAGAAAATAACAATAGTTGACACCAAAAAAGAGAACAACCTGATTGTTCATCTGGTAAAAAAGCTCCCTAAAAACCTAAGTGCTACATTTAAAGCATTTGTAGCGGCAAATAAACGACAAAATACCGCCAATAACCACACAGCCACGCACCTGTTACATCAAGCCCTTAGGGAAGTCTTAGGCACCCATGTGGAGCAAAAAGGTTCGCTGGTACACTCGGATTACCTTCGCTTTGACTTTGCTCATTTTCAAAAGATGAGTCATGAGGAAATTGAACAAGTAGAGAAAATAGTGAACCGGAGAATACGGGCAAACTTTCCATTAGAGGAGCTACGTGACATCCCTGTTAGTAAAGCACAGGAAATGGGTGCCATGATGTTGTTTGGTGAAAAATATGGCGATATTGTACGTGCCATCAAATTTGGAGACTCCATTGAACTTTGTGGAGGAACACATGTAAAATACACAGGCGAAATTGGTTTCTTTAAAATACTTAGCGAAGCTTCTATCTCTGCCGGTATTAGAAGAATCGAAGCCATTACTGGTGAAAAAGCCGAAGAAATGATTTTAAGCCAACATAATCTGATGCTGGCTATTCAGGAAATGTTTAAATCATCGGGTGATCTTCAGAAAAACATTGAATCCTTAATGGCGGATAACAACAAATTAAACAAGGATTTAGGAAGCATTAAGCAAGACCTGTTAAATATTAAAAAACGAGGCCTGCTGGATGATGCAGAAGACATTAACGGAGTTAAGCTAATTGTTGCACAGATAGATCCTATATTGGGAGATAAACTAAAAGATCTGGCTTTCCAGCTTAAAAAAGAATTAAATGACTTTGTAGCTATACTGGGATCTGAGGTAAATAACAAACCACAGATAGCTGTGATCGCATCGGATGAGCTGGCAAAATCAGGTAAAGTAAATGCTGTTGAAGTAATTAGAGACTGCTCCAGGGAGATTCAAGGTGGTGGAGGCGGACAACCTTTCTTTGCTACTGCAGGAGGTAAAAACGCCCAGGGTCTGGACAGCGCCATTCAAAGAGCCAAAGCTTTTGTCAGCAATAAACTTCAGTAATAAACAATTCTCAGCATAAGCAGAATTTGTAACTTATAAAAAACGCCGGTACACTAAATAGATTACCGGCGTTTTTATGTTTTTGGTTAATTATTTTGCAATAAAAAAACATAAAAACTATGGTGCAAGCTGTTATACTATTTTAAAATTAAATACGCCATTTAAAATATTGCTATAATACTGATGAAATAACGATTGGGCATTTGATTATACAATAGAAATTAATCCGTAAAAGCTAAGATATTTACAAACACTACCGATAACCTTGTATTTCTATTTTAAAGGCACTTCCTTTTCCTGGTTCACTCTTGACCGATATTTGCGCATCCATTTTATCAAGAAACTCTTTGATCAGAATTAATCCAATACCTGCACTACACTCCCCTTTTGTCCCATTCTCATATCTTTCATTGTATTTGAATAACTTATCAATGGCTTTTTGAGTCATTCCAATCCCGTTATCTTCTATAACTAATTCATATTTTTCACCACAAGGAGAAACACTAAGCTTTATCTCTCCCTTTTCATGATTATATTTTATAGCATTGGAAATAATATTCCGAATAATCACGGTAATCATATTTTCATCTGCTCTGACATATACTTTTTGAGAATCATATGATTTTGTAATTCTCAGTCTTTTCATTTGAATAGGCTGATCAAAATAAAACAATACCTTTTCAAACACTTCAATAATATCGATAGATTTAATAACTGGTTCTATTTGAAGAATATCACTTTTAGACCAGGTAAGCAAATTTTCCAGCGTCTCATACGACGAAGATGCATGATGACCTAAGGAGCTAAGAATTAATTTTAATTGTTCTCGATCATAGCTATCAAAATCATTGACAATCATCTTAATAAATTCATTGATAGTTGAGACACTGCCCCTAATGTCGTGTGAAATCAAGGAAAGAAACTTTGATTTTGTATTATTGGATTGTTGAAGCTGAATATTTTTCTCCTGTAAGGCATTGTTTAATAATAGTATTTCAAGATCATTTTCAAGATGTTGTTTAGCCTGTCGCAATAAATCTTCAACTTCAGCACTATACTTATTTTCTTTATTATCCAATAAACACACAGTGCCAAATATTTCACCATCCGGCCAGTTTACCGGAAACCCCAAATAGGAAATCATATTCAATTCAATATCGGGATTATTTAGTTTCCATTCATCGCTCTTGGTTGCATCAG
>JBFHEL010000382.1:0-3871 GCA_041584155.1 Saccharicrinis sp.
CGCTCGCTATGTCGCATTCAAAAAGGTTTTTCGTTGGTTAAAAAAGATTCAATATGGGTTAGAGTAGGCCTGTGCCTCGTATTATTTATAATAATACCATGAAGTGAGCGCTATAATTTCATTCTTTTAAGCTTATTCTGCGTTATAAAAACTCAACAGAACTTAGGCTCCCGCTTTGGCGGGACAGGTTATGCCTCATTTTTATGCCTTGTATAAACTTAAAATCTCTAAAATTATTTAACGCTAACTTCATAGTACAATTGGTATAATTTCAATGATCAGTAAATGTATAAAACAAAAACTCCCAACCTTCAAAATGAAAATTGGGAGTTTTTGTTTTTCTCTGAGTAGGAATTACAATTTAATCAGTTTTACTCTACCGACTTGACCGGTTTTCAATTTGCATTCAATTCCTTTCAGATGAAAAGCTACTTCATCTGTAATTTCCTGTACAACGCCATGAGTTAAATTTCCTGAACGCTCGTCCTGTTTTTGAAGAATGGCGACTTTTGTTCCTTTCTTAATGTTTTTTCTTTCTCTTCCGTCCATGTCTCTTTATCTTAATATATTCTTTAATCGGGTATTTTTTTAGTCATCTTTATTTAGGTAGTAGGTTGATCTATAACAGGTAAACAACTATATTGTTTCCTTAAGTTTGAAAAAAACAAATCTCTGTATAAAACGAAAAGCTCTCGATTTTCTTCTAAAAAATCGAGAGCTTTAATGAGGTTCCTGGCGGATTCGAACCGCCGTACCTGGTTTTGCAGACCAGTGCCTAAGCCACTCGGCCAAGGAACCCTTTTGATTCGGCTTGCAAAATAAGCAATTATTTTCTTATCCTGCAAATAAACTTTTGTATTTAAAAGAGATTTTTTGCGTTGTAAAATAGAAGCTACTGAAACAGAAGTGATCTCATCAGAATTGCTATTGCCCGAAACACTCAGGCTACCGAAAATGATCCTTGATCAGGTGTTTAAGGAAGATTATCTTTCCATTGTTATACTTACCGCTTTCATCTGTCCTCCCATGGGTGGATTCATTTTTGACACTTTCACTCGTACCCAATCTACATAATCAAATTGTAAATGAATGGCATTTAAAATGCGTTCAGTAAGGTGTTCCAGCAGGTGTGAATTTTGTTGCATTTCTTTTTTAGCCAGTTCATATACGCTAACGTAGTTCAGGGCATCCTTAATCTGATCACTTTGGCTGGGTTTTTTCACATCAAGTTTTATAGTGATGTTTACAATAAAGCGATTACCCACCACTTGCTCTTCTTTAAAACAACCATGGTAAGCATAAAACTCCATTTCTTCCAACTCAATAATTCCTTTTTGCATAATTTTTTATCTTTTCAGGTTGCGAAGTTATTAATAAGAATAGATTCAAAAGGCATAAGTGAAAAGAAAATGTTACGATTAAGGGTAAAATTTCTTCATTATTAACATTAAAAAAGTGGTTAGGTATATTCAAAAGCTTTATTTTTGTAAGTTTTAAATTAAAACTGTTCCTATGTATAAATTTGTGGGCGGTTCATCATTAAAATATATGTTGTTAGTTTAAAATATGAGATGGGATAGCAGTTCTTGTTTCATTTTTAACCTATATATTTAGTATCTTATTAAGTCTTAAAATTACCTATGAGCAAAGACAACTTAGCAAGCACATCAGAGGCGGTGAAATCTAATTTTATCCATCAGGAAATAGATAAAGATCTTGCAGAGAATAAAAATGAGGGGGCGGTATTAACTCGTTTCCCACCTGAACCCAATGGTTATCTGCATATAGGACATGCGAAGTCCATTTGTTTAAACTTTAGTTTGGCTCAAAAATATGGGGGAGGATGTAATCTCCGCTTTGATGATACAAATCCGGTTAAAGAGGATGTTGAATACGTAGATAGTATTCAGGAGGATGTAAAATGGCTTGGTTTTTCCTGGGAAGGAAATGTTAAATATGCTTCCGATTATTTTGATCAGTTATATGAGTGGGCCATCAAGTTAATTACAAAGGGAAAGGCTTATGTAGATGATCAAAGTGCAGAGGAAATTGCCTCGCAAAAGGGAACGCCAACGGTACCCGGAAAGGAAAGCCCGTATCGTAATCGTTCAGTAGATGAAAATCTGGATTTGTTTGAGCGAATGAGAAAGGGTGAGTTTGCTGCCGGGGAAAAGGTATTGAGAGCTAAAATTGATATGGCCTCACCGAATATGCACATGCGCGATCCATTTATGTATCGTATCATCCATAGAAGTCATCACCGAACCGGTGATAAATGGTGTATTTATCCAATTTATGATTTCGCCCATGGGCAGGAAGATTTTATTGAAGGGATCACCCATTCTATTTGTACTCTGGAATTCCAGGTTCACCGTCCTTTGTATGATTGGTTTTTAGATCAGGTTATTGAAGGAGATCAGGAGCTGGAACAAAAGGTGAGACCACGTCAGATAGAGTTCGCGCGC
Organism: Saccharicrinis sp.; assembly: GCA_041584155.1. Classification (GTDB taxonomy): domain Bacteria; phylum Bacteroidota; class Bacteroidia; order Bacteroidales; family Marinilabiliaceae; genus Saccharicrinis. Next base: position 2,466 of record JBFHEL010000382.1, read on the forward strand.
TTAAACCTGAATTATACCGTGATGAGTAAGCGTAAACTCCTTGAATTGGTAGAAAAAGGTGTTGTGTCAGGTTGGGATGATCCTCGTATGCCTACGGTATCAGGGTTACGACGAAGAGGGTATACTCCGGAGTCTATCAGACATTTTGCCGATAAGGTTGGGGTTACCAACAGAGATAGTATCACTGATGTAGCTTTATTGGAAAGCTGTATTCGTGAGGATTTAAATAAGAGAGCAGCACGTGTAAATGCGGTTATTGACCCCGTTAAATTGATTATCACCAATTATCCTGAAGGACAGCAGGAGATGGTTGAGGTGATCAATAACCCCGAAGATGAGTCTATGGGCTCTCGACAATTGCCTTTTGCTCGCGAAGTATATATTGAGCGCGATGACTTTATGGAGGAACCTCCTAAGAAATTCTTTCGCCTGGGGCCGGGAAGAGAAGTGCGCTTAAAAGGAGCCTATGCCGTTACCTGTACCGATTTCAAGAAGAATGAAGTTACGGGTGAGATAGAGGAAATTTATTGCACTTACGATCCTGAAACCAAATCAGGAGCAACCACAGTAACCCGTAAAATTAAAGGAATATTGCATTGGGTATCGGTTAATAGTGCGGTAGATGCAGAAATAAGAATGTATGACAGGTTATATAATCATGAAGCTCCTGCTGCTCAAAAGGATGCTGATCACCTTGATTTTATTAATCCTGAATCATTAAAGATAGTGATGGCTAAGGTCGAAAATTCCTTAGCACTGGCTAAGCCATTGGAAGGGTTTCAGTTTCAAAGGGTAGGGTATTTTTGTGTAGATAAGGATTCTACAGCAGATAAACTTATCTTTAACAGAACTGTTCCTTTAAAAGATAGCTGGAGTAGAAATAAGTAAGTATTCATAAGACAGATAGAATTAAAAGGATACTTGTTAGCAGGTATCCTTTTTTATTATAGGCACTTTTGTCGCTTTATTTGATTAGCCTTACCTTAATTTAGATGCTAAGAAAGATATTCATCGCACTCAAGGTTTTGCATGGATATGTTTTTTTATGATATGGCAAAAATGGGGTATTGCTTAGTTTTCTTTGCAAGATATAATTCTTAATATATTGTCATTTGATTTTAAGAGCATGTCAAATATTTCATCAGGGATATTGTATTTGATATTTAGAAGTAATGTATACTTTGTTTTTTCATTAAACTCTGTTATCTTTTGTCTTTAATTTTTTATTCAGTATTTATGAACAGTCAAATTGTAAAAGCTTACGAAGAGGAAATAGAACTGAAATATCAGTTGTATAATAGCCTCTTTTTGTCGTTGCAGCTTGAGGCCGTTAAAAAGGCAGGGAATCTGATTCCATTGCTATACCAGGCTTCCAGCGAAGGATTAGGCAAAGGAGAGGATCCGAC
>JBFHEL010000383.1:0-3856 GCA_041584155.1 Saccharicrinis sp.
GATGAAGAAGGTGTAAAATTTGGGGTTGCCTTTTTTATCGCCATTGGAGCGGGCTGAAAACGGCGTGGCGTTTCAGGAATCACCATGACTGCAGGCTTATTTACATTAAGCTGTATTGAATCTTTCTTGGTTGAAATAATGGTTTGACCTTGCGTTGCCGATGTATCCTGGTATGTTGATTGTTGATTGTTGCCCCTGCCCATGCTTTTTTAAACTTTGTGCAAAAATAATAAAATTGTGATTTACAAAGCTGCAATATTAAAGGCATCCTGACCCCATGGGCTGGATGCTTTTATGCCAGACAGCACATCTTCCGCTTTATCCACTACTGTAAATATTTCGGTGTGTTCTTTACGCATAAAGTTTTCATCGGCCATTTTCTGAAGCATCTCAATTAAAGGATTAAAAAACCCATTGGTGTTTAGTAAGATAACGGGTTTAGTAAAAAGTCCCAGCTTTTTATTTGATAATACCTCAAATAATTCTTCTAAGGTGCCTGTGCTTCCCGGAAGGGTAACCACCGCATCTACGTCTTTAACCAATAGTTGTTTACGTTCGGCCATGGTTTGTACATGCAACATATCCTCAACACCTTTATGTTCCCATTCTACCTCCACCATAAACGTGGGTATAATGCCTCTTACTTTGCCATTGTGTTTCAGCATACTGTTGGCAATAGTACCCATCAGGCCTACAGCACCTCCACCATAGTTCATGGCTATATTATTCTTTGCAAAATACTCTCCTAATTTCTCAGCTTCTGCAATATATTGTTGATCTACTTTTGTGCTGGAAGCACAAAAAACACAAATTCTCTTAATTTCATTCATATCATTCATATACTATCGCCCACGCACCATGCGGCTGCGCCAAATAAAATAAAATCTTTTAACAATGTTTGTCCTATCTTGGATAATTCCGGAAACCCATATCCTGAAAGCCACACTATCTGAGAAGTTAATAACAAAGAAATGCTAAATAAAAACATGATAGTGGCTCCTATCCCTCCCCAAAATGAAAGCGACCGGGAAATAGGTTTTAACATTATAAACAAGCCAATCACAATTTGCAGATAAGCAATAATGTGATTCAGTGCATAAGGAGTAAGGTATCTTAAAAGTCCCGACAGATAACCACCTGATATTAACTGATGCGTGTACTCTGCTTCAGAGTTTTTAAATTTCAAAAATCCTAGCCAAATAATAACTATTCCTAAACCATATCTAAGAATAAAAATGCCTACTGTTTTTAGTAGCTTGCTAATAAAATTCTTCATAGGATGATATATTGTTAGTTTATATGATCGCTTGTTCCCGGCGTGCGAGATTTATTATTTACCTTTTGAAGGTTTTACGCATCATATTTATTTTGTTTCGAATATAAGTAATTATTGTTTTTAATTTCAACAACACAGGTATCTTATTTTGGTAAATTCCTGATGTAGCATTTCAGTTTACATCAATTGCGGGGAGGCTTCTTTATAACCTGATGGATGCTTGTTGTTTACTCATTGGCCAGGTTGAGAAAATAATTATGCGGGCTACTTACCTGTTGATTATTTAAATTACTGATTTTTGTTATGATTAGTTTTTATTGTTTGTTCAAATTCACATATTTTATGTTAAGGTTTGGATGTACTTATTTTTTATAGGCAAAAGTTAAGATTAATTAAGAGCATATGATCATTGGAACAACACTTTTTTTATAATTTTGTGGCATGATTTATATAATTCTACTCATATTCTTAGCCTTGTTTGTGGCTTGGTTCGTTTCCAATAAACCAAAAGGAACAGAAGAGACTGAAGAGCAAGTCAGAGACATCCCGGATGATTGTTGTGGAGCACATGAAGTTTGTGAGTCTGACAGTCTTTTAAGTTCAAATGACAATATTGAATATTACAACGACGAAGAATTGGATCGGTTTACAGGAATAGCGGCTGATGAATATTCGGATGAGGCTATTGAAGAGTTTCGCGATGTGTTGTATACACTTGAGGAGCGCGAAGTGGCGGGATGGATGAAGAGTATGCAGCTACGACAAGTACACCTGCCTGCAATTATTCGCGAAGAAGCATTAATGATTGTGGGAGAAAGAAGAGAAAGATAATTTTTATACATTTGGGTAGTTTAAAAAAAATAACCTGTATGAAAAAATTATTAATCACTTGTGTCTTCTTTATTGTCATTGTTTTTGGTTCAATCGCTCAGGATACTTCCTTATTATGGAAAGTCTCAGGAAATGGAATAAAAGAACCTTCGTATATCTTTGGCACTATCCATCTCATTTGCCCCCAGGATTATAGTATGCGTGATGAAATTAAGGATGCCTTTGCCAGTGTGAGTCAGATTTATCTGGAAATAGATTTTGACGACCCACACATGATGCAACAAATGATGGGGATGGCTATGCTTACCAATGGAAAAACAGCCAAAGATTATCTTACCGACGAGGAATATCAGCTTTTAGATGCGAAATTTAAAAGTAAAATAGGGGCAGGAATGGCTCAGCTGCAAAGTATGAAACCTATTATGTTACTTTCTATGAGCTACATGTCTATGCTTTCTTGCCAACCCATCTCCTTTGAAACCATATTTGCAAATATGGCTAAAGAACAAAATAAAGAGGTGTACGGCCTAGAGACTATTGAATATCAAATGGGTATTTTTGATCAGATTCCTCTTGATGAGCAATATGAAATTATTGCTGATATGATGAGGCAGGAAGATAAGGCCTTGAGTGAATTTCAGGATTTAGTAGCTGTATATAAACAGGAGGATATTGAAGGCTTATTAAAGTTAATGGAGGACAGCGAGTGGAGTATGGATAACTATGTTGATGCTATGATTAACAAGCGAAATAAGGAATGGGCAGCTAAATTTGATACTATTGCTAAGGAGAAATCAACATTCTTTGCCGTGGGGGCAGGTCATCTTGGAGGGAAGGAAGGATGGCTTCAATTGCTGAAAGAAAAAGGATATACAGTCGTTCCCGTATCAAAATAGCTCGTAATCACTTGATGTGTGCTGCCGGGAATGCCGGATCAAAAGGAGAGTTTTTATGCATTAGTGCTTGGGGTAACTTATTTAATAACCTGTTTGTCTAAAACTGAACTGCTCTTGTACCATCAGCATAATTATTAGTAACTTTAATAGATATTAGTAAGGTATAATAGTGGGCTTCTGTAAATGAATGAAATATATTTTTTTAAAACGAGAACACCAGATAAACAGTTTATATTTTTTACTCTATTTGCTTGTCATGAATATGTGATGGTTCGCCTATGAATAATGAAATTAAAATTATAGAGCTGCCCAAAATTAAGGACCTTAGAGGTAACCTCAGTTTTCTGGAAGAGAATAATCATGTGCCTTTTAAAATACAGCGTGCCTACTGGATTTATGATGTTCCGGGAGGAGAGGACCGGGGAGCCCATGCTTTTACAAATACTACAGAATTTGTTTTGCCCTTATCGGGCGGTTTTAATGTGGAAACCATCAGGGGAGAGGAGCGCCGAAATTTTGAGTTAAGTAATGTTCATTGCGGTTTGTTAATTCCTGCTTTTACATGGCGAAAATTTTCAAACTTCTTGTCCAATAGCATCTGTTTGGTTGTTAGTGATACAAAGTACGAAGATTGTGAATATATGCGAGATTATGTTTCGTATTTCAATTTATTTAAAAAGCACATGAATGGCTAAAGCAGAGCTTTGTCAAATTATTGATATTAAGAAAATAAGTTCCCATAAAGGGTCTTTATCAGCTGTTGAATCGGATGTTTCTTTACCATTTAATATCAAACGGATATATTTTACTTATGATATACCTTCAGGCGCCGAAAGGGGTGGGCATGCGCATA
>JBFHEL010000384.1:0-3823 GCA_041584155.1 Saccharicrinis sp.
AAATCCACCTACCCACACAGACATAATACGAGCACCTTCCGGAGCTGAATCAAATATCGACTGATTATAAATAATCACCCAAAACCAAGGGGCCACCATCCAGGCTATCTGTCCCATAAACTGAGAAACAGCCATCAGACGGGTTCTTTCATTATAATCCGGAGTCATCTCGTATCCCAAACCAATTAAAGGAGTGGCAAAAATGGTATATCCAATATAAAAGAAAACGGATACTATCAGGAAGTAAAAGAAATTATATAGTTCAGTGTTCTGTGGGTTTAATTGCCACATGATCATAAATGACACCCCTGAGATTATACTTCCCAGAAAAATATAAGGTTTTCTTCTTCCCCATTTTGATTTTGTATTATCGGATATAAAACCCATAATCGGATCTGTTAAAGCATCTATCAAACGAGGCAAGGCTCCCAGAAGACCCGCTAATATTGGATTCATTCCCAAAGACATGACCAACACTACCATAAAAACGCCCAAGGCAGCCGGAAATAATTGATTGGCTAAATGCCCGGAGCCAAATGCTATTTTTTGTCCAAAAGGGACTATATCTTCTTTTGCTGTAATAGTGTGAGCCATACGTATATTTTTTTCTTAGATTAATTTATTATCTCTTGTTTCTCCTATCCTTTTTTCAATAAAAGTCTTCTTGCTATTGGTTTGTTTTAAAATCAACAATCTTATTACTCCTTATCTATTTATCAATTGTGCGAGGCATCTGCACTTCTTGCCCAGCTGAATCATTTCTTTCTTACTACAATAGTTCTGGGTAATACTTTTGCATCACCTGTTTAGGTTTGCGATCAACGGTAAATATTCCCCAATGCTTTTCGGCTCCCAGAGCATTATCCGGGTTTCCTTTCCAATCCTCATCAAAGGCTTCGAAAAAGAAAGTAGTGATATGCTGTTTTGCAGACCAACTCATCAATTCATGATAATATTTTTCTTGCTTAGCTTCGCTGGCTCTTTCACCAAATTCAGAGGCCACAGTAGCCCATCCCGCTTCGGTAATAACTATTTTACTATCGGGTAATGCCTGTCTCACTTCCTCTACATTATTGATGGTATAACTTATTGCCTCCTCAATATCTTTACCTTCCCATGCGGGGTACACATGAATAGATACAAAATCAACTACTTTAGCCAGTTCAGTACCTTGTTCGGCCCACCATTTATAATTATCGGCTACGGTAAGCGGTTGTTGAATCTTACTGCTCACCTGCATGACATAGGAAATTATTGTATCCACGGCTACTTTGTGGTCATTCCATTCTACCAAACATTCATTACCCACATTTACGGCACACACAATATCCGGATATTGATTAGCCAGCTCTATACCCTTTTCTATTTGTTGAATATTTTTCTTTTTATTTTCATCCAGTTCATCCTGAGGAATTGGTTCAGTAAGCCAGGAGCATGTTTGATGTGCACTCAATTCTGCATCAAGCCATATTCCCAATAATACTTTAATAGGAATCTTATTCTCCTGAATAACCTTTAACACCATTTCGGAGTTAACACCACAATCGTATAAACGAATCAACTCAAAGCGATTATCCTTTGCCAGGATGGTCAGATCTTCCAATACCTGATCATAAGAAGGATTAACGGCGCCATTACCCCTATCGGGATGCTGACCACTTCTGAAACCGGAGTAGCAAACAGCTGTTGAAACACCTGCCAACAAATTATCGTTAGATGGCAAAGACAGAGTTTTTGTTTGATCTGAAACTGAGCTCATCGCCTCATTTGCTTTTGATTTGCCTTGGTCTGCACAGCTAAATAAGCTAAGAGCAAGCACTAATAGTGCTAGTTTTTGCAGAAGTTTATTTAATGTTAAATTCATATCCTTAAATTATTTACATTGATGAAAAAGACCTTGCTTCACCTTTTTGGGTTTTCGGTCTACGGTGAACAAACCCCAATGTTTTTCAGGCTCATTGGGTTCAGGAGATCCTTTCCATGCTTCATCAAATGACCGGAAATAAAACATTTCAATACCTTCTTCATAAGGACTAAAACACAAACCGTGTATTCCCTGACTCAATAATTTTTTATACATGGATAATAAATCATCCTGATTTATTCCGGAAAAATTTGTTCTGTCCAGGGACATTACATATTCCTTTCTTGCTGACATAAGGATTCTTTATTATAGTTTTTAATTCATTTTTAAGGTGTTGATCTTTTTTGGGAAATAACCGAAACATGCACTCCTATACAAATTCATCCTTCGATTAAAAAAAGATCTTTCCTGTTTTTATCATGGCACTCTCCGCAAAAAATGCGGAGAGCTATAGCCAGGACACATAGATTTACTTAAATAGTTTTTTTACTTAGCCAACACTACTTCAATCTTCAGTACTTCATTGGTACGATTGAAGATTAATGTACTTATCTGCTTATCAATTACTTTTCCTTCTATCACCTTAGATTCACCGTTGCTAAAGGCAATTACAATCTGTTGTTTATTTCCTGAAGTATACACTACAGGAACCTTACAGAAAGTAAATGCCAATTGTCCACGCTGCAAGGCCATTTTATTTTTAGTATTCGCTAAATCATAATATTCAAATGTGCTTTCTCCGGCCAATATGTCGTTATGATTTAAAAGAGAGGTGTTGAAACAGATTTCTCCATTAATTACCTGCACACCTAATTCTGCGATACGTGAAATCACATCTTCTTTCACCTGACCTGTCATACCCGGTTGTTTTGCACCTGCACCTCCTGGAGTATGAGAATAAGCATCGGTTGGGAAGGCACCATATAATGCAGGAGATTTATAAACGCCAATACCGGCTTTAATCTCGTAATAATGATCCTTTAACCTACCTAATATTTCCTCATTAGCTCCCTGGTTAATGCCAGCAAAATAACTTTCCTGAGTTGCCAGCAACAGTTTTGAAACCATATGCCAGTATATGCTACCCAATCCTTCGTATCCATAGAAAGTACCTGAACGACCAGTAAAAGACTGATGATCGAACATCTCTTCATAAATATTTAATACATTTTGTATATCACCTTTCACCAAATCGCCATATTTTGTTTCATCCAGTCCCTCAAGAGCTGCCTTTAATACATCGCCATTTCGAAAAGCTCCGTTGAAATGATGTGCACCTGACTGATCTTGCTTTAAGATAGTGGTATTGCCATCGGCCAACAACTGGCTCAATAATTTAGAAGCCTTAACTTTATCAGATGGAATATTATTTTTATCCTCAAAGCGTGCCAGCTGTCTGTCGGGATAAAGAATGTAACTATATTGATCAGCGCGGAACAATGCACTGGCTTTTAATGCGTCTAATACTGATAAGCTTTGTTCTGCATTAAGGTAAGCGGCACTTAATACAGCCACCTGCCCTTCGAGCATTTCATACAGGTAGCGTATAGATACGGTATCCTCGCCAAAAGATATCAGATTATACGAGTGATACAGCCCATCCTCACGGCGGTTTTTTTCAATAGACTGATCCATATACTCCAGTGCTATATTGGCAAAATCAGCCAGCTGGTCAGCTTGAATACGCTTCTTCTCACCAGAGAATCCATTAGTGTATATGCTGTTTCTATATTTTTCTCCTGCTCTTCCCAGGACATCAGCGAAATTTCTTCTCTCCTGATCTGAGAAACCCGATTTAAGCACACTCTTTTTGCTTACGAACAGCTTTTGAATGGCCTCTAATAAATCAGCAACCTCCTCTGATATTAATATTTCACTATTTATTGTATTTGCAAACTGTGTAGTCCAGAATTTCAGGAATCGACGTATATAATACAGTGTTACCATTGAAACGCCATT
>JBFHEL010000385.1:0-3809 GCA_041584155.1 Saccharicrinis sp.
ACTTAAACCAAAACGAAAACATTAACCTTACCAGCAAATTGGAATACAAAAATCCGCTATCAGGATGGTTGGCCAATGCCAGTTATAAATACCAATTATATTGTAAAGACATTATATCAAACCAAATAAGTTTAGGTGACTATATTTGGCAGTCGGAGTCAGTATATCTCAACAACAACAAGGAAATACACAATACAAATGGAACGATAAGTTATTTTTTATCAAAATGGCAAACAACAATACAGATCAGTTCAGGCTATACCTATAGCGATTACCAGTATATGCTTAACGATGCACTGTACAGCACTCACGCCAATGTAACCAATGCCGGATTTGATTTTAGCTGTGGAGCATGGAATAAGTTTTTAATTAAATACAATTATAAGTATGTAGCCACACAACAAACTACTTCGCAATCCACATCTGAATATTTCAAAAACGAACATACTGCCAGCATATTCTACTACCCCAATATGCAACTATGGTTTAACCTAAACTACGAATATAATAGCATAAGCTATGGTTCGTCAGAAATAGAAAGCTATTTTGGTGATTTTGCATGCAGTTACAAACCCCATAAAAGTAAATTCAATTACAAATTACAATTACGTAATATTTTTAATGCTGAAACATTAACCCAATACTACACCAGTGATATTTCATTGATTAAAAATGCTTATTCCCTGCGGGAAAGAGAGTTACTTTTTGAGCTTAGTTATCGGTTTTAAAAATAATTTTAATTGATTGCGGCAGTATACGCAATTTCCTTTACAGGAATATTAAAAACAAACATACTTCCTTTATCCTCATCGGAATCAACCCGAATGCTGCCTCCCATTAAGTCAACAAACTCTTTTACTATGGCTAACCCCAACCCCACCCCTTCCTTCGAAGTGTTGTTATTGTCATTTACCTGAATAAACCTTTCAAATATGATATCCTGCTTCTCTTTAGGAATACCAATGCCTGTATCTTTTACATAAAACCCTATATTATCATGATTTTTACAATACCCAAATTCTATACTTCCCTGAGGGGTAAATTTTAAGGCATTTCTTATTAAATTATAGTATATCTGTTCGAGTTTAGTCCTATCCATCCTTACCATGACACCATCAGAATCGTGCTTTAACCTGAAAGTTAAGCCCTTTGCTTTAACCTGTTTTTCAAAGAACAGAAATATGGATTTCAGTAAAGTACTTATTTCAAATTCAGACTCCACCAATTCCAATGTACCCGACTCTATTTTAGATACATTAACCAAATCATCAATCAGCACAAGCATCCTTTGTCCGCTCGACTCAATCAGACCCAGGTAATCCATTTGTTCCTGCCTGGTAACATCTTCACCTCTCAATAAATCAGCAAAACCCATAATCCCATTCATTGGCGTGCGAATTTCATGGCTCAGATTAGCTAAAAATGCCGTTTTTAGTTTATCACTTTCTTCCGCTTTTGATTTTGATACCTTAAGCTCTTGATTTACTAACTTTAAGTGCGAACTTAAACCTTCTAATTCTGTATTTTTTTCCTTCACCTCACCCTCTGCCTTCCTGCTCTTTCTATAAAGAAATATTAAGGTAAAAACCAAAATCAATAAAGTAACCAATAACAATAAAACCCCTAATATTTGAAGATAATACTTATTCCAAAATGAAGTAGGACGATTAATAACAAGGCTGTCATTGGGTAAATCAGCAAGGTCTATTTCATATTTCACTAACTGATTATAGTCAAATTTAAAACACAAATGCCCTTCTGTTATTTCAATATCCGATGGATGTTCTCCATTTAAAATCCGTTTTAATATTTTTGCAGATTCAGCCCCCTGAAAAAAAGGAGGAGTAATATTTCCTCCAACTACCCCTTGACCAACAACATCCCAAAGACAATATACCGGCAGATGAGTACATGAAGTCACAAAATCGATACTCTGCTCTGTTGAAATAAAGCTTCCGTTAGGCATTCGAACATACATACACCATATCACTACGGTATTCTCCGACAAGGCAGACAATCTATTTTTTAAGCTATCCGGGTGCTGATGAATTAAATATTCGAACTCCAGTTTATCTTTAAATTGATGATGTACCTCTTTGGCTTTTGCAACCAAACCCTTACCTGAGGAAGTAGAATCAGAGATAAATACGATATGATTTGTTTGAGGGTGCACAGCCATAATAAACTCCAGGTTAGCAGCCACATCATAGCCCTCATAAACACCTGTGTATAAATCATGCCCTTTTAAAAGCAAAGGATCAAACCCCACTATTCCACAAAAAGAAACAGGCACATCAGGAAAAACATCATCTCCATTTTGCAGCATAAAATTTAGGGCGTTATCATCGCAGGCCAACACACCATCTACTTTTACTCCCCGGTATTTATGAAGATAAATTTCTTTTAATTGTTGATAATAAGTAGAATCGGAACACCTTTTGGTATCCATATACTCTATATAAAGTTCATATTTATCCTTATCGCCAAGCTCCAGAAAAACCCCATCCATTAATTGATCTGTCCACTGGTAGTTTTGATGATATGCATTTAAAACAATAATCCGTTGCCTGGAAAAATCCCATGACTTAGAATATCCCTCCAGCTTATTATCTGCACTCTTTTGTGCAAAAACATTAACCTTGACTTGCTGAAGACAAAGAAATATAAGAAAAGTACAGACCAGCTTAGTATTCACAATTTAAACAATTTTAACAAATCATTCAAATTTAATGAATTAATACAAACCTGCAACTAACTGACAAAATATGATTTTACATAAGGGTACAGGCTTGTTGTATCTGGCAATACAATATCAGCCCCTTCCTTAGCCAAAACGTCATCCTCTAATACCCCGGTATTTACAGCTATAGTATTAATTCCGGCAGCTTTGGCAGCTCTCACCCCCAAAGGTGCATTTTCTACCACCAAACACTCTTCGGCCTTAAAGCCTGAACCTGCAACTGCTTTCAGATAGGGTTCGGGATTAGGCTTCCCTTTTCGCACATCTTTGGCACTGATAATCTGCTGAGGATCAATCCCAAAATCATCACCCAATTTATCCAGCAGCGTAGGCTGCTTTGAGCCTGTAACTACCCATATGGCCAATCCTTTCTGCCTTAAAAAATCAATTAATTCAGCCATCATAGGCATTTTTTCAGCCTTAGGGACCAACGACATCAAACGAACCTTCTCATTGTAAATAGTTTCCTTATCTTGCTGAGTAGCCTCTTTGTTTAAATATTTTCTAAAGGCATATGCAATGGTTTCATACCCCGGGCTTCCTTCCTGTAAATAGGCTTCTTCTGCAGGAAAATCGATCCCCACCGTCTTCATACAACCAATCCAGGTTGATTCATGATTTTTCATGGAGTCATAGAGAACTCCATCCATATCAAATATAACACATTTCAGATCGACAGGGATAACTGATTTCTTCATTTTATGCAAAAGGTTTATTGGGAGTAAAATTTAATACTACAAAGAAAATGAAATTATTAATAATACCCATTGATTGATGCCCTAAGCATTAAATTAATCAGATTAGTACTCCCTTTGAAGTAGTCATGGTAAACTATGTGTTTTTACATTAATAAACAGCCTGAGAATTTTAATTTAAAACACAGGTTAGATTCATTTTATTACTAAATTGATATAATGCCTGTATTAAAAGCAAATTACAGGATAGCCAGAACTCAACAAAAAACCTTTATTTTACTATCCCCCGGAGGTTTTTACCCCTTCTCGGAGGATATTTTTCGCTTCTCGTGCAATATAATGCAGTTCTCGTGCAACTTTATGTAGTCCTCGTG
>JBFHEL010000386.1:0-3741 GCA_041584155.1 Saccharicrinis sp.
CAACGCATCCCGCTTAAGCGGGAGGAGGATAATCAAAAAAGTTAATGCGAGTTCCTGTCCGGCAGCTTCCGGACAAGGCATATTTTCTAAAGACAAAAATTTTAAACAGAATAAATGCATTGTCAATATTTTGTATATTCCTTCATTTTCAACTTCTTTACTGTAAATTATAGTATTTTACACCATGCCTGGTCAGGTGGCAGTAGCCACATAAGAGCATCAGCGATCTGGTGTTATTTATCCTGAAAAAGCTACTTATAAAACATAATGATATGAGAAAATTATTCCGTTTATGCATTAGTGCACTTTTCCTGATTTTTCTGATCATTTTTAAGCGTTTATTTCCTGATTTTCATTTATCAAGCAATGTAAGCGAAGACTTTATCTCTACTATTCAAAACAGTCTTATTGTGGCTTGCATTTCATATATGCTCATTGAAATGGTGCATATAAGCAAAAACCGCTTACTTAAACGATATGACATTACCAAGGAAGATAATCTGAAATCCAGAAAATTACATACCCAAATTAATTTATTGGAAAAAGTAATTGTATTTATAATAATATTGACGGCAGTTGGTTTAATTCTCATCTCCATTGAAAGTATAAGAAAGATTGGAGTCGGTATTTTTGCCTCTGCGGGTGTGGTCGGAATTATCATTGGTTTATCGGCACAGAAGATAGTTGGCGCCCTACTGGCAGGAATTCAGATTGCTATTACACAGCCTTTTCGGGTTGACGATGCGGTAGTTGTGGAGAATGAATGGGGTTGGATTGAAGAGATTAATCTAACTTATATTGTAGTCAGGATATGGGATAAAAGACGTTTGGTTTTACCTACTACTTATTTTCTCGAGAAACCTTTTCAGAACTGGACCAGAACGAGTGCTGATATATTAGGTTCTGTTTTTATTTATACCGATTATACTATTTCTTTTGATGCCCTTCGGGATGAATTAACCAGATTATTGATCAATTGCGATTTATGGGACAAGCAGGTAAATGTACTTCAGGTTACCAACTGCAAAGATACAACGGTAGAGATCAGAATACTGGTAAGCGCTAAAAATTCGCCAACAGCATGGGACTTAAGGGTGTATATAAGAGAAAAGATGATTGAATATATTCAGAAAAACTATCCGGAAAGTCTACCTAAAACAAGGGTAGTAATAGACAAAAAAGACATTCCCCCATACACAGCATAAACCATCGTATGGTATTTAAAAGAGCTTCCCGATACATACTAATACAATGCATCGGGAAGATATCAGTTACAAATAAGTTATGTATAAAACTATAAGTCACGTACCAGTCTCACGTAGTTTTCTATACGAATAGAATCCACCGCATTAACTGATTCCATGGTATAATCTTCAATATCGCCATATTTAGGATCGGAACGTTGTGCCCCAGCCCCATGCCAGTCATAGTATTCTGTAGCACTGCTATTATCTTTACTATAGGCTTTACCAAAGGCCAGATAACAGGCTGTATATTTATAATCACCTTGTGTAGTACTTGACCAAAACCAACTATCAGTATCGGTACAAACAAAATAGTCTTCATCAATGGCAGGAAATGTTGTTTTGTCATAATCCACAATACTTTGTAATTCTTTGGTATTGGGTACACGCCAATCGGTATATCCGGCCAGTTCGCTACTCGCAGCATAGGCAAGTGCAGCTTTCCAATCATAGCTATTCCCGTCATCTTCCTGTTGCCACATTAAACCTGTAGCATTATCAGTCACTGTTCCATCGCCATTATTAACAAAATCATTTACCCCATAAACATTTTCTTCTCCTCTAACGGCTCTCACAAAACAACCCGGATCATCCACTCCTTCAGAACCATCAAAATACAAGCCTGTTTCATAGGATTTAATATGGCCATCGGCAAAGTTAAATCCAAAGGCTCCCTCAATAGAAGTATTTTGTAAAGCTCCCTTTACATATAATGTACTTGACCAATATTGACCGGCATAAGACATTCCCTCTACATATTCAAAATCAAAATATTCATCATACAGATAAGGTTGAGAATTATCTGTATCATCAGGATCTAAGCTACCATTAGAATAAATAATAGAATAAAGTTCTTTTATGGTAGGCAACCTCCAGTCTGTATAACCGCCTATTTCAAGCTCGTCAACATAGTCAAATGCATCATAATAATTGTGACGCTCAAAATCAGGCGTCTGTTGCCACATCAATCCCGTGTTTAAATCAGTAACGGTACCATCGCCATTATCCTCAAACGAAGGTTCTACTCCCGTATATTGGGCATCCTGACCGTAATAGTCATCAGACTCACCTGGTGTGCTAATTTCATTTCCTTCCTCATCATAAAACACATCCTGGCCAGTATCCGTTAAAGTAAAACTAATGGTAAGATCGCTGCTTTCTTCTGAAGATTCATCCGTGGCATCATCAGATACTGTATCATCGCTACATCCAATAAAAAGTGAGGCAATACAAAACATCACTAAAAACATTCCTTTTTTTATCATATCGTTCATCTGTATAAATTTTTTATCTGGGTTACTCAAATAATCAATGACTATTCAAAAGTAATTATACAGATAACACAAAGCGCTTATTCTTATAAGAGTAAACCTAAAATTGAAAATATAAGCGTGTATTCTTACAAGACAACACCCATATATTACTACTATTCAGCATTTTGTCTTTTTCTATATTCCAGAGGTGTTAAGCCTGTTTCTAGCTTAAAATTATTAATGAATCCTGATTTTGAATTAAAACCTGAATCGAAAGCGATTGCCAACAGGGTAAATTTATCCTGTTTGTCTTCCGAAATACGACGTTTTACTTCCTCTACCCTATAGCTGTTAATTAAGGAATAAAAAGTATGCCCCAATGAATCATTAATAATCTGAGAAATAAAATGTTTAGGGATATGTAAGGAATTGGCCAGCTCATTAATACTCAGCTTAGGCTGTAAATAAGGTTTTTCTTTCTCCAGAAAATCCAATAATCTGGTTTTATATTCCTCTTTTAATGAGTCACTAAGTTTATTATTCGCATATTTTTCATTGGATGAAGATTCTGCCTCTTTCTCTGAATTTGGTTTTTTTCCTGCATCGGAAACAAAATCGTCAAGCAAATTCAAATACACAGGCTGCTGATGAATCCCCAAATAACCCAAAATATATATAAAAACAGTAATCAAAACCAATTGTATATCCAGACTAACCAAACGCAAGGATTTATAAATAAATAGTTCTGCCACAACCACAAAAATATACCCAAAAGCAAAGAAAATAAGAATCAGATACGACCACTGAATAGTAAGATACACATCCTTATAAGAATAATAATCCTGAATGTTATTTTGATGCCTGTTAAGCACCCAAAGGGTAAATCCTGAATATCCAACAAGAGAGCATGCCTGTACAAGATTAAAAAGGATAGCGTGATGTTGGTGCGCATGCATATGAGGTGGTCCTGCAGACTCAGGTGGACCAGGTATCACCTGAACCCCGAAAACAGTAGTCAGCAAATAATAGGTGGCAAAAGGCAGCAGATGCAGAATAAACCACCGGTAATTAATTTTTTCCTTTAACAACGAAACAATATAGTAATACAAAACAGGTCCCCATAACAGCACAAAACTCGAATTCATCCAGGAACCTGTAAATACCTGAAGATTATTCAGTATATAAGGAAGCAATGTTAAATCTAAAAGAATAATGAACGCTATCAGCCATCGCTTACTTATATG
>JBFHEL010000387.1:0-3740 GCA_041584155.1 Saccharicrinis sp.
CGTACACTCTTAAAATCAGTTTGTCAGCTATATAGCCGATAATGTTCGATAGCGTATATGGACATAGAGGAAAACAAGATGTAATTTTATAAATGTGTTTTAATCACAACTCTATTGGATCATTACTGTCTTCGATTTAAATCATTTTTTCTTACTGCTTTATTGAACGAAATGCATGGTATTTACTGTGTAAATACAACTATTGCTTGCTTTTAAAACGCATTACTAATTTAAAAATGGATATGATGAAAAGAACAGGATTAATGACCGCATTGTTACTGCTGGTAGTTGTAGTCTTTGCTCAGGTCAATGTAAAAGAAACTATCGTTGTACCTCCTAAATTTATTGGTACTGAGGAGTTGAATATGGATCTTGAAAATGATTTTTCTCCAATTTGTAATTATTTAATGAAAGATTTGAAGGATACAGATGGTTTTGATCAAGGTGTGCTGGTAGTTCAGTTTGTTATTCAGGCAGATGGAACTGTAACGGATTTTAATGTTGTGAACTCTGTTTCAGGTATTGTAGATGTAACTGTTGTTTCTTGTTTGAAGAATACATCCGGGATGTGGCAACCCGGAATGGTAAATGGTGTTCCCAGGTCTATGGAAAAAGAAATACAGATTAAATTTATAGATCCCAATAGTATTTCCCTTGAGGATATGGCGCAACAGAAATTGCAAGACGGACTTAAGTACTACTTTAGCGCCCGGGAAGTATTGGATAATTTTTCATTAACAAATGAAAAAGCAGAGAGGAAATCGGAAAAGAAAGTAAAAAAGGCGATCAGGTTTATTGCTGAAGCAAATCGTTACCAGCCCAATGAGCCATCATTTATTTTTTGGCAGGCCTGTGTTTATGAATTTGCCGGAGATGAGATAAATAAAGCAGAGCGCTTAAACAGATTTAGTGAGTTGGTAAATACAAATTATCAGGCTCAAATAGAACTGGTTGATGTTGTGTTAAGATAGAATAGTAGTTTGAAAATGCGATTTTTGATTCAGGGTGGGGTGTTTTAAAAACAAGGTTTTCAAGAACAATTAGTATATCACTAGAAGATGAAATCTATGGATTTATTTGATTAGGATTTGCCACTGGGGTACTGATAACACATCGAAGCACTAATGTTTAGTGTATTCAAGTGTATGAAGTGCCTAAGTGGTTTTGTCATATTGGCCAAATTAAAAACCAGTATCCTTTTATTTACGACAAAACGTACTTCGGTTGTATTTCCTGATTCATAATAGTCAGATAATCAATGATTTTTCCTGGCGTAAGATAAATCTCCTGTTTTAGTTTCTTGTATTTGGTACCAGCATCCGAATCGTACAATACAGTATGAGCCCAATCGTGTAGCTGCCATCCAAGTCCTCGTTCAATAGTCATTTCGTCTATTTCATGTTCGAATTTCTTCTTGGCTTTTTTGTTTGTATAGCTTATTAATCTTTTAAAGATACCCCATATATCTTTTTGGGAATAATCAATAAAATGCGAAAACTCATGTGCCAGTACTCCTATTTGAGCATTGTAAGAAACCTCGGATAATTGGATGGAACTGTCTGTTAAACTACTGTTTATACGTACAATATATCTTCGGTTTTCTTTCTTACGAAAAAGAAGAGAATAAACGCTTGGGCGAGCATTTAGTGTAGTATTGATTTTTTGGTATTTAAAACGGATGTGTGCGTTTTTAAGTTCAGGAAAATAGGCTAAAGCATGATAAATGGGTTGTTTGAACTCAGGTAGAATTTTTTTATTGATCCCCATTTTTTCTTCGATCAATATCTGTTGTTCTTTTGTTAATGGCTTAAAAGCTCGTTTGGTTTCAAAATTATGTTTTCTTTGTGTATCTTTTTTCAACTTCACAATCGTCATCTCTTACATCTCTTTAAATAATACAGCATCTTTAACCAACGGTATTTAGTTTCTACAAAATTGGCAAATATTTATTGTAGGTTACCTATAATTAGCTGATAATGTTTCGATTTTATTTTTTTTTAACAAATAATTGCCATATAGGTCATATAGTAATGAGGGCCTTACGGGTAATATGTAAATCTTATGCGGAGATAATACCTATTCACATACAAAACGATTGATTGGAATCAATTTGTGATTCTGCAGGTATCAAAAACAATTGTAACAGGCAAAATATTCGACCTATTAGTGTAATTTGACTTCGTTGATTTGCGCTTTTTATCAAAATGCCACAAGATACTTATGCAGGTTCTAAATTTCCTGTAACAATTGAATGGGTTATGCGGATTGGAAATTACTTTTGCTCTGCTACGCTACAATTTATTTTCTTCAATATCGTTTAATTAGATATCTTTGATTCATTAATATGAAGTTATGCATATGAATACGTTGCTTAAGGTTTTAAATATTGTTTTAATTTTAATTGTTGGGATTCAGGGAAATGCCCAAATTGTAGCAAGCGGTTATATTGATCAGGAAACAACAAGTTATCCAACGCATGCTGAGAATGATCCTATTTATCTATTCAGCACAGTAGAGTCGGGCTCATTAAGTGCAACAGAACCAGATGGAGCTACCAGTGTGGAGTATATTTGGTATAGGTATAACTCGGGAAGTTGGACCGAAGTTCAATCGGGCACGGAGCCTATGCTGTCGTCTGTATTGCAGGAAAATGCGGCATATAAACTAATTGTAAACGATAATGGAAGTTCGGTGGGTGAATATGAATGCTGGGTTTTTCAACCTGAGCTTACATCGGCTGAGATAGATTCTGTAGAACATACCTGTAGCATATTAACCCTTGAAGCTAATGTGGAATCAAAAGATTTAACTTACTATGATTTAACAACAGGGGCAGCTGTTGATCTTGAATATTCCTTATCTTATCTATGGTCTTCAGATACTTCTGATGATATTTCCGGAAGTACTGATCAATCTCCAAGTATTGATGCTCCTGTTGAGGATACCGAATATACGGTTTCTGTTTCGGCTTTTAATGGAGCAGCTTCCTTAACCGCCTCTTTAGCGGTGGAAGCCATAGCGGTATTGTCTGATTTTTCTTTTTCAGCAACAGACAGGGGCAATGATAATGAGATTCAGGATTTGGATAGCTATGAAGGGTCGGCACCTGTAGTGGTCAGTCTTACCAGTGAAGCAAGTGGTAATTCGCTTGATTATGAGTGGAATTTCCTGCGTACCGATGATGATTATAGCTATTCGCCGCATATTGAGTCAAATACCAATTTTACATTTACTGAGGCGGGGACTTATACCGTTACACTTACGGTAACCAACGTTTACAGCGAATGTGAAGACGAAGAAAGCAGTAGCATTGAGGTTAAAGAAATGTATGTGGATGTACCTAATGTATTTACACCCAATGGTGATGGGGTAAATGACGAATTTATGGCGGTGTATTATTCGGTTGCTACATTTAAAATGACGGTACTAAATCGTTGGGGTAGAAAGGTATTTTATACTACCAATCCAGGAAAAGCATGGGACGGTAAGATTAATGGCCGCAATGCAGCCGAAGGCGTATACTTTTATTATATTGATGCCAAAGGTTATAACGATGGGGAACACGAAGAATTAAAAGGCCCGGTGCACTTGATACGATAGTTGAATTGGTTAGTTCAAAGTTTAATGTCAAAAATTCAAAGTCTCTCTAAAGTTGTAGGTCGTTTTTGAATTTATCTCCATATCTTTTTACAACCAAACAGAATAGTTTAAAAGTAAAATAGATATTGAAATTTGATTGA
>JBFHEL010000388.1:0-3728 GCA_041584155.1 Saccharicrinis sp.
CCAACGAAAATATACCCTGGAAAAAGTGGGGACCTTACCTGAGTGAGAGACAATGGGGGACAGTAAGAGAAGACGACGGATCTCACGACAATCCATGGATATCATTCTCGCACGACCAATCCAGATCAAGAATATACAGATATGGAGAAGATGGCATTGCCGGAATCAGCGATGACAAACAATTTCTATGTTTTGCACTAAGTCTTTGGAACAAAAAGGACCCCATACTCAAGGAACGCCTATTTGGCTTATCCGGCCCTAAGGGTAATCATGGAGAGGATGTAAAAGAATATTACTTCTATCTCGATTCATCCCCTACCCACAGCTACATGAAGTATCTTTACAAATACCCTTTATGTGAATTCCCATATCTGGAAATAGTAGATACCAATGCTGCGCGCACAAACGAAGACTTTGAATATGAGTTATTAGATACCGAAGCTTTCAAAGACAATAACTACCTGGATGTTTTTGTAGAATATGCCAAAAAAGATACCGAGAACATTTTAATAAAAATAACTGCCCATAACCGCTCAAAAGAAGATGCCAGCATTATTTTTCTGCCTACCCTATGGTTTAGAAATACCTGGTGGAACTATAAAACAACTGAACCGGAGATCAAACTCCTTGATGACAATTCAATCATTGCCCGACACGACATGCTGGGTAACTATGTATTAAGCACCGAGTTACCCCCTTTATGGCTATTTACAAACAACGAAACAAACCAACAACGTCTACACAATACACCCAACGACTCACCCTTTGTAAAAGATGGATTGAATGAATTTATCGTGAATCACAATTACGACGCTGTAAATCCGGAACATACCGGAACCAAAGCCGGAGCCATGTACGATGTAATGATACCTGCCGGAGGTAAAATTGAATTAAAAATGTCGTTAAAAGCTTCATCTAAAGCCAAACACTCATTCAAAAGCTTCGATGAAAAAATGGCTCTTCGAAAAAAAGAAACGGATGAGTTTTATAATGACATTTATCCTCCTAACTCCAAAGAAGACGAAAAAAGAATTATCAGACAGGCATTGGCAGGAATGCTATGGACAAAACAGTATTATGAGTTTGATGTATCAGAATGGCTCGATGAATACAAAGGAGGCCCCAGAAGGTCGCTACGAAACAACGACTGGGAGCACTTGAAAAACTCGGATATCATTAGTATGCCCGACAAATGGGAATACCCTTGGTATGCAGTTTGGGACTCTGCCTTTCATTCCATCCCCTTAACTATGGTTGACCCCGATTTTGCCAAACAACAACTAAAATTATTCTTGCAAGATAACTACCTTCATCCCGATGGAAGAATACCAGCCTACGAGTGGAGTTTCAATGACGTTAATCCTCCTGTGCATGCATTTGCAGTAATTACGTTATACAAGAACTCCAAACAAATGTATAATTTTGCCGACAAGGATTTTCTAAAGACATGCTTTGACGCCTTAGACAGAAATTTCCAATGGTGGATTAACCACAAAGACCCTACGTCAAAAAATGCCTTTCAAGGCGGATTTTTAGGTTTAGATAATATTGGCGTATTCGACAGAAGTCACCCATTACCCACCGGCGGACACATAGAACAATCAGACGGTAATGCCTGGATGGCTCTGTATGCCCAAAATATGATTGAAATATGCATGGAACTCATCAGTCTTGGCTATAACGAATACAAAGACAAGGTAGTAGATTACTATAACCACTTTCTGGAAATCGCTTCTGCCATGGATAAAATTGGTGACAATGAAGACGAGATGTGGGATGAAGAAGACCAGTTTTTTTACGATGTGCTTCGCTTTCCCGACGGCAGTGCTACCCGTTTAAAGGTAAGATCGCTGGTTGGCTTATTACCTATGTGTGCCGCTACAATATTGGAACCAGAGCACTTAAAACTGATTCCTAGCCTGATTAAAGGGTACCAATATATGATTACCCGAACCAAAAGATTATCAAAAAACATTGCCAATCCTCTTATCAAAGGAAAAAACAATAGGATACTACTGGGCATACTCAATGAAAGCAAGTTAAGAAGTGTATTGAAAATTATGCTCGACGAAAATGAATTTTTAAGTCAGTATGGTATCCGTTCTTTGTCTAAATACCACGAAGAAAATCCCTATGTATTTAACTGGAACGATGAAGAATTTACAGTTAAATACATCCCTGGCGAATCAGACAGTCGTATGTTTGGAGGAAACTCCAACTGGAGAGGCCCCATTTGGTTTCCTGCAAATACGGTAATCATTAGGGCACTATACCAGCAATATGCTTTTTATGGCGATGATTTTAAAGTAGAATGCCCTACTGGATCAGGTAATATGATGAACTTAATTGAGGTTGCTCAGGAAATCATCAGACGACTAGAAAATATTTTCCTGAAAGACAAAGACAACAAAAGACCGGTTTTTGGCTGGTATAAGGAATTTCAGGAAGATGAACACTGGGAAAACAACCTATTGTTTTATGAATATTTTCATGGGGATAATGGTGCTGGCATTGGAGCAAGTCATCAGACAGGATGGACGGGTATGATAGCCTATCTGATGGTTATGTTCCGAACTACCAACTTCCATAAACTTATGGAGAAGTCACACTGGGACGAAGAAACAAAAATTCAAAATAAAAACAAGGAAGAAGAATAGAACAATTTTGAAAAACAACGTTCTATAGCGCCAACTGATCAAACCACCATTGCATCAGGATATTTTTTTACATTAATACAATTATGAAGTATTTATTACATTACGGCTTACAAAGAAGCGGAACAAATTATTTGGAAGCACTTTTAAAGAAAAAATACAGTATAAAAATACTGAACGATGACTCGGACAGAAAACACCCCATACAGAAACATTTTAGATTGTATGACAACAAAACTTTTATTCCAGAATCTAAATATGAAAATAATCTGGTCTTTCCTTCATTTGCCGATTACGAGAAGTCATTAGAATTAAAAAAACAAATTGACGGGATCATCATTATTTCCAAGGATCCCTACTCATGGTATACTAGTTATTCTAATTGGGCCATAAAATGCAATTGGCCAAAAGCTAATTATCACTACATACATGAATACAATAATTTTTATGCCAAATGGAAAGAGTTTGCTAAGCAAGAACCAAGAATCATTTTTATCAAGTACATCGACCTTTTAACAGACTCGGATAACGAACTCAGAAAAATAGAAGAAAAATTTAATTTGTCACACAAATTCAAACTATTGAAAAGAAATTCAAAAATTAACATTAAAAAGGTTTCATCATCAACTACCTTCTCTAGTGATAAATATAGTTTCTACAAGGAAAAAAAGTATTTGTCAAAATTAACTCAATCAGAGATAGAACATATTAACTCAATTTTAGATGTACAGCTGGTGAATGAACTAAACTATGAAATAGAAAATAATATAAAATAACCCAAAAGCACATTCAACTATTAATCACATAT
The DNA here is from genome assembly GCA_041584155.1 of Saccharicrinis sp. Taxonomy (GTDB): domain Bacteria; phylum Bacteroidota; class Bacteroidia; order Bacteroidales; family Marinilabiliaceae; genus Saccharicrinis. The sequence goes on from JBFHEL010000388.1 coordinate 3,463, forward strand.
AACAACATTTTAAAATTGAGATAAGCCTCAATAAACATTGGTATAATACCTATATAATAATGATTGAGCATTTCTGGTGAAACGCAGCTTAGGCTCATTTATTATACATCGGTATTATACTACCTAACTATTCAATTAGCACTAGGTATATCTTAAAAGAGCGCTATGCAACCAAATACAGATACTTAACAGAACTACTGTCTGTTATATTTAAAGGACATATCTATTGCCTTGATTACATTATACTCATTGAGAGCCTGCATATA
>JBFHEL010000389.1:0-3687 GCA_041584155.1 Saccharicrinis sp.
ATTTGAGCTAATTGAGAAAGAACACCAACGCCAGCTTAATGGTATTGAGTTAATTGCTTCTGAAAACTTTGTAAGCGAACAAGTGATGGAAGCAATGGGTTCGTACATGACCAATAAATATGCAGAAGGCTATCCTGGTGCTAGATATTATGGTGGATGTGAAGTAGTTGACCAAAGTGAATCACTGGCTATTGAGCGCTTGTGTAAAATTTATGATGCTGAATATGCGAATGTTCAACCACACAGTGGTGCGCAGGCTAACATGGCAGTATTGATGACAGTACTTAATCCTGGCGATAAATTTTTAGGATTAGACTTATCTCACGGGGGCCACCTTTCTCACGGTTCTCCGGTAAACAGTTCGGGGCTTTTATACCAACCAATTGCCTATGGAGTTAAGGAAGAAACCGGGTTAGTTGATTATGAGATGATGGAAGAAAAGGCACGCGAGCATAAACCTAAATTAATCATTGGAGGAGCGTCTGCTTATTCGCGCGAATGGGACTATGCCCGTATGAGAAAACTGGCAGATGAGGTTGGTGCCATTTTTATGGTTGATATGGCTCACCCTGCAGGATTAATTGCAGCAGGATTACTTGAAAATCCGGTAAAACATGCACACATCGTAACTTCTACTACTCATAAAACATTGCGTGGTCCACGAGGTGGTATTATTTTAATGGGCAAGGATTTTGATAACCCATGGGGCAAAAAAACACCTAAAGGGCTTGTACGTAAAATGTCTTCATTATTAAACTCGGCAGTATTCCCAGGTATTCAAGGTGGTCCATTAGAACATATTATTGCAGCCAAAGCCGTTTCTTTCCTTGAAGCTCTGCAACCTGAGTACATTGATTATCAAAAACAGGTTCAAAAAAATGCCAAAGCAATGGCAAAGGCATTTATGGACAAAGGGTATAAAGTTATTTCTGGCGGCACTGATAATCATTCAATGCTAATTGATTTAAGAACTAAATTTCCTGAATTAACCGGAAAAGTAGCTGAAAACACCTTAGTAAAAGCAGATATCACCATTAACAAAAACATGGTTCCTTTTGATAGTCGAAGCCCATTCACCACTTCAGGTATCCGCGTAGGAACAGCTGCTCTTTCAACACGAGGTTTAAAAGAAGAACACATGGCTCCTATAGTTGATTTAATTGATCAGGTACTTTCGGATGTTGAAAATGAGTCAACTTTAAATACGGTTAAAGAAAAAGTAAATAAAATGATGAAAGCATTTCCTTTATTTGCTTATTAAAAAATAATTCGTTATCACAATAAAAAAGCCAGCCGAAAATATTTATCGGTTGGCTTTTTTATTGTCCTATTGTTTTTATTAAACAGGGGCAAGATTGAGTTTTTGATCTATAATCATTCTTCTTCATCATGTAAAATCAACATAGGATGTTCTGGATGTAAAACCATTTGCTTAGTGATGCTTGGATGAAATATCCGATCGAAAAAACTGGCATTATGACGCACCAAAGCAACCATTTCTGCATCATTCTCTTCCACAAACTTATGAATGCTTTTACTTACATCATCACCTTCAATAAAATTAAAGCTTAAATCAACATCAGGAAAATGCGCTTCAATTTTACTCTCCGCATCCAACCTGTTAACATATTCATCATCCAACACATTAACAAACATCAATGCAGAACGATACCTATCCACAATATCCCTTATTGGATTCATCATTTCATCTTTCTTCACATCCTGCAAATCGGTTGCAAAAACAATTCTTTCCGGTCTTTTAAACTGAGCACTTTTGGGCACAACCAAAAATGGAGCCTTAATATTTTTTATGACTTCATATGCATTCGATCCCAGTAAAAAATTTTCTAATGCCGACTCACCCCGGCAACCTAAAACCACAAGGTCAGGATGTTCTTTCTTAATCAATTCACGAACAACATCGATAAGAGATCCAAATCTGGAAATAACATTAATAACAGCCTCCGGATAAACGCGTTTAAGAATAGAGAGTTCTTGTTTTAATCCTTTCTCGCTTTCATACGCCATCTCTTCCTTCACTTGCATTACATAGGGACTTCCACTAAATTCTAAATCGTAGGCATTAAGTAATGTAAAACAAATATTCTCATCCGCAAACATTTTTAATGCGTAAAGAGCGGCGTTTCTGGCTGTATTTGAAAAATCTGTTAAAAGCAGTATCTTTTTCATAGCCACCTAATTTTATTAGATCAAACTAATAACCACACAATACCGGCACTTTATCATACCGTAGTAGAACCTCTGATAAGGTAATATCACCACAATATCGCTTTCCAACTGACCTTATTCAGAGCACTTGATATACATGTATACGCAATATCAGCACATAAAGTTTCATTTTTAAGGAATAAAAACACAAAAGCCTTTAAAGTACATCCAAAGGCTTTGGGTCAATTAAGGCTTGCTTGAAGTATTTTGGCTTTGCTTATACCAACGCCACACAGTATGATAAGGGATCTGAGTAATCATAGCTACATGCGAAGGCTCATGTTTTTTACAGAGCTTAACCACGTTTTCCTTAATTTCTTTGGGGTAACGAATGCTTTTAACATTTGTTTTACAATAACGCTTTCGAATTCTGGCAATACTCATTTCCGAAACATTGTACTCTTTGCATATGTCCTTTGCAAACTCACCATTATCCAGTCTTTTTGCAATAGACACCGCTTCCTTATGCGATATGGTTGAACTTCCTCTATTTTCAGGAGAAGAGGCACCTGAAAGACCATTTTTTATACGATTTTGAATAAGAGAGGCTTGATTTCCCCACTCAAGGTTTTTATAATGGTTATCGGTACTAATACAATTTTTATGCAGAACCATTTTATAGGAAACCGGCTTGGGATTATGAATGTAAGCCATTGCCACCAACCGGTGCACATAAATTACCACACCACCAATGGAAATTTGATAATAACCATGTCGACTTTTTTGAGACTTAACCAATGACTGATGGATTGTTTTTCCCTTATATTCAACTACTTTACCATCTTCACTAACACTGATCTCATCTTTAACTCCCGGATATCTTGTCTTTTTAAAGTCCGCTACCATACCATTCAAATTAATAATAAATTATTCACTGATTACCTGGCTAGAGTTTAGGTAAATAAATCTGATACCAATTACAAATCAAAACGATTGATTCAAATCATTTTTTAATTCAGTACCGGGATTAACCAACTGTAATAAACAAAATATTTTACCCATCATTTTGATATACACTTGATATAACATCTCTACAAAGTTATGGAATTATCACAAATTAATCTAATTTATTTGTGATAACGGATAGAGATAATGGCATCATTACACATCGAAGATGGATTTAATCCTGCAATATGCATTAGAAAATCCATTACGCATCGACACTGCTTCAGAACAAGTCACCTCGTTGCTTTATTATAGCTTACCTTAACGATGCTCCCGAAAGCAATCGGAACAGGCTATGCCTTGTTTCATGGCATTTTCAATCCTCATAACAAAGTTCTGATATATAATCCGGGTGAATATAAAAATAAAAGGATAAAAAGGAAGGATGATAAATAAAAAACCCCGATAACAGATTGCCATCGGGGTTTATATCTAAAATTAAAATGTATTAAGCAGCTGATAAAATTACAACAAGTAAACCTAAGATGGCATATAACTCAGGAAATACACCTA
>JBFHEL010000390.1:0-3680 GCA_041584155.1 Saccharicrinis sp.
AATAAAATTAGTAACAATGATCAATATTAAGAGTGAACAATCACTGTTAACTGATCACTGTTAACTATTTACTGTTAACTGTTCACTGATAATGAGAAACTCATTCAGCATAAGCATTATATTCCTTGTCTTTTCCGTTATAGGATTGGCGTTATTGCCAAAGATATCTTTACAACTAAAGCCTAATCATCAAGGGCAAAGTGTACATGTTAGTTATTCTTGGGGAAGTATGTCAGCAGAAGTGGTAGAGAAGGAAGTTACTGCACCATTAGAGGGTGTATTATCGGCTATTAGAGGCATAAAAGATGTTACCTCAGAATCGCGTAAGGGCGAAGGCAAAATATCACTTACCTTTAAAAAAGGAGTAGATATCGATGCTGCCCGTTTTGAAGTTTCTTCGCTTATGCGGAGTGTCTATAAGAACCTTCCAGAGGGAGTCAGTCTGCCTGTTGTTAGTTATAAAAAGGGTTCGGGAGATAGTGATCCCTTGTTAATGGTCTATAATATTAATGGAGAAGGAACAAATTATCAGTTACAAAAATATGCCGAAGAAAATATTGCCAACCATATTGGCCAGCTTAGTGATGTCAGCAAGGTAAATGTTTCCGGTGCAACACCCTTGGAGTGGGTGATAAATTATAATACCAATAAAATGCTGGCTGCCGGTATTGTTGTAGATGATTTAAAAAAAGGAATACGCAGCTACCTCGAAAGCAAAGAATTGGGTGCGGTTTTTAATATTAAAGGCGAAAATTTGTTTTTATCTTTTAAGGGTCAGCCGACAGATATTCTGCAATGGGACGAAATTGTGGTCGGTAAAATATCAGGTCGGATTATTTATTTAACCGATGTAGTAAGCATTAAGAGAAAAGAACAAGTACCTAATTCGTACTATCGCATCAACGGATTAAGTACCATCTATCTGGTAGTTTATTCGGCACAAGGAGCAAATCAAATACAATTAGCGAATCAAATAAAAGAACAGGTTGTTGCATTAAAAGTTAATTTTCCCGATAACTTTTCTATGCTGCTTAATTACGATGCTTCCGAAGAAATAGAAAAGGAGATTACCAGTATTAGTACAAGGGCACTGATGGCCATTGGTATTTTATTATTGTTTGTATTAGTCATATCGCGCAGATGGCGTTACTTAATGATCATTTTAGTTAGTCTGATGGTCAACTTATTTATAGCTATTTTCTTTTATTATCTGCTGGGTATTGAGATTCATTTATATAGTCTGGCCGGAATTACCGTTTCTTTAGGAATAATAATAGATAACACTATTGTTATGGTCGACCATTTACGGCACACCGGCAACAAGAAAGTATTTTTGGCAATATTGGCCGCAACACTTACTACTATTGGTTCGTTAACGGTGATTTTCTTTTTAAAAGAACAACAGCGTTTAAATCTCGAAGATTTTGCATGGGTAATGATTATCAACCTTAGCGTATCGCTATTTGTAGCTCTTTGGTTTATTCCGGCATTGATAGATAGGTTTCCTTTGACAGGGAGCAAGGAGTATGGAACAGGAAGCATAGAACAGGGAAAAGTATTTAAACGTAAATCCAGAACCTATCGATGGAGTAGCAGATATAGCCGTTATGTATTGTTTTTTAAGCGCTGGCGTTGGGCTTTTATTGTTGCCATTATATGGGGATTTGGTTTGCCTGTTTTTATGATACCCGAAGAAATAAAAATTGATGAGAAAAAAGGCGAGGAAGCTACCTGGTGGACTGATTTTTATAACTCAACCTTAGGTAATTCAACTTACGTTTCAGAAGTCCGCCCATGGATCAATAAAATACTGGGGGGTAGCCTCTACTATTTTACTTCCTATATGGATGAGTCAAGTATGGATTGGGACGATCAGAAAACCAAATTGACTGTAAATGTGAGCATGCCTGATGGGGCAACCCTTGAACAGATGAATAATATTTTTCTGAATTTTGAAAATTATTTAGCTGCTTTTCCAGAGATAGACAGGTTTGTGTCGCGAGTAAACGGAATTAATAGCTCTACTTTAGAAATTACTTTTAAGGAGGAGGAAGAGAATGGAATATTTCCGTATGTATTAAAGCAACAACTCGAAAATAAAGCCATTGAAACGGGAGGAGCGGATTTTTCTATTTATGGGGTAGGTAAAGGTTTTAGCAATGCACTGTACAGTGGTGGTGGTAATAGTAGGGTGGAGTTAAAAGGATATAATTATGATCAGTTGATTGCCTATGCACAGCGATTTAAGGATAGTATCTTGCTTCATCCACGTATAAACGAAGTAGTGATTAAAACTGGTAGTATGTGGCGTAGTAAACCCAGATATGAATTTGTGATGAGTTTAGATCCCGGTTTATTGGCTGCTAACAATAGTTCAATACAAAATGTGTATAATAATTTGCGTTTTTATTCTCCGGGTGATATTTATGCCGGTAGTTATTATGATGGAGAAGAACCTTTATCGATTTATATTAACGAAGAAGATAAAAAAGCGTCATCCATATGGCATTTTAAAAATAATTTACTGCGTGCCCATGGCGATTATCTTCGACTCAATAATGTGGGTAATATTATAAAGGAACGAACAGGGAGCCTGATCAAAAAAGTCAATCAGCAATATAGTATTAATGTTGAATATGATTTTATAGGGCCTTATCAGTTGTCGAAAAGAGTGTTGGAACAAAATATTGAAAAGTTGGAGAAAGAATTGCCATTAGGTTATTCTGTTGCTGACGGACAATATGGTTATGGGTGGTGGAACCATAAGGAGAAAACACAATATTGGTTATTACTCCTGGTTGTGGGGATCATTTACTTTATCTGTGCCATATTATTAGAATCATTGGTACAGCCATTGGCTGTTATTGCTACCATACCTATTTCTTTCATCGGGGTGTTTTTAACCTTTGCTATTTTCAAGCTCAAGTTCGACCAGGGAGGGTATGCATCTATGATTTTATTGTGTGGTATCACGGTTAATTCAGCCTTATATATTATTAATGATTATAATAACAATAAACGGTCAAAAAACAATAAAGCAAGGCTGCAACATTATATCAAAGCCTACAATCATAAAATAATACCCATCCTGCTTACCATTCTGTCTACTGTTTTAGGTATGGTTCCTTTTATAATAGGAGGGCAACATGAGGGCTTTTGGTTTTCGCTGGCCTGTGGAAGTATTGGAGGTTTATTGTTTTCGGTATTGGCTATTGTGGTGTGGTTACCGCTTTTTATGAACCTTGGGTTTCGCTTGGTTTCGCAGAGATGCCCAGAGGTAACACAGAGATACACAGAGAAAGAAATAAGAACTCAGTGAATCTTTGAGTTTTATCAGCGAATCCCAGTGTAACAACAAAAAAAATTAGGTTACACAGAGATACGCAGAGGAAAAATAAGAACTATGAGAGTCTTTGAGTAATAAGTTAAAATAAAGTTACATAGAGATACACAGAGGTAATGCAGAGTTTTACAGAGGAAAACACTCTGTGAATCTCAGAGGTTCTCTGCGAGTCTCTGTGTAATAATTAAAAGTGTAATGCTATGGAAACGAATGATATTACAAAATTAATTATTGGAAAAGCCATAGAAGTTCATCGTGCACTTGGTCCTGGTTTATTAGAATCGGCATATCAGGAGTGTTTACTTTATGAGCTGAGACAGGAAGGATTAAGCGTTGA
>JBFHEL010000391.1:0-3672 GCA_041584155.1 Saccharicrinis sp.
AAAGCAAAAACCTCATCCAGATCATTTACATAACGTTTATCGGCGGTGAGTAAACCATGATCACAGTATAGCATGGCTGTTTTTTCATTCAGGTTACCTGTACCTAAATAGGCATATGTAGTCACCCCATCCTTTTCCTCTCTTTTAACGGTGAATATTTTAGCATGAACCTTCAGGTTATTAATTCCATATTTTACCGTTGCTCCTGCATTTTCCAGACGCTCTCCCCAATAAATATTAGTGGCCTCATCAAATCGTGCCAGTACCTCAGCCAATACAAACACTTTTTTACCTTTTTTAGCCGCATACTCCAGTGCCTGACAAATCTTTGAGGTTTCATTTACCCTATACAAAGTAATATTAATTTCTGTTACCCTCTTATCCTCTGCTGCTTGTTGCAAGAAATCAACAACATACTCAAAATCCTGATAGGGATAACTTAAGAAGACATCTGCTTTTTTTATCTCCTTAAAAAGGTCCTTTGCCTGACTTAACCTCTCACACTTAACAAATTCACGTTCTTCGTGATACAGATGTGGTTTTTTAGTAAAGGCAGGAAACGTAAAAAAATCATAGAAATTATGGTATTTACCTCCTGGTATAAGGCTAACCATATCTAAATCCAACTTTTTACGCAGATAATTAATAAATTTAAATGGAATATTTTCATTAAACAACAAACGACAAGGAAGACCCGTCTCTCTTTTCATGAGGCTTTTCTTTATTTTCTTAACCACACTATCTTCCTGCTCCTCATCGATATATAACTCCGCATCTCTCGATATTTTTACAGCATATATTTGAGCTGAAGCACCCAAATATTTATGCACATTATATTTAAAAATATCATCGAGTTGAATAATACGTTGTTCTTGTTTTTTACTATAAATAGTAATAAAACGGCCCCATTTTTTATAATCCAGTTCAAGGAGATATTCCTTTTGATTATATAAGATATATAAATAAATGGTCTGATTTTTTAATTCAATTTTTGCTTGATTACTAATTTCAACCAGCTCAAAATTTCCTTGTAAATATTTATCAAAATAGTCCGAAACCAGTTGCCTATCCTTCTCTTTTAAATCCTTATGTAAAAAATAAATGCCTTCGGCAGCCATTTCTGGAACAAGTTCATTGTAAAACATATTCCCCAGCTTTTCCTGCTGATCACTTACAATATTATTAATCTGTTGTAGAATATACGAAGGACGATAACCAAACTTATTTTTTTTATCGCCATTATATTTCTGTTCAAAACGATGACTCGCCACACGAACCTTATAAAACTCTTCGAGATTTGATGAGTAAATAGCAACAAACTTAAGACGCTCCATCAATGGAACACTTTCATCTTCAATCTCCTGCAGAATTCTGGCATTAAAGCTCAGCCAGCTAATATCTCTGTCAATATATTTCATAAATTGCCATTATTATATCTAAAGGAAACTTCGATTACAATTTTTATTATTCTATGCCGAAAATTAAATAAATAATCTTAAACCTTTACATATAATAACAGCAAATAACAAAAAGCCTTAATGAAATTAATCGATTGAAACAACAGCTTAAGATTTGCAATCAGAGCTTGGAAATATTTTTTGAGTAAAGGCAGTGTCTGATTTACTTGAACTATGCTGAGCGCTACAACAAATCAGGCACTAAACCTTCCGCATGTTTGCCGTTTTTAGTTATTCACATATCCTAACTAACGGTAAAATTTCAAACCCATAATTCATTGTTTTATAGCATCTTTCTCTTTTATCGTTCGCTTCCGAAATCAATGTCTATCTGGGGTATAGGATGAATCCGAGTTAACGTGCGGCAGTCTTCATTGTTATGAGACAACCGTCTGTGGAGTAGCATGGTGATACTTAATCTTTGTACTTCTTAAGATGAGCATTCCAAGATTTGAATGAAATTATCATAATCAATATACAATACCCAAAGAATATACCCATAAAATATTCAATAAGAAATGTGGAAATTACAAAATCTGTTAAATTCCATCCATTAAATGAATAATAGTAATAACAAGAGATAATTATTGAGAATGGTAAACCTATCTTTACTATTCCCTTAAATACAACGAACCTAAAAAATCCTTTTCTTTTAATTCTTTCCCATTTTTGCCTTTTCATAATTTCATCATTATTCATTTAGTCCTCTAGCCACCCTTCGTAATTTGTCCGTCAATTCAGTGCCCATTTCTAAAATAAAGATTATTCTTCAGTTATTTCCTTTTTCAGATAAAAGAAAAAATTCAAAGACTTCTTTAATAAAAATATTGCTGCTTTGTAAGCAACTTGCAATTATTGCGTTTAGTGAGAGTAGAGACAAAGTTTACTTTGGCTATACCGAGCGTAGCAATAATCAGAAACTAAACTACCTTATAAAACAAAAGCTGCACTTATTTCTAATGCAGCTTTTGTTATTTTTATCTCTTAATCACACGATACAATCGTGCGACAGCGGGGGGAAAAGCTTTTATCTAACTTTATGCATTCAAAATCAACATGAATAGAGGAAAAAAGAATAAGAAAATATAAAAGTAATAAAGAAATAGCAATACCCTTAAATAAGCTTTAATTCTCTTATCTGATATACTTCTAAATTTCACTCTAATATCTTTAATACATGGAAAATCACCATATTTAGAACGCTCAATTAATACACTATACTTTTTCTCTAACCTAAACCATAATACGATAAAAGAAGCAGCTAAAAAAAAAGCTAATGGCCAACAGATTTCAAAAAGAATAGGAAACACTATCTAATGTATTTAAATTATTAATCTTCATTTTCTTCATCAATATCATAATACCATTTAAGAAAGTCATCACTGTAATTTTTATCGCTTGATCTACCTGGCTTATTATATCTACCTGTATTTCCGTTTGCATTTGGTCTAACTCCCATCCATAATAAATCTTCCATTCTCCCAGTAAATGTAACATCTGCATATACCGCTTGCCCTAAGGAAAAATTAATACCCCCTGGCATTGAAGAAGACAACGAAAAACCATTTTTAAATCCCGAATCTGCAAATGATCCTTCCCACTGAGCTGAAAATTTAAATGGTGTTGATGCACCTGCATCTAACCCATACCCATTAAATCATGCCAAGTATTAGCTCCATGATAATATGCCCCAGATAAACCTCTACTTAAAGCACCCCCAAAACTACCCCCTAATGCTGCTGTTAAATAAGCAACTAAGTCATTATTTTCATCTAAAATCAGTCCTACTTCAAGCGCACCTGAAACCTCAAAACATATGCAATAGGGCAGGCTCCTCTAAATGTATATCCTACTTGAATAGCTCACAAACCATTATGATCAATACAATTAATTGGTTTATTATGAGCGTAAGAATATGGAGTTATACGAGGTGCTCCAACTGCTAAAGGATCTAAACTATGAAAGCTCCCCAAACTAGCATCATAAAACCTGGCCCCATAATCATACCAATCCAGACTAAGGCCTCCAAGATCGTCATCCTGAAGTTACCCGCCTTATGCGGGACAGGCTATTCCGTTATAAAGATATTTATTTTATTGGTAATTAAAGCCTCGCGGTTTTAATCATGTTGAAAGGACAAATAGTTAAATAACAAGCACAAAGCTGTCGCACGATTTCATCGTGTGACCCCAATCTTTCCAGCTTTCTCTCTGAT
>JBFHEL010000392.1:0-3669 GCA_041584155.1 Saccharicrinis sp.
ATAGGAGCCTTCTCTTTAATCCCATCAAAGTATTTAAGTTATGAAGGTGAAGAAGGCCTGATGGCAGCTTACTTTAATAGTGGGGACTTAACTGGTTCTTCCTTAGCCGGTAGAGTGGAAAAAGAAATTAACTCAGGATGGAACAGTATGCCAATAGAGGGTTTGGAAGATGATGGGGAATTCTCTGTTATGTTAATGGGTAATTTAAAAGTTGACGTTACAGGAGAATATATCCTTTCACTCAATACAGGTAATGCTTCCAAATTATCTATTAACGGTAAGGTGTTGATCGATAACTGGGATAAGGCTGAACGTAAAAGACAGACTGCGAAGGTTTTTCTGAAAAAAGGAAAAACTTATAAAATTGATATCAATTGTGCCCATATTGGTTATCCAACAAAAATGTTGTTGGAGTGGAAAACCCCTGAAGAATCTTCGTATGACAGAGCTATCGAAATTGCAAAAAAATCTGAAGCTGTTATTTTTGTAGGTGGTATCTCAGCTGCGGTGGAAGGTGAGCAAATGCGTGTTCCTTACGAAGGTTTTGATGGTGGTGATAAAACAGATATTGAGTTACCTGCCATTCAAAAGCAACTGCTTAAAGATTTATATGCAACCGGTAAGCCAGTGATCTTTGTGATGCTTAATGGAAGTGCCATTGCTATTAATTGGGAAGATGAAAACCTGCCAGCAATACTAGAAGCCTGGTATCCGGGTGAATTGGGAGGTACTGCAATTGCTGACGTGTTGTTTGGTGATTATAATCCTTCAGGAAGATTGCCTGTAACCTTCTATAAATCAGCTAAGGATCTTCCTCCTTTTGTGAATTATGCTATGAAAGGTCGTACTTACCGTTATTTCGAAGGTGATGTGCTTTATCCTTTTGGGTATGGATTAAGCTATACCACCTTTAATTATCAGGATATCGTTACTTCAAAATCTGCTATTAAAAGCGATGAGTCCCTGGAGGTCAGTGTTACCGTGCGTAACGATGGCTCTGTGGCTGGCGACGAAGTGGTTCAATTGTATGTAACCGATAAAGAAAGTTCAGTAGTAAGACCTTTAAAAAGTCTTCGTGGTATCAAACGTATTACGCTTGAGCCGGGTCAATCTGAAAAAGTAACATTTACTGTTGATGCCGATGATCTGTCATTCTTTTCTGTTGAAAAGCAAGAGAAAATTGTTGAGCCGGGAGTATTTGTACTGGGCATTGGTGCTTCTTCTGCGGAAATGATAAAAACAGAGTTTGAAGTTGTTGAGTAGTTATTCGTTAGTGGTTTTAGTTGATCTTCGCAAAAAAAATCTGTGAAATAGGATAAACCAAATAATTATAAATAAAAATGATAAAACAAATTAAATGGTTTCTGGCATTAGCTGTTGTTATAAGCTCACTCAGTAGCTGTAGCAATGCTAAAAAAGCAGAAAGCAAAACATCGGCAGATCGCCCTAATATTCTTTATATCATGGCTGATGATCATACAGGTCAGGCATGGGGTGTTTATGGTGGCATATTAAAGGACTATGTACATACTCCAAATATTCAACGTCTGGCTAAGGAGGGTTGTGTGTTAGAAAATGCATTGGTATCTAACTCCATTTGTACGCCCAGTAGAGCTACCATTCTTACCGGACAGTATAGCCATATTAATGGGGTGAAAACCTTAGCCGGAAGCCTCTATCCTGAGCAAAATAATATAGCTAAAGTTCTTGGTGATGCTGGTTATCAAACATCTATTATTGGTAAATGGCACTTGAAAAAAGAACCAACAGGCTTCGATTTTTATAGCGTTTTGGAAGGACAGGGAAGATACTGGGATCCTATCTTAAAAACAAAAGATAACTGGGCAGAAGGTGATAAAGGTGGTCAGGTTTATAAGGGTTATAGTAGTGATGTGGTGTCTGCTCAAATGATTGATTGGCTTGAGAATCGTGACCCGTCAAAACCATTCTTAGCTTGTTGTCACTTTAAAGCTACCCATGAACCCTATGATTATCCCGAAAGGTTTAGTCATTTGTACCGCGATCAGGAAATTCCTGTGCCTGCCTCCTTTTGGGATCAGGGACCTGAAGAAACAGGTCGTTCGTTTAAGGGACAGTCCATCGATAACCTGAAAAAACGTTATTTATTTGCCACAGAGCATCCTGATAAAAAAGCCGATTTTATGTATTATCCCGAATTGCCATTCTCTGTTGATGGATTATCGCACGATGAGGCACGCATGAAGACTTATCAGAAATTTGTTAAAGATTTTATGCGTTGTGGGGCTGCTGTGGATGATAATATAGGTAAACTGTTAAATTATCTGGATGAATCAGGTTTAGCTGAAAATACTATTGTGATTTATACCGCTGACCAGGGCTACTTTTTAGGAGAGCATGGATGGTTCGATAAACGATTAATCTATGAAGAATCCATTCATATGCCTTTTGTAATTCGTTATCCTAAGGAGATACCTGCCGGATCAAGAAATAAAGATATTATTGAGAATGTTGACTTCTCTGCTCTTTTTGCCGATTATGCCGGTGCTGAATATCCTGCATCCATGCAAGGACATAGTTTTCGTGAAAACCTGAAGGGAAATACGCCTGACGATTGGAGAAAATATGGCTATTATAGATACTGGGAACATGAGAGTAATCGTCCAGGTCATTTTGGTATTCGTGGTGAGCAATATAAGTTGGCTTTCTTTTATGGTAATGGATTTAAAGATAATGTGTACGTAGAAGGTGCACAAACAAATCGTTATTGGGATTTCTTCGATTTAAAGGAAGATCCCAACGAATTGCATAACGCCTATAATGATCCTCAATACCAGAATATCATTAAAGAAATGAAAGAGGAGATTTTAAGACAAAGAGAAGAACTGGGTGATTTGGATGAGGATAACCCTGAGATTTTACAAATCATTAGTGAGCATTGGGAGGATTAGTGGCTCTCATTAGCTATAACCTAAGATTATCAGTCTCTTAAATATGAATAGCCTGAAATTGAATGTGTATTTGTTAGTATAGAATAATTAGTAATTTTTTGTAAGTAGGTTTAGATTAGTGATGGTCGACTGTAAAGGGGTTTTGGTCGGCCATCCAATCTGAATTTTTCTTGTTGAGTAGAAATCATAAAAAAGCTCGCTCATGGTTAAAAAAATTTTGATATCAGCTGTTTGTATGGGATTAGCCCTGATACACTTTGGGTGTGATTCTGGTCACAAGACAGAGCACCCTAATGTCATTTTAATCATGACCGATGATCAGGGTTTTGGTGACCTGGGTTACTATGGTAATCCGCATATAAAAACACCTGTTATTGATAAATTTGCCGGAGAAAGTGTTCGTTTCAACGAATTTCTAGTTTCTGCAGTCTGTGCCCCTACGCGTTCTGCATTAATGACCGGGAGATATCCCTTGCGTACCGGAGTACGCGATACTTACCAGGGTGGAGCTATCATGGCTTCTTCCGAAATAACCATAGCCGAGGTATTGAAGAATGCCGGGTATAAGACCGGTATGATCGGGAAGTGGCACCTAGGCGATAACTATCCATGCCGACCTCAGGATCAGGGCTTTGACTATGCACTGCACCATTTAGCCGGTGGGATAGGGCAATGGGGCGACTGGCCTAATTTCCACAAAGGGAATAACAGTTATTTTAATCCTACGCTTTGGGAGAAT
>JBFHEL010000393.1:0-3644 GCA_041584155.1 Saccharicrinis sp.
ATTACAGTTGGATTTATTTTTTGACAAGTTCGGCATTAACCCACACTTGCCTAAAAATCAAAAGAAGGCAAGGGAGCTATTGTATTATGGCACTATTGCTGTTTAAAAGTTTAACGTAGTATTGATACAAATACGGATAATTTATTTGGGGTAACATCGGCAATGTGGGATGAAGAAATAGATTCGGGAAAGGGTAGCTCTTCTGGTCTGGAATTTTTTATAAAGAAAAAAGGGGATTTGTGGAAGTGGAATTTGTCCTATACATTATCTAAAACAGATAGAACTTATGATGAAATAAATGATGGAGAAACCTATCCTTTTAAATTTGACAGAAGGCATATGTTTAATTTTGATTCAGATTTTTTTGTGCTGAAAAAAGAGAATAAGCAACAAAGCGCTTATGTTAATTGTATTTATACATCAGGTCATCATATAACTTTACAAACCGGTAAGTATCTTGGTGTAACTCCTCCATATTGGGGACAAAGAGAAGGTAGTACTTATGTTCCGTCTGAAATGAATTCTCAAGCTTACTACAGACAATTGATGTCAACAAAAAACGGCTATACCATGTCGGATTATGTAAGGCTTGACATTGGGTATAATTTCAAATGGCAAAGAAAAAAATATAATCAGGAATTAACGTTTTCCATATTTAATGTATTAAATAGAAAAAATCCGTATCTATTTTATTATGAGGATAATCAATGGCATCAATTAAGTATATTCCCATTGGTACCTTCGGTGCGATATTCCTTAGTGTTTTGATAATAAAATAGGCATAGAATGTTGGATTTTATTGTACCTTGCTGGCCTACTGTTTTTTATAAGTTAAACAATAACTACCAGAATATTTTAATAAGGTGAGTAAAGATTTTATTTCCAATAAGTTAAAAATTATCAATGATCCCGTTTATGGTTTTATAAAAATTCCATTCCCAATCATCTATGATTTATTACAGCATAGGTATTTTCAAAGATTACGTGGAATTAAGCAGTTGGGTTTAACCTCAATGGTATATCCGGGAGCTATGCATAATCGTTTTCAGCATGCAGTTGGTGCTATGCACCTCATGAGTTCTGCTGTTCAGGTATTGCAATCAAAAGGAATTGATATTACCATAGAGGAGTCGGAAGCAGTTCATATGGCCATCTTACTTCATGATATAGGTCATGGACCATTTTCTCATGCTTTGGAACATTCTGTGGTTCATGGCGTTTCACATGAAGATATTTCCATCGCTTTTATGCACCGTTTAAATCAAGAGCTTAATGGCCGCTTGGATCTTGCATTGGCTATTTTTCAGGACGAATACCCAAAAAAGTTTTTACATCAATTGGTAAGTAGTCAGCTGGATATGGATAGGTTGGATTATTTAAAACGCGATAGTTTTTTCTCAGGGGTTACCGAAGGGGTTATAGGCTCGGATCGAATTATTAAAATGTTGCACGTGCATAACGACCAATTGGTGGTCGAATCGAAGGGTATTTATTCTATAGAAAAATTCCTTATAGCCCGAAGATTGATGTATTGGCAGGTGTATTTGCATAAAACGGCTCTTGTGGCCGAAAAAATGTTGGTGAAAATACTATTGAGAGCAAGGTTTCTATGTGCTAATGGAGCTGATTTGTTTGCCACTCCTCATTTACTTTATTTTTTAAGTCATGAAATAGGTTCGCAGGATTTTGATAAGGATGCTTCGGTTTTGGAAAAATTTGCTTTGTTAGATGACGGTGATATCATGTCGGCTATCAAAGTATGGTCTGGGCATGATGATTTTATTTTGGCTACCCTGTCGAGTGCTCTTTTGAATCGTGATTTGTTACATATTGAGTTGCGAAAAGATAGTTTTGATAAAGCCTTTGTGAAGAAAATCAAGAATAAGGTAAGGGAAAACTATACCATCGAAAAAAAGGAAGTCTCTTATTTTGTGTATACCGACATGATAGAAAATCATGCATACAGCGTTAAGGATGAGAAGATTAATATATTATTTGCAGGTGGTGAGTTAAAAGATGTGGCTGTCGCCTCGGATATACTTAATTTATCGGTACTTGGAAAGAATGTAAAAAAGAATGTATTGTGTTACCCTAAGTCTTTACGTTCATGGGTGGCTAAACTACCAAAGGATGACATATGACAGATTTCAATGAAAAATGAGAGTATTTAATGGGGCAGATAGCCGTTGCTGACATCACTAATACCAAGCAATAAGCAGGGTGTAATTTTTAGTGCAAACTTAAAATCGGGTATATGACTATTGATTATGTTTTCAGAAAGAGGATAATATTATTAGATTTGCATCAAATTAACGAAAGATGGAATTTTCAGCGCAGCAAATTGCAGAACTTATAGAAGGGGTAATTGTTGGTGACCCGGATGTTAAGATAAGTAACGTCTCTAAGATTGAAGAAGGTAAACCAGGCACTATTTCTTTTTTATCAAATCCAAAGTACACCAAATACATATATACAACCAGGGCGTCTGTTGTTTTGGTTAATAAATCTTTTGAACCGGAACATGAAGTACTGGCTACCATGATTAAGGTAGACGACGCATATGTGGCCGTGGCTAAACTTATGCAGATGTATGTGGATTCAATGCCCAGAAAAACAGGTATTGAACAACCTTCTTTTATGGCAGATACGGCATCTATTGGTGAGTTTCCTTATATCGGAGCTTTTGCCTATGTAGGAGAAAACGTAAAGATTGGTAATAATGTTAGTATTTATCCAAATACCTATATCGGAGATAATGTGACTATTGGAGATAATACTATTTTATATGCGGGGGTGAAAATTTATCACGGATGTAAAATAGGTAGCCATTGTATTTTACATGCAGGTGCTGTAGTAGGTTCTGATGGGTTTGGTTTTGCTCCGGGTGAGAATGGTGAATATACAAAAATACCTCAAGTGGGTAATGTAATCATTGAAGATAATTGTGAGTTAGGAGCCAATACAACAGTTGATCGTTCTACTATGGGTTCAACCATTATCAAAAAGGGTGTAAAACTGGATAATTTGGTTCAGATTGCCCATAATGTGGAGGTAGGAGAAAATTCAGTGATTGCCGCAATTACAGGTATTGCAGGCTCTTCTAAAATAGGTAAAAACTGTATGTTTGGTGGCCATGCCGGGGTGGCAGGTCATTTAACTATTGCCGATGGGGTGAAATTGGGAGCCTTTACAGGCGTAAGTAAAAATATAACGCAGGAAAACCAGTTCTTAAGAGGTATTCCTGCTCAGGATGGTAAGTTGTATGCACGTTCTCATGTATATTTTAAACAATTACCTGAGCTGGTTAGTCAAGTAAAACAACTGAAAGAAGAGATAAAGAACTTAAAAGGAGAATAACGGCATTGTAAGGCAATGCAGCTTATATCGTGTCTATGGTGGAATATCAAAATACATTGGCCGGTTCGGTTACATTAAAGGGAACCGGCTTACATACAGGTGCAGAAGTTACATTAGTACTTAATCCTGCAGAAGAAAATCATGGTTATAAATTTAAAAGAACAGATTTAGATGAGCAGCCGGTAATTGATGCCCATGCCGAGCATGTGGCCTATACAGAGCGGGGTACGGTGCTGCAAAAAAATGATGTCTCAGTAAGTACTATTGAGCATTGCTTAGCAGCCTTG
>JBFHEL010000394.1:0-3625 GCA_041584155.1 Saccharicrinis sp.
GGAAATTGAATAATAAGGAAATCAGTATACAAGGTGAATATGAGTATTCTCTGGATAGGGATAATGAAATTGTGTTCGTTGGAGCAAGGGAGCTAACTTATGGTAACAGGCATATTAAATTGTCTTCTCCCTGCGATATCTTTGTGAAAATCCAGAAGGATGGTATGCTTATCTATTCGCTCGACGTAAAGGCCCATGATGTTTTTGATGCGACAGTAAGTGATGCTAAAGGGAAAGAACTTTTGCCCGGCTATTCGCTTGTTTTTCCGTTGTAAAGTTTTTGTGCCTAAATAAAACATAAGTACCATGTCGTTATATGTTCTAAACTCATGTAGGGTGTAAGCTCCGGATGAGTTTAGAATATATTTATAGGATTCAATCAAACGGAAATATCAAAATATAATTGATAAAGAGATGGTGATTTTTAGTTCTTGATTTGAAAAAAGACTTGCTGTACATAAAAATATATAAGTAGGGTTAATGTAAAGAGAATCAGGTGTTTACTTTTGTTTTCCTTAAGGGTTTGCAGGTAAGATTGTTAAGTGATTAGGAATTGTTTTACTAGATGGTTTGTAGTTACTTATAATTTTTCATAAATTCGATGCGAATACTTCACCTCAAAACATGTTTTAATGCCCTACAGACGTCTTCCTAATACAGATCAGGCGCGTTTACGTGCACTGAAGGCCGCTTTGGATAAAGGCCGTCAGCAATATCCCTATGATTTGGCCTATCCTCAACTGATGTATCATCAACTTCAATCTGTAGTGCCCCAATTTGAACAAGCTATTTCACAATATAATTATAGTCTGGAACGACAGGCAAAATATGGAAAGCTATTGGGCGAACAATTTAAAGAGGCTCGTATTTATTTATCACATTTTATTCAGGTATTAAACTTTTGTATTATACGTAAAGAAATTAAACCTGAAGTCAGAGAATGTTTTGGCTTTGACGTGGAAGATAAAGCTGTTCCTGAACTGGGCACAGAGCAGCAATTGATTTATTGGGGCGAAAAGGTAATTAAGGGTGAAGAGGAAAGGATGATGAAAGGAGGATCGCGTATCTATAACCCATCTATTGCCATGGTGAAAGTGAAATATGAAAAGTTTTTGGATTGCTATCATAATCATAAAAATCTGCAGGTGACTACCCAAAAAATGCATGATAAAGTATGTGGCATGCGTGATATGGTAGATAATGTCATATTGAAAATATGGAACGGCATAGAAGAAACCTTTCATCAACTGGATTCAGATAAAAAAAGAAGTGCTTGCAGTGATTATGGTATTGTTTATATGTATCGCAAAGATGAGAAAAACAACGTGGGTTAGTTAGGTTATGGACGATCGATGTAAGAGTTGTTGTTCTTCTTTTTAAGCCAGTATACCATCGTTATTACTGCTGTAAAGCTAAGCATTACCCAAACAGTAAAGAAATATTCATTGTTAGGTTCTAAGGGTGCGAGTCCTTTATTTGTTTGGTACTGGAAGATTATAAATGCCATTAGATTATTTGTAAAATGTGCCGCTATGGCCAACCATAAATTACCTCCATATACCACTAAGTAGCCAAAAATAACTCCAAGTATCCATCGGGGCAGTAATCCAAAGAACTGCATATGCATTAAAGAAAACAGAAAGGCAGTAAGCCATATGGCCATGTGGTAATTTTTTAATATCCGTATTAAAACCCTTTGTAAGGCTCCTCTGAATAATAATTCCTCTCCAATGGCTGGTAATATGGCAACAAGAAATACATTAAAAACCAACTGATGCCAGGTGTTGGTTTGAAGAAATATCTTGGTGACTTCCATAGCTTGATTCTCCTTGAGCCTTAACCAGGATTCCAGTTGTTTCATAAATACCGGAAACTCGATGTTGTAGTTGAAGGCACCTATAAAGTTAATCATAGGCTGGGCAACTATAATCATAAGGATAGCAAAGAATATATATTTTGAGTGAGGTTTTTTAATAGTTAATTCCTGTGTGGGAGAACCACTATACAGCCATGAAAATATAAACGGAGGTAAAATAAATAAGCCTATACTCTGAATTGTTTGAAAATATTTAAGATAGCCGGGGTTGCTGATGGCCACCTCAGCTGTGTTGGTGATCTTTAGTCCATAAATTAAAATAGCCCCTATTGAACTCACTACGCTTATCGAAATCCAGGATGTCAGGGTGATAATAAGTAAAAGAATTAATTGGCTTACAGGTGAAGCGTTATTAAAATGCTTTTTTAACATACTCAATTAAAATTTATTGATGCGAATATACAACAAAATAAAACCCCAAACATTGTTACAATGTTTGGGGTTGGCAATTATAATAAAAGTTCTAGTCTATGCAAATTTCTGTACAAGCTCCGTATTAATGCTTTCTATTTTATTGGTATTGTTTCTTTTTTTAATTCTTTCATTGTATCTGTTGCTGTCAATCTTAGGATAGTTTAAAAAAGTATCGTAGAATTTAACTTGCTCAAAATAATTAAGCTTTATTTTTGTTGGAGATGTTAGATATATCTTTAACCAAAAGTTCATGGGTTTATTAATGTTTAAAACCTGCAGACCCTTTATTTTATAAAAGTAATCCATTATTAAATCGTCGTCTAAACGATTAGCGGTAAACTCATGAATGGTTTCAAGCACTTTTGTTTTGCTTACACTCTTGTTTGACTCCGAAAAAATAATGCTTTCAATTTTTGAGATAGCTCTTTTCTCAGCAATTAGTCTCAGTAATGGTTTGTGCATAAGCGAAATGGTAACTATCGTTCCTGTAACTAATGCTAATATTATATAAATCATGTTTGTTTATTTTGTTCGTTTTGTTTCTTGCTGTTCTACCGCGTCTTTATGTAATAGGTTTGTTTTTATTGATGAACGTTTATTAAAACGAAGTAAACGGACTAAAAGTTACAGTTAATTAATGAGGAAAATAGTGTGTTCTGGTAAGCGGCAGTATAGTAGAGGATTAGGAGTGAGCTTTAGGGTAAGTTGTTAATTTTCTTTAGGTTATCAAATTTATGTTGTTCTATGGAAGAGTATTTTTTTTTCAAATAAAGCGACAGGTATTCTTGTTCTGTTTGGCCCGGGGTTGGAACAAATAACACTTTCGTGTTAACATACTCCAGATCCATTATAGTCGAGTATCCCGGCCGACAGATAATGAGTTGTGCATTCTGCAAGTAAAATTTTGTTTTGTCGGCACTTAATGAGGAGACGATGCTAATATTGTTGAGTTGCTTTTGGCTATTGAGTGAAGGTTTGCCCTGAATAATTAATAATGATTCGTTTTTGTGAAGAAAACAGGATATAATCTTTTGTTCAAAATCTGATCTGGCAGGTTCGGGACCCGACAGGATAGCTACTATACCAAAATATTCTTTTAATACTATCGATGGCGTGATGCTAAATCTACTTAACGGGCCTATAAATTTTGCGTTAGATGGGAGCGTGTATTTGTGAGATAAATCTCCGCTAAGAGATTGTTCCTTTTGTGCATAATCGGGAATCCAGCAATAGTTGTATTGGTAAATGATGCTTTTTAAGCAAAGGTGAACAGGCCATTCCAGAAATTTAAAAATACCGGGTAATTTTATCATCATTTGATGGGTGATAAAAATA
>JBFHEL010000395.1:0-3621 GCA_041584155.1 Saccharicrinis sp.
GTGAATACCTTTTATTGTCATTCTTTTTGTGACAATGAGAAAAAGAAAAGAGAAATATGAAGTTTGTTTTCTTTTAAATTGTAGAGTTTTCTCTTAAAGTTAAAATCAGTAAACATAGAGCATTACAAACTCTAATTTTAGATTATACCGATTGGTTAATGACCCGAGCGGTATTTATGCTTCGCAATAACGCTATCATTAATCCATCGGCATTACTCACACCCAAAATATTGCATGCAGCAGGTGCAAAAAAAAAGGCCTCTCTGAATAAACCGAGAAGCCTTTTGTATATCATTCAATTAAAACACTAATTTTTAAAACAGCTAAGTTAAACTATTGAACCATTCGCCTTTTTTTATTTCAGATTAAAAAAAAATAAACATTATTTTCCATCCTTATTTACAAAAGGCACTGGTCAACAACCACCAAAGCTCTAACCATCATTCATTGAAATCAGGAATTCTTCATTATTTCGTGTTTTTCTTAATCTGTCTTGTAAAAAGTCCATTGCCTCAATTTGAGTCATATCAGCAAGGTAATTTCTAAGTATCCATATTCTGTTTAAAGCCTCTTTATCAAGCAACAGGTCTTCGCGACGAGTGCTCGACATAGTAACATCAACAGCAGGATAAATACGCTTATTAGAAAGTTTTCTATCCAATTGAAGCTCCATGTTACCAGTTCCTTTAAATTCTTCAAAAATCACCTCATCCATCTTCGACCCAGTTTCAGTAAGCGCAGTAGCCAGAATTGTTAAAGAACCCCCATCTTCAATATTACGTGCAGCACCAAAGAAGCGTTTAGGTTTATGCAAAGCATTGGCATCCACACCACCCGACAACACTTTACCCGACGCTGGGGAAACAGTATTATAAGCACGAGCTAAACGAGTAATAGAGTCAAGCAATACTACCACATCATGTCCACACTCTACCATTCTTTTGGCTTTCTCCAACACAATATTCGCCACTTTCACATGACGCTCAGCAGGCTCATCAAAAGTCGAAGAAATTACCTCCGCATTCACACTGCGCGCCATATCGGTTACCTCTTCAGGACGTTCATCCACTAACAAGATAATCATATAAACCTCAGGATGATTAGCAGCAATAGCATTGGCCACCTCTTTTAGTAAAACTGTTTTACCGGTTTTAGGCTGAGCCACAATTAAACCACGCTGCCCTTTTCCAATAGGCGCAAACATATCCACTACCCTAACCGAAAGACTATCTCTGCTTCCAGTAGTTAACTGGAATTTCTCATTTGGAAAAATAGGAGTTAAATGATCAAAAGGAACACGGTCACGCACAATTTGGGGCGATCGGCCATTGATCTCTTCCACTTTAATTAAGGGGAAATATTTTTCACCTTCCTTAGGCGGACGAATGCTTCCCAACACACTATCACCGGTTTTTAAACCAAATAATTTAATTTGTGATTGAGACACATAAATATCATCAGGAGAATTCAGGTAATTATAGTCAGATGATCTTAAGAAACCATAACCATCCTGCATAATTTCCAATACCCCTAAGGCTGAAATAATACCGTCAAAATCAAATGATTTGTCTTGCTTATCCTGCCTGCGTTGTACATTATCTTTTCCTCTGTTTTCAAAGGGACGTCTTTTGCTATTATCATCACCCTGACGTTGCTGACGCCTGTTATCCTGGGCGCCCGCCTCTCTAGGCCTCTCTCTGTCGTCTTGTTTTCTGTGAGGGCTTGCTTTTTTCTCATTATCAGCAGAAACATCAGCAACAGCTTTCTTATCCTCTGCAGCAATCACCTTATCACTCTTAACAGCACTTTCTACAAAAGGTTTGGCAACGTTATCCGTCTTAGGCTCTGGCCTTCCAACCTTATCATGAGCTTTTGCCACAACCTGCTTTTCATCTTTTACAGAAACTGCAACTTTTTGTGTTTTTGTAGTCCTTACTCTTTTAACGTCCTTTTTTTCAGCAGGCTTTTCGTTTTTCTTTTTTTCAGAAGCCACGATAGCTTGCTCATCCAGGATTTTATAAATTAAATCCTGCTTTTTAAACGAATCTACACGTTTAATGTTAAGCTCTTTAGCAACATCTTTTAGTTCTGCCAAAAGCTTTTTATTCAATTCAAGAATATCGTACATAATATTTTACCAATAAATTCACTCGGGGGGAATTGATTTTGAAGAACTTAAGTTCTAAATTTATTATTTAAGTTTTATTTGATTTCGTTGTCCTGATATGGCTTATGATTCTAATTAAAAGAAAGACGCCCAGAAGATTTAATGCAAACATAATGAATAAGTCTCAATTCACAAAATAAAAACGCTCATTTGTGCATATACCCTATAAATTAAGTTATTCGTGTAACGGTAGTTATTTTTCTTCAAG
Source organism: Saccharicrinis sp. (assembly GCA_041584155.1). Classification (GTDB taxonomy): domain Bacteria; phylum Bacteroidota; class Bacteroidia; order Bacteroidales; family Marinilabiliaceae; genus Saccharicrinis. Next base: position 2,376 of record JBFHEL010000395.1, read on the forward strand.
TATGAAAACAAAGGCATCATTTTTTTGTTATATTTACTGTAACTTAATACTCTAACCAAAATCTGCACATGAGACAACTCAAAATCACAAAGCAAGTTACCAACAGAGAAACCCCCTCTTTGGATAAATACTTACACGAGATTGGAAAGGTAAAACTGTTATCGGCTGAGGAAGAAGTCAAACTCTCTAAAAGAATAAAAGCAGGAGATCAGGCCGCTCTTGAAAAACTCATTAATGCCAATTTAAGATTTGTCGTTTCGGTAAGTAAACAATACCAGAATCAAGGCTTAAGTCTGCCTGATTTAATTAACGAAGGTAACCTGGGACTTATAAAAGCAGCACAACGCTTTGATGAAACCCGAGGTTTTAAATTTATTTCCTATGCCGTATGGTGGATTCGTCAATCGATACTTCAGGCTCTGGCCGAACAAGCCAGAATAGTGAGACTTCCGCTCAATAAGATAGGCTCTATGAATAAAGTGAGCAATACCTTTGCCCTGCTGGAACAAGAATATCAACGCGAACCTACTTCTGAAGAAATAGCCTCTGTTCTTAATCTTGCTCCTAAGGAAGTGAAAGAATCGTTAAAGGCAATGAATAAACACATCTCAATGGATGCTCCACTGAGAAAAGATGAAGATAACAACCTTTACGACATGCTTCTCTCAACAGACTCTATAAGCCCTGATAGCGAACTACTTACCGACTCGCTTAGAAGAGAGATAGAACGTTCGCTTTCAACCCTTTCGGCTCGTGAAGCTGATATCATCCGATTATATTACGGACTAAAAGGAGAACCTCCGTATTCACTTGAAGAAATTGGAAACCTGTTTAATTTAACACGAGAACGCGTGCGCCAAATCAAAGAAAAGGCGATTAAAAGACTAAAACATGCATACCGAAGCAAGATATTAAGGTCATATTTGGGTTAAACATAATTGATTTGATGAGAGATCAGGGGAATGAAAATATCATTCCCCTTCTTTTTAGTAAAACTTTCTTGTTAATTTTGTAGCCTGACGATATTGTTTAAAAACAACATGAGCATATAAAGCAAATTTTTACTTATGAAACATTTGATTGCACCATCTCTTTTGGCTGCCGATTTTGCCGATATGGCATCACAAATTGAAATAATCAATAAGAGTGAGGCGGATTGGCTCCATTTAGACATCATGGACGGGGTATTTGTTCCTAACATCTCCTTTGGCATGCCAATCATACAAGCCCTTCGCCCTCATATCGA
>JBFHEL010000396.1:0-3592 GCA_041584155.1 Saccharicrinis sp.
AACCAACAAATCATCAGCCAATAGAATTATCGTTGAATGATCTCAATTTTCATAATCCTGATATTTTTAACTGGCCTATCTTCACCATAGGTTTCAACAGCTGCTATTTTATCAACCACCTCCATACCAGAAACAACCTCGCCAAAAACCACATACTCTCCATCGAGATGCGGAGCACCCCCGACAGAAGTATAGATTTTACGTTGTTGATCGCTAAATTGAATTCCCCTATCCTTAGCAATATCATCCAGTTCCTCGTTTGTAAAAACTCTTCCCGAAACAATATAAAACTGTGAGCCATCGGTTAAATCTTTAGGGTTTCTCGATTCGGGCAACTTTGACATGGCGATAGCCCCTCTTTTATGGAATTTACCCGGCGCTGGTTCTGTTTTTAACATATAACCGGGACCTTGCCAGCCCACTATATCATCTTTTTTAGCATACTTACTGTCTGCAGCTCCGGTCTGAATTAAAAAATCCTTTAAAACCCTATGAATCAAGAGGCTATCATAAAACTGATCACTGACCAACTTTATAAAATTATCTCGAAACACCGGAGTTTCGTTATATAATCTTATATCCACATCGCCCATCGTGGTTTTTATACGAAATCCTTTGATGCCTGTATAAGAAGGATACACCTTATTTGTTTTGGTCCGTAATTCATACACTGAGGTATGATTCTTTGCCTGCTGTGCATACAATTCAGCTATTTCAGAAGCAGGAATCAGCACTGATTGTTTTTCATCTCCAACATCTTTTGTTTGAACCATCCCCACCAGATGATGCAGGAAAGTAAAAGCCGGAATACCGGAATAGCTGCTCTTGCTCAAACGATAGCAGTTCATAGAATCACTTACTACCTTTTCGCCCACGGCAAATTTTGGGGCAAATAACTTCCTTGACTTTCTGTATAAACCGGCTACTGAATCTGGAACATTTTTCACTGCAGTGTGAAGTCTCAAATAGTTGGGATTCTTATTCCACACTTTTAATATCACCAGATTATTCTCAATGCTATACGCCATATAACCGGCCACCTCACTAAATTCCTGACTACCTACGGGAGCCACCTTCACTTTAAAACTACCTTTCACCAGATCAAGGTTAGTAACCACCCTATTAGAAGCGACATAAAAACCAAAACCACTTTTTAACAAGCGGGAATAATGATCGTATGTTTGAATGGTCACAACCCCCTTTATATTTCGCTGATACGACCCTTTCTCCCGTGCATACTCTTCCGGTAATACATTTGATTTATGCGTATTTGGCTTACAGGCAGATAAGATAACAAGCAAAAAGAAAAGGTAGATAGCAAACTTATTTTTCATGTGTTTATAATTTTATTTCAATGGTCACATAGTCTGCCTGGCAACATACCGGAAAACTCACCAAAATTAATCAGCCTCTTCCCCTTGGCGGGATGGGTTGTGTACAAAGCTCTTCATGGTTCGTTTACAATAGACTTCTTTAAAGTGTACGTACTACCAACTTAACATCGGTATAAGGTCTGTTATTTTTATCAACCGGCAGAGCAGCAATTTTATTAATCACCTCAAAACCACTTATCACCTCACCAAAAACAGTGTAATCACCATCCAGTTCGGGAAGACCGCCAATAGTAGTATATATTTCACGTTGTTGTTCGCTAAACTCTATTTTATCCGACAAGGCAAATTCAAAGGCTATTTTCTGTTTTATTTCCCTCAGCCTGCGATTAAATTCCTTTGGATTATCAGTCTTTAGTTTTTGAAGCTCTTCTTTATAGGGCACATAATATTTTTGTTTTAAGGCAATTTTAATTGGGTTATTGGTTGCTTTTTCTATTAAATCCAACTCCTCATTAGTATATACTTTTCCTTGCACAATATAAAACTGACTAACATCTGACATTTTAAAGTGATTGATATCTTCAGGTTGGCGTGGAGCGCAGATAACTCCTCTTTTGTGAAACCTGTTTTCTTTAAATTCAGAGTCGATGACCAATTTAGAACTCCCATAACCAATATGTCTTCCCGGCGCAGCATTTCGTGAATCGGAAGAACCTCCCTGGATAACAAAATTTTTAATCACCCTGTAAAATAAGGTACCATCATAATGTCCCTCATTGGCCAATTTAATAAAACTATCTCTGTGCTTAGGCGTATCATCATACAGCTTTATTTTTATATCGCCCATATTGGTAGAAATAATTACCTGCTTACTCTGAGCAAACATCTGATACGAGGCAAAAAATAGAAATATAATATAAAACAATCGTCTCATTAAACCCTTACTCCTTAATCAATTTTACTTCCATCACAATATCCTTCATCGGACGATTGTGCGAATCTGTTTCCTGAAGTGAAATAGCATCTAACACCTCCAGCCCATATTTTTTCCCAAAAAGGGATCCTATCTTTTCGAACAAGTTTTTTTCTTCAACAACCTCACCAAAAACAGTATAATTCATGTCTAAAAAGGGCGTTCCTCCCTTGGTTTTATATACCTCCTTCACTTCATCAGGAAAAGTAAATTCTGGCTGTTGCCCATAGCGTTCATTTACCATAGCCATAATATACTGCTGCAATTTCAATATATTTTCCTCATCACCCTGTTGCTGGAGTACATTTAAGGAGTCGTTATATTGCATAAGCAAGGTGTTAAAGATGGCTCTTCTTTTCCTTTCGCGTATCTCGTTCTCTAACTTAAAGAGTTTTTGGTCATCATAAACCTTACCCTGCACAATATAAAATTGTGAACCTGCCGATTCTTTTTCCGGATTAACCTGATCTCCTTCCCGAGCAGCAGCTAAGGCACCTTTTTTATGAAAATAAGTTGGAAAATTAAACTCGGCAGGGAGCGTATAACCTGGTCCACCTTCTCCAAGCATCTTACCCGATTCTGCGTTCTTTGAGTCAGGATCTCCTCCCTGAATCATAAAATCTTTAATAACCCTATGAAATAACGTACCATCCAAATATCCTTCTTTGGTTAGTTTAATAAAATTATCCCGATGAACAGGTGTTTCATCATATAACCTTAATTTAATATCCCCCAGTCGGGTTTTAATTAACACAGTTGAGCCACTTGTTTTTGGAGAACATGACAACAGAGAAATACACAACAAGGCGCAAAATATTGGTACTATATTTTTCATCGCAATAGGTTTTGGCTTATTCTACTAATTTATAAATTATTATTAAAATAGGTGATCATGGCATCTTTCAACATCGCCTCACGCGCTGAAGGTAACATCTCGGTTAAAACAGGAAGAGCCTCAAATTGAGGCCAGCCGGAATCGTCCATCCCACTTTTTGTGCAAAATCCTTTTTGCTCGAATAGAACGCAACGAGCCAGATTTATCAGATCCATTTTCTCATCCTTCGAATATTTAATATAACCAGTTCCTCTTTCCTGAATACCAATAATAAAAAGTAAAAAGTCAAAATCAGCTAACACTTTAAATTTCTTACTGACTTTTAAAAGTAGTTCTTCCCAACTCATATTTACAGTTGTATTTTCCATAGCTTCAAAAATATCTTTTATCTTTTGATTTTTCTATCAATAATTAAAATAATCACTCAAAAATAGAAAACAGAAAAAAATA
>JBFHEL010000397.1:0-3559 GCA_041584155.1 Saccharicrinis sp.
ATACTTCAGCACTGGGATGTGCTACAATATCAAAAGCCTGTGATCTGCTTTCCTGCAGTACTTCATCAAAGAGTTCTTGGGTTAATCCATTATATGTTTTAATAAAATCATAGCCTTTTTCTTTGTAATCCTTGATTTTACCACGAGCCTGCTCCCTGGTAAATAATTGGAGATTGTCATCCCCTGGATAATGAGGTCCTGTGAGTTTTGGTCCTGAAGTAAAAAACATAGGGCCTACTATTTTTTCATCATGGATAGATTTCTTCATTCGAAGGTGCATAGGTAATCCCCATAGGTTTCGAACCGTTGTTATCCCGTTTGCCAGATACAGACCAAGTTCATACTCATCCCAGATATGCACGTGCATATCGATTAATCCAGGTATCAGGTATGCATCTTCACCATCGATAATAGTTGTTTGGGTAACCGAGATATCGTCTTCTATACGGGCAATAATTCCGTTTTTGATCAATACCATTTTACCTCTGAGCACCGTATCTGAAGTCATGGGAATAACATTGACATTTTTTATCAGATAGGTATTTAAATAAAATGGCCCGTTTTTTTTAACTTTCAAATAGGAGGTATTATTGGCATCAATACCAATTGCACCAATAATCACAGCGATAATTATTAGCACCATCAAACCAATAATCAAAAATGTTCTCTTAATTATCTTCTTCATTATTTATGCTTTTGCGGTTATTCCTTTCTTCTTTACATTAAGAAACCAAGAGTTTAAAACCCAAATTCAGTTTCACCAAAAAACATAGATAGTACATTATAAATGATGAAACCAGCGCTTTCTAATAACAAACCAACTCAATCCATAGCCCATTTATTTATGGGAAAATAAAATAGTGAAATAATATAAAAATTTTATTCTATTGATGCAATAAAATTCACGAGCCTGATCAATACTCATCAAATAGCATTTACACAATTAAGTTTAAAAAACTAAAGCCTTGAAATAAATCCATATTCAAACAGCTTAGGACTAAAATACCTTTACATATGTCGTTAGATGAGCAACACCTACCCAGTCAGTGTATGAATCATACATGATAATTAAAATTTAATTTGTTAGTGATAATGATTATTAACAACAGCCATTAACCAATGGCCAACAATCAAACGATAACTTATGTTTGAATAGATTATCGTGTTAAACTAACACATTTTCAAAATCAGAATCGACACAGAAAATGGCAGAAATACGTGAATGATTTACCAGTTTAACCATATCTTCAACTAACATCCCCTCCTCTACGTTAAAGATATTCACATCGGTATTTCTTTCCCTAATTACATTATCAAGTAACTCACCCTGATTGATAGCTATTGTAGTATTCTTAGGAAATCTTACCATTGTATGTAAATCTTCTATATCCGTCTTTGAAAACTCCATTTGACGATTGTTATTCATAATATGAACATCAATATTTCCTTTCCAGTTTCTACAAATCAACAATGAAATTAAAGTAGAAAGGTCATTATTATTGATATTAAAAGATTCCTTCCAGTCTTCGGGTACATTGGTTATCCATAAATTAATACTTTTTTCTATGGCCAAACTGGCGGTTGAAAAGGGGATATAAATAATCAGTCCAAAATTATTTTTCTTGGCATCCAATAACAGATTGTTATAATAATTCAAATTAGAGGTAGAGGTATCGATACTTGCAAAGATTATATTCGGCTTAAAAAAAGCCGCATTTAAGGACTGCATACTCACATTTACAGTGGTATTAAAATCAGTATTATCAATGGTAGTATAGGAGACAGACAGTTCACTTTCCTTAAATTTCTTAACTGCATTTTTCAGGAAATTCTCCAGGTTTTTTTGTTCAACTTCATTTACATTTCGTAAGGCTAATATTTTTATAGAACCTTTAGGATAAATGATGGAATGAATCAGTTTAAAAGAGCTTCGAAGCTCTTTGGGCATACTAACAGGCATTAATAAATCAGGACGCCATGATCTAACCTCCCTTTCCTGTCTTAAATTGTTTGTTTTTTTGGTTGCCCACTCTGCCAGTGCCGTAAACAGACCGCTTCTGGAATCACCTGCCGCTGATTTTATATTCATTTTCACCAGATAGAGGTAAAAAAACACAATAAATACTAATGAGAATAAAGCAACAATTACATTCATTACAAACATTATGGCAATGGATCCCAAAGCTCCAATTGCCGGAACAAAGAGTGGGATCTTAAGTGTGGGTCTGTAACTTGGCAAACCCAACGATTGCTCAACCAACGCTACAATATTTACCATTGCATAGGTAATCATAAAGAACATGGTAAGAATAGGTGCAATGGTGTTCAAATTTCGTAAGAAGATACCTATGATTACAATTACAGCTGTAATTAACATTGCATTTACTGGCTCTCCCCTACTTGATAATTTAGCTAATCTTTGACTTTGAGGTAAAATTCTTTTTTCACCCAATGCCAATAAAATTCTTGGTGCTCCAACAAAAGAACCTAATGCCGAAGAAAGCGTGGCTCCTAATAATCCGGCTAACACAATGGGAGAAAATAATGCCTTATCTATAAAAACATTATAATTGCCGGCCAATTCTTCAGGAGTAGCAATCAGGGCGGCTACAAAAATCAAACTAATATAAATTATAGTGGTAATAATAACCGACGATATGGTTCCTATGGGAATACTTTTTCGGGGATTTGTTAAGTCACCAGACATATTTGCTCCTGCCATTACTCCCGTTACAGCAGGAAAGAAAACAGCGAAAACAATCCAAAAAGAGGAGCCATTAAAATTATTTTCTATAGAACCTGAATACTTTCCAAACCATTCAATGCTATAATTCAATTCATTGGTTAATAGTGCGCCATAAATGGATGCTAAAGACAGCACAATAACACCAAGGATTACATATTGAATTTTAAAAGCAAAACTGGTACTGATAAAAGCAATTAGTAAAACAAGGGAAAATATACCTATATCAAGAATAAAAGGATTTACCTCCGGAGTAAGCGTTTGTAAACCCTCACGAAATCCAAATATATACATAGCCACTGCAATAGCCTGAGCAAAATAGAAAGGAATTCCAATAGCTCCTCCTATTTCCAAACCTAATGATTGTGAAATAAGACTAAATGCTCCTCCACTACCTATTCTTACATTGGTAGTTATTGATGATAAACTAAGAGCTGTTGTAAATGTAATTGCCACAGACAATAAAACGATAGCCAAAGCCCCTATAACTCCGGCATTGCCAACAACCCAAGGTTGTCTGATGTACATAATTACCCCTAAAATTGTAAGTGTTGTGGGTGTAAATACTCCAGCAAAGGTTCCAAAAGTTTTCTTTTTTATATTCTGTAGTTCCATACGCTTTTAGTTACATTGTTCAACACAACTTAAATTTATAGTCTAGTTAACTTATACATCATAAGTAGCTATATAATAATACTGTATATTTAGACTACTAACGCTAAATACAATTATATGTAAGTTACATACTTTTTTGTATCCATACATAAACGGATGTAAATTTAATATCCCTTTAAAACAATAAAATTTAGGCATCAT
>JBFHEL010000398.1:0-3558 GCA_041584155.1 Saccharicrinis sp.
AAAAAAATCTATAAAAGTATTTACCATGGATGCTAAAATAAAAGAGTTCATAGATACTGTAAGGATGAAGAATCCCGGAGAAGATGAGTTTCTACAAGCAGTAGAGGAAGTTGTTGAAACCGTATGGGATTTTTATCAGGAGAATCCGCATTACCAAAAAGCAAAAATTCTGGAGCGTATAACAGAGCCGGAAAGAGTAATTATGTTCCGTGTGCCATGGGTGGATGATAGTGGCGAGGTTCAGGTGAACCGAGGTTATCGTATAGAGTTTAATAGTGCCATAGGTCCTTATAAGGGAGGTTTGCGTTTTCACCCAAGTGTAACCCTAAGTGGGCTGAAATTTTTAGGTTTTGAGCAAACCTTTAAAAATAGTCTCACCAGCCTGCCTATGGGTGGAGGTAAGGGAGGTTCTGATTTTAATCCTAAAGGAAAATCGGATAACGAAATTATGCGTTTCTGCCAGGCCTTTATGAGCGAATTATATCGTCATATAGGACCAAATACCGACGTGCCTGCCGGTGATATTGGTGTGGGCGGAAGAGAAATAGGCTATTTGTTTGGACAATATAAAAAATTAAAAAATGAATTTACTGGTGTATTAACCGGTAAAGGATGGGAGTTTGGAGGTAGCCTTATTCGTCCTGAAGCAACTGGCTTTGGGGCAATTTATTTTGTGCGCGAAATGCTTGCATTAAAAGGTGATTCTTTAAAAGGAAAAACCATAGCCCTTTCAGGTTTTGGTAATGTGGCCTGGGGAGCTGCCTTAAAAGCAGTGGAGCTTGGAGGTAAAGTGGTTACCTTATCGGGTCCGGATGGCTATATATACGATCCAGAGGGAGTGTCGGGTGATAAAATCGATTTCTTGCTCGAATTACGCGCTTCTAACCAGGATGTTATTCAGCCCTATGCAGAGAGGTATGGTGTAGAATTCTTTGAGGGTAAGAAACCATGGGAACAAAAAGTGGATATTGCAATTCCTTGTGCCATTCAAAATGAATTGAATCAAGAGGATTGTAAAAAACTTATCGACAAAGGATGTTTTTTAATAGCTGAAGCTTCCAATATGGGCTGTACTGCCGAGGCTGCTTTTTTGGCGACTGAAAAAATATCTTTTGCTCCCGGCAAGGCCGTGAATGCTGGTGGTGTGGCTGTTTCTGGCTTAGAGATGAGTCAGAATAGTATGCGCTTGAACTGGAACGAAGATGAAGTGGATAAGCGCTTGAATGATATCATGATCAATATACACCGTGTTTGCGTTCAGTATGGTACTGAAATGAATGGAAAAATTAATTACATCAAGGGTGCCAATGTGGGAGGTTTTGTGAAAGTGGCCGATGCGATGATTGCCCAGGGTGTGGTGTAGCCGCATAAAGTAACGGGTAGTTGATCATCAGTATTCAATTGTTTGCAAGATGATTAATTAATCAGATAAATTTAATAAAACCTTAAGAGCCTCGTCTTTTAAGGTTTTTTATTGTTCAGTATTTAAAAATATGTCATCTTTGCGATCGTTATAAAAAAAAATTTAATGCAAATCATAGATACACACGCTCATATTTATCTGGAACAGTTTAATGATGACACAGATGAAATGATGCAAAGAACAAAAGAAGCAGGTGTGCAAACCATTCTGATGCCTAATGTTGATGTGGATACTATTGATGCTATGATGCAAGTGAGGGAACAATATCCTGAGTTATGCAAGGTGATGATGGGACTTCACCCTACTTCTGTGAATGAAAATTTCCAACAGAATCTCGATGTGATGTATGAAAAACTCAAAGGAGGAGACTTTTGTGCCATAGGAGAGGTTGGGGTAGATTTATATTGGGATAAAACTTTTAAAACGCAGCAGATTGAGGCTTTTATTATTCAGTTGAATTGGGCCAAAGAATTGAAACTACCGGTAGTTATACATGCACGCGATGCCTTTGATGAGATATTTGAAGTGTTAGATAATTACGACAGAACAGGTTTAACGGGCGTTTTTCATAGTTTTGGGGGTAATGTGAAGCAGGGTAAAAAAATATTAGGCTATGATAATTTTTATCTGGGGATCAGTGGTGTGGTGACTTTTAAAAATTCAGGTTTAGATAAAGTGATTGGTGAATTGGGTATAGATCAATTGGTGTTAGAAACAGATGCTCCTTATCTTACGCCTGCTCCATACAGAGGTAAAAGAAATGAACCTGCCTATTTAAATTATATAGTTGATAAATTATCTGCTATCTTTGATTTATCAAAGGACAAAGTAATTGAGACGACAACACAGAATGCAATAAAACTATTCAACCTGTAATATTTAGTGGATTTGAAACGAAGAGTACTTATAATTTATACCGGAGGCACCATTGGAATGGTGAATGATCCCGAAACAAATTCGTTGATTCCTTTTGATTTCTCTATGATAGAGGAGAAGGTTGTTGAGTTGAAAAGGTTCGATTTTCATGTAGACAGCACCTCCTTTTCTCCCATTGTGGATTCTTCGGATATGAATCCTGAGATTTGGGTTAAGCTGGTAACTATCATAGAAGAAAATTACGATTTATACGATGGTTTTGTGGTGCTGCATGGAACAGATACCATGGCGTATACTGCTAGTGCCTTAAGTTTTATGTTGCAGAATCTGAGAAAACCGGTTGTGTTTACAGGGAGTCAGTTGCCATTAAGTACTATTCGTACAGATGGTAAAGAGAATTTGATAACCGCTTTGGATATAGCCTGTGCCTATCAGAACGAGCAGGCTATTGTTCCTGAAGTAAGTATATTTTTTCAGGATAAGCTCTTTAGGGGTAATCGTACAACTAAATATAATGCCGAACATTTCAGAGCTTTTCGCTCCGATAATTATCCTCCTCTGGCTGAGGTGGGGATTCATATTAAATATAACTATCCATACATAGCCAAGGTAAATGGGATGGGTGAATTTAGTGTTTCCAAAAAAATGGATACCAATGTAGGCTTGTTAAAAATTTTTCCGGGCATGAATCAGTTGTATCTGCAAACGATTTTACAAACCCCCGGATTAAAAGCTTTGGTGTTGGAAACTTATGGTTCGGGCAATGCTCCAACCAGTAAATGGTTTCTATCTACCATTGAAAAAGCAGTGCAAAATGGATTAATTGTATTGAATGTTACCCAATGTTTGGCAGGAAGTGTGGCTATGGGAACCTATAAAACAGGAATTCATCTATTGGAGATGGGAGTTTTTAGTGGAGCAGACATAACAACAGAGGCTGCTATTACTAAGCTTATGTACTTGTTGGGTAATACATTAAGTCGTGATGAGGTCAAAATTAATCTAAATAAGTCGTTAAAAGGGGAAATCTATATTTAATTAGAGTTTGTATTTGACGATTTTTTTGTATTTTGCACGCTGAATTTTAAAGAATTTCAATTATTAACTTGTTTATTGCGATAAAAAGGGAATTATTAGCAAATAAACTATAGTATTAACAAACTAATACAAACAAAAATTTTTTACAGACTATGAAAAAGCTATTTGCGTTTTTTGCAGTTTTCGGGATGATGACATTTGGTGCATCAACAATGTACGCT
>JBFHEL010000399.1:0-3534 GCA_041584155.1 Saccharicrinis sp.
AGAAAAATCGGTAAAAGCCATTAAAGCAGGAGCTACTGATTTCATCCTTAAACCCTGGCAGAATGAAAAAATACTAGCTACCATATCTTCAGCTGTTAAACTGCGTCAGTCCAGAGATGAAGTGCATGATTTAAAAGAAAAACAGCAGGAAATGAACACCATTCTCGATCAGCCATTTGCTGATTTCATTGGTGTTTCACCAAGCATGCAAAAAGTATTTAACACCATTAAAAAAGTTGCCCAAACCGATGCTAATGTCATGATACTGGGCGAAAACGGAACCGGAAAGGAATTGGTAGCAAGAGCACTGCATCGCAACTCTAAACGCCACGACGAAGCCTTTATTAGTGTAGATTTGGGAGCGCTCAGTGAAACACTGTTTGAAAGCGAATTATTTGGTCATGTGAAAGGTGCCTTTACCGATGCCAAAGCGGATAGACCTGGTCGATTTGAACTAGCCCATAGCGGAACCATCTTCTTAGATGAAATAGGAAATCTGTCACTTCCTTTTCAGGCCAAATTATTAACTGTACTGGAACGAAGAGAGGTAACACGCGTTGGAGCCAACAAAGCCAAGCCTATTGACATACGACTTATCAGCGCCACCAATATGCCAGTAAAAGACATGGCTGATAAAGATGAATTCAGAATGGATTTATTATACCGTCTTAATACCGTAGAAATAGAACTCCCTCCATTGCGCGAAAGACCTGAAGACATCCCTGTTTTAGCCAATCACTTTTTAACTATTTTCTCGCGTAAGTACAAAAAAACGGCTAAACTCTCCAAAACAGCTTTAAACAAATTACTTTATTACCAATGGCCCGGAAATGTTCGGGAGTTTCAACATGTATTAGAACGAGCCGTTATTTTAAGTGACAATACCAATTTAAGCGAAGATGATTTGCAGCTGTCGCCTCAAAAATCCTCCTCCAACGGCTTTGAACTGGAAACGTATAATTTAGACGAGGTAGAAAAAACAATTATCGAAAAGGTTTTACGCATAAACAGAGGAAACATATCTAAAGCATCAAGCGAGCTTGGATTAACCAGAACCTCTCTTTATAGAAGAATGGAAAAATATGGTTTATAAAAATTTCAGAATTAATTTCATTCTGAGAATGATTTTATTGACAGGTACAATATTTATATTCTTTTACCTGTTCTATAACACTGATTTAACTATGACTCTTTTTCTGATTGGTGGTGCTATTGGCGTTCAGATAGTTGCTTTTATTCATTATATCGACCGAACCAACAGAATATTAAACAACTTTCTTGAGTCCATCCGGTATTCCGACTTTACCCGTACGTTTCAGGTAGAAGGGGAAGATTCATCTTTTGAAAAATTAAAAAATTCCTTCAACGAGGTAATTAAAGATTTTCAAGAAGTTAGAGCAGAAAAGGAAGAGAATTTTTATTACCTGCAAACCGTAATTCAACACATTGGCATTTCCTTAATTGCCTACCAGAGCGACGGCAAAGTAGAACTAATCAATAACGCCACAAAAAAACTATTTCAGGTAAGAAACCTCACAAATATTGAATCACTTAGAAATTTCAGCACGGAATTAGTCGATCAACTATTTAAAATACAGCATGGTAAAAACACTCTGATCAAGGTTCAGGAAAAAGACAACCTCTTACAACTGGTTATATATGCCACGGAATTCACCATCCATAATCGCAAAATAAAACTCGTTTCCATCAAAAATATTCAGCAGGAGCTGGAAGAAAAAGAAATGGAATCGTGGCAGAAACTAATACGGGTACTTACGCACGAAATCATGAACTCCATCACTCCAATCTCTTCTCTGTCATCAACAGTAACCATGATCATTAAAGATGTTAACGAAAATTTAAAACAACAAGGTATCAAAAGTGAAGAGATAGAATCACTGGAAGAAGTGCAAAATGCATTAAAAACAATACATAAAAGAACCGATGGTCTTTTGCACTTTGTAAATACCTATAGAAATCTAACCAAGATACCCAACCCTAATTTCTCTATCTTTAAGATTAATCATCTGTTTACTAATATAAAATCTCTTTTTGAAGAAGAATTAAAAACAAAAAACATTACCTGCGATATAAAAATTCAACCTGAGTCTTTGGAGCTGTCTGCCGACGAACAATTAATAGAGCAAGTAATCATCAATCTGATTAAAAATGCAATTCATGCTACTTCAGGCAGAGAAAATGCCCATATACAGCTTATATCCAGCTTGAATTCGAGAGGCAAAATAATCATACAGGTTATTGATAACGGACCTGGTATTTTACCTAACGTACTTGAAAGAATATTTATTCCGTTTTTTACAACAAAACCACAAGGTTCTGGCATTGGTTTAAGCTTATCCAGACAGATACTTCGCTTACATGGAGGTACTATTAGTGCTTACTCTGAACCTGAAAAAGAAACTAAATTCACGCTTACTTTTTAAGATTTTTCATTCGGTTAAACATCACAGCCAAATGAGCATATAACGAAGTATCCTGCACAACCACATCATCACTAAGCCTGATACGCATAGGGGTAAAATTCCATATTCCTGTTAGTCCTCCCTCAGCCATTTGCTGCGCAACTTCCTGTGCAAATTCAGCAGGCACAGTTAATATCCCCACTTTGACATCATCCTCTTTTTGAGCCTTAAACTCATTGATATGCAAAATAGGCACTCCTCCTATTTCCTTTCCTACTACCTCGGGATCAACATCAAAAGCTTTAACAATCCTTAGTCCATAATGGTCCAATCCATGATCATGCAATAAAGCATTACCTAAATTACCTGCACCAAAAAGATAGGCCTTATCCAGTGTTCTAAAACCCAAAAAGTCTTCAAGCACATCAATTAATGTGTTTACTTCATAACCCACCCTAGTTTTTCCAACAATACTGGTATATGATAAATCTTTTGTTACCTGAGTAGGATCAACACTCATATCTCGCGCAATATGGGTTGATGAAACAAACTCCTGGTTACGTTTTTTTGCCAACTTTAAATAGGCCAGGTAACATGGCATTCTTCGTAATGACGGTTCTGGAACCAATCCTTCCTTTTTCTTATTATCTGCAGACATACATTTAATCTATAACTTACAACAAAAGTAGAGAAGTTTTCGATTAAAGAAAATATTCTATAATAATAAATCAAAATAAGAAAATCCTATACTCAAAATTAAACCCATTTACAGACCAACAAAATAAAGACTTGTAAACCTAAGTACTGAACCTTTTGCGCATGATACAATTTATAAATAATGTAATATATCTTCTGATAAAATTAAAGCTACTACCCATGCGGCAGTCCTTCATTCAATATTAAATCATATTGCTATTTAACAATAATTGAACTATCTTTTTCATTCATATCCGAATTTTGTACCTGGGCCTAAAAATGACAAGCCATAGCCTAAACCTTTAAAAACAAAAAAGACCTGCAAGATTAATTTGCAAGTCTTTGTGGGCGATGAGGGAGTCGAACCCCCGACACTCCCGTGTATGAAATACGGGATGCTCTGAACCTATTTCTC
>JBFHEL010000400.1:0-3514 GCA_041584155.1 Saccharicrinis sp.
CCATCCTGAGTTAATTTCTTTTTCCACTCTACCGGCTAAGGAAGAACCAGTTAAGTCCCCACTATTAAAGTAAGCTGCCATCAGGCCTTCTTCACCTTCATAACTTAAATACTTTGATGGGATTAAAGAGAAGGCTCCTATGGTATCAATTAAATTACATCCTGTTTCAAAATAGACCTGGGTATTTTCTGATACTTTATTTTTGATTCCCTCAAGCGGGGTAATATAATTGGCCGGAAAACCATTATAGTTTCCTAATAAAACCTCAAGATGATTAGCATTTGGACCGACAACAGCAATAGACTGGATATCCTTTTTTAAAGGTAAAGTATTGTTAGCATTTTTCAACAACACCATAGATTTTTGAGCTGTTTCCAAAGCTAAGGCAGTGTGTTTTTCTGAGCTTACCACATCCATAGGAATTTGAGCATAGGGTACCACTTCCGGAGAATCAAACATTCCTAATTTAAAACGAGCAGTAAATATTCTCTTTAACGAAACATCTATTTCATCTTCCGTGATAAATCCCTGTTCAACAGCTCCTTTAAGATAGGCATATCGGAAGCCACAGTTCAAATCGCACCCAGCCAGAACAGACACTGCAGCAGCTTCTTCTTTGGAGTCGGTAAAATTATGGTAGTCATGTACATCGCGAATAGCGTTACAATCGGAAACCACATAACCTTCAAAGCCCCAGTCCTTGCGTAAGATATCTGTCAATAAACGAGGGCTGGCACAACAAGGCTCACCATTATATCTGTTATAAGCTCCCATTACCGAGTAAGCCTTAGCTTCTTTTACGCAAGCCTCAAAGGCAGGCAAATAAGTATCGTAAAAATCTCTTTGATTAGTTGCTGCATCAAAGAAATGACGTTCAGGTTCAGGACCGCTATGAACAGCAAAATGTTTTGGGGTAGCCACTAATTTTAAATAGTCCGGATCATCTCCCTGTAAACCTTTCACAAAACTTACGCCCATACGAGCTGTTAAAAAAGGATCCTCGCCATACGTTTCCTGCCCTCTTCCCCAACGTGGATCGCGGAAGATATTTACATTAGGGGTCCAGTAAGTTAAACCCTCATATCTTTTATATGAGCTATTGCGTTGTGCCTCGTGATGCTTCGCTCTGGCTTCGTCAGAAATAACCACTGCAGAACGATAAATTAAATCGGTATCCCAGGTAGCAGCTAAACCAATAGCCTGAGGAAATACGGTTGCTTTACCGGCACGGGCAACTCCATGTAAACACTCATTCCAGTATTCATGGGCTGGAACATTTAAACGAGGGATAGCAGGGGCATCGTTCATCATTTGCCCGGCTTTTTCTTCAAGTGTCATTCGGGAAATTAAATCATCCACACGCTCCTCTATTGACAAACAAGAATTCTCAAAAGGAAATTGAGTTTCCTGTGCAATGGTATAACTAACTATAAACTGAATAATCAGAGCACAGCTTACTTTCAAAATAAATTGTCTATTTACCTTCAACATTTTCTGACTTTTTAATTTAGTTTTTAAACTGACATTTTAAAACAACAGGATAACTTCTTCCATTTACAACAGGCATATCAATGGTTAAAACATCATTAGTCTGCTTAAAGGAAATTTTAGCTCCGCTATCGAGCCTGCTCATCTTTTTCAATATACCAGGGCTCATTTCATCATTTTTTCCGAAAGCAGGGATATTAAATTCTCCTGTACCGGGATTTAATACGATAATATAAAAATATTCACCTTTAGTGGTAAATCTTACTTCATCATGGGCAAAGGCAGGGCTAGCAGTAGTGCGCTGATTAAAATGTTCACCTTGTTTTTGAGCATCTACAGCATTACGTAATTCCCCTTCCACTATATTTACTTCCTCTCCACGAACGCCTTTTCCATCGCCAAATATTTTCCATGGACGTGTTCCATAAATGCTCTCCCCATTTACTTTTAACCAATCACCTACTGTTTCAACAATTTGTATTTGTTCAGCAGGTATAGTTCCATCAGCATTAAGTTCTATATTTAATAGTAAGTTACCATTTTTACTAACAGCTTCTATTAACATTTCGAGAATTGTACGGGCATTATGTGTATATATTCTGTCCTTTTTATAAAACCAATCGGTAAAAGTAATTTCTGATTGCCAGGGTTCTGCTCTTAAGGTATTACTTCCTCCGCACTCCACTTCGTTCACAGTACCTTTTTCTTCTCTTTTTAACAACATTACGGCATCAATTTTACCGTTCTTTGTTAAACTGTTGTTGTACATTTTACGACATACTTCCTTACCATGCTCTCCATAGGAAAAATTAAACCCATCATTATATAATAAATCAGGTTGATAGTCATTCACGAGTTGCAGATGGCGTTGTTCCCAGTTTTCTTTAATAGATTCAATCACCTCTGGTGTTCTATCCTCAGGCACAGGACCATAGAGATCAGCAGGATCTAATCCATCCCACCAAAGACCTTTACCATCTTCTTTGGTTAAACGGCCATCGTAAGGCACTCCGGCATATTCACCTGTTTTATCAGCTCCAAATGCAGGTTGCCACCAGTTTAAAAAACGATCGTCGTGACTGGTAACACCAAACTTAAGACCAGCATTACGCGTTGCTTTTTCAAACTCTCCTATAATATCTTTTTTAGGACCTACTTTTACTGAGTTCCAATCGTGATAAGTAGAATTCCATAAATCAAAATGATCGTGATGATTTGCCAGAGCCATAATATATTTAGCTCCATTTTCCTTAGAAAATTTAATCAGAGCTGCTGCATCAAATTTTTCTGCTTTCCAGGAATTGATCACATCTTTAAAACCAAATTCAGAAGGGTGACCATAGGTCATTTCGTGATATGTTCTGGCCATTTTTCCAAACTTCTGACGACCCACATCTTCCATATACATATGACGGGCATACCAACCACCTCCTTGCTCAGGTACAGCCTGAGGTCCCCAGTGAAACCAAATACCAAATTTAGCATCACGGAACCATTCCGGACAAACATACTGATCGGCTAACTCATCCCAGCTTAATTCTTTATCTTGTGCCTGAATAGATAATGTGCTGCAAAGTATTAGCGACAGAAAAAAGCTCTTCATTTTACCTTTATAACTCATGATGATCTACTTTTTATTTTTAAAATCATACGCTTCCGGATGGTCATACAATCCGAATTCTTTCTTATTTAAATCTGCAGGATCACCTGTTTCTTCAATCAGTAACTGAAGCTCATTTAACAAATCCTCCTTAACAGACGCATATTTTTCATTGTCGACAAGATTTGTCAATTCCCAGGGATCATTCTTTATATCAAATAATTGATAGGTAAACACATCATGTTTTGCGCTAACAATTAATTTGTAATCTCCCTTACGAACAGCTCTATGACCACCCCCGGGATTATGTGCTAAACTATGACCATATAAAAGGTCTCCCGGCCACGAATTATAAGCATAAAGCATACTGTTACGCACCGACTTAACTTTTCCTTTAATAACAGGAGTTAAATCTTTTGTTTGAAC
>JBFHEL010000401.1:0-3503 GCA_041584155.1 Saccharicrinis sp.
CCGATGATTAATGGTAAGTAATGGGTGGGTATATATTCAAATTACTCCCTTTTTAGTAATTCTTTTAATTGGTTTTTTTTTCTGATGGATACAGGAACCTGGGTGCCTTCATTAAGGGTTAAAATATTTTTGCTATTGATCGATTTGATGAATTTTAAATTAACCAGGTGAGATTGATGAATTCTAAAAAACAGGTGAGAGTTAAGAATATTTTCGTAGTATTTAAGATTACGAGATGTGAGTATTTGCTTGTTAGTGGTATAAATGGTTGTGTAACTACCATCTGATTGGCAATGAATAATGTCACAAATGTTTATGATGTGTTGGTCATTCGTTGTTTTTATAAGAAGTTTCTCCTCTTCCTTTTTAAGCTTACGCTCTCTTATGGTACCCAATGCTTTGTTGATTTCCTTTTCTTTGTTTAACGTATCATTTAGTTTAAATAAGCAGGTTTCTAATTCATCCGGGTCAATGGGCTTTAGGAGGTAATCAAACGCGTCGAATTTAAAGGCTTTTATGGCAAAATAATCGTAAGCTGTAGTAAATACTACTTTATAGTTGTAGTCTTTACAGGCTTCTAAAACAGTAAAAGCATTGCCCCCTATGAGTTCTATGTCCAGAAAAATAAGTTCGGGTTTGGTGTTTGTGATCAATAAAATGGCTTCGTCTACGTTATCGCTTTCGCCTACTATGTTTATATCAATAGAAATTAGTCCTATTAATTGTTTAAGTGTGTTTAGGGCATTAAACTCATCTTCGATTATTACCGCTCTAATCATTTATTCTTAATTTAAATTTAATTAAAGTGCCTGCAGGTTGATTTTCGGGCTTATACAAATCAATAATCTCAAAACTTTGTTCTTCTCCATAACGTCGCCTTTTTAAGCGTGAGAGAAAAACTTCGGTGGCATTAATCTCCCTCTCACTCTGATCATTTATTTTTATTTTATCACGGCCAATACCATTATCTTCTACTTTGAATTGTAAATATTTTCCCTCTTTCCTGATTTCTACATTTAGTTTTCCGGGAGTTGTTAAATGTCTTAAGCCGTATTCTATTGCATTTTCAATAAAGGGCTGCAATAGCATAGGGGGGATGCTGATTTTTTCAATGTCAATATTTGAATCTACATGTAAAGTATAACTAAATTGAAAATTAAATCGGGCTTGCTGAGTCTCAATATAATTTTTTATCATGCTGATTTCTTGTTCTAAGGGGATGTCTTCATGTCTTACATATTCAAATGTTTGTCGCATGAGGCGCGAAAATTTTGCTATAATTTTTGTCGATTTTATTGTATCTCCTGCCAATGTGATATTTTGAATAGCGGCTAAGGTATTGAATATAAAATGAGGATTCATTTGAATACGAAGTAGTTTTTGTTCTAATTCAGTGGTGTTTTTTTGAGATCGTAAACGGAGATTCGAATACATAGCTATTAATGCAATAATGAGAATTAATAAGGAAACTGAAATGAAAATATAGAGGATGTGATTGGTTTTATTTCTTTGCTTTTGTTGTAAAACTTGTTGTTCTTTTTTTAGCAATTCATATTTAATATTAGCAAAAGAGAGTAATTCTTCTTTTTCTTTTGCCCAGCTTAGTGCTTGTACACTGTCGCGTACCGTTTGCCATTTTATCGCTTCTGCATAATTATCATATATAAAGTTATCAGATACTAAATGGTTCAAAATATTAATCATGTCTGAGTATCGCGATTCTTTTGCATAGCTTTCATAAGCTTTTTGGTAGTAAAAAATGCAAGAGTCAGGCTGATTTGTCAACTCAAAAAGTTTACCTAATCCTTTGTATGGCGCAGGATTGACTTGACCTGCTATTTGATCATTTAAAGCAATGGCACTATGCAAATATTTGATGGCATTTTTTAAATCCTTGGCTTGCATGTAGGTGTAGCCTATGTTATTAAGCGTGCTGGTTAGTGGTCTTTTATCGTTTGTTTTTGTCAGTAAATTCTCTGCTTGTTTAAAGTACTCTATGGCTTCCTTATACTTTTGCATTCTTAGGTAAAGTGCTCCAATATTGTTTTTACAGGCAGATATGGATGCTGTATCACCTAAATTTGCAAATATGGAGTCTGACTTAAATATATATTGTAGCGCAATATCAAAGTCGTTTAGGGCAATATGCAAATTGAATAAACGATTATAAACCTTACCCATTAATCTTAAATTTGGTATTTCTTCTGCCAATAGAAGCGCTTCAAGCGCAGCTTTTTGAGACTCTTCGTAATTTTCTAAATGAGCATAAGCCGAACTTAGGCTTATGAGGCATAAGCCTGTGGTGTATTTTTCTTTTGTGGTTTTATAATAATTATATGCCTGACTGCTATTTTTAATAACCTCTTTATACTGTCTGTTAAGGATATTTATTTCTCCTTTTAAGAATAATAGATGCGCTAATTCTTCGTCATTATTGACTCTGTTAATTATTATGCTATCTAAAGTTGATAGTGCTTTATTGGGTTTACTAAACGATTCTTGATAGATGGTATCGGTGATATTTGTAAAATAATCTGTTTTGGGGGCTCTTTTTTTATTATTTCCGGTAACAAGAACAAAGCTAAAGGA
This sequence comes from Saccharicrinis sp., assembly GCA_041584155.1. GTDB lineage: Bacteria > Bacteroidota > Bacteroidia > Bacteroidales > Marinilabiliaceae > Saccharicrinis. The sequence goes on from JBFHEL010000401.1 coordinate 2,590, forward strand.
AGCGGTAATGATTACACTTATAAGTATGTATTTAATTCTTATTTTGTTCATTGGTGGAGAAATTGCATAAAAAAAAACGACCTACAATGTAGATTGTTCTATATCGCTACACTATCAATCATTAATATTATTGGCCACGCCAATACCTATAATACCTTGAAGATTGCCCCTGGGTAGCTGGACTATTTTTTATGTTATATGATTGTAAATATAGGATAATTTTAGATAAATTCAAGTTTGTTCTAACACGAAGCAGAAAAGAGATTTATTAGTTTCCATAATTATTACATAAAGGTAGCATTAATAGCAGTTTTATTGAATTGTTTGTTTCTGAACTAAGTGTTTTTATGATGCAATGGCTTTCATCTTGCTGTAAAATATCCGGAAGCATTTCTTAAAGCGTATTTTTACCATCTATAAATTCCTTTATACGCAGCCAGCCGATTTTTAAAATAAGTTTGTCGGTGGGGAAGTAGTTATCTTTCAGCAAGGTCAACCTTTTCAATACCAGAAGGATTGTCTTTTGGAAGTTTTTTCCTGGTAACTGATTTTCCACCGCCTATCGCGCTATCACCTGGATGGTGGTTATAATATTGATAATAACCTGGCGGAAAATGCCATCAGGCCTCTGGCATTAGGCAGGAAAAATTACCTGTTCTGTGTCAACCACGACTTTGCCGAAAATGCGGCTGTCGTGTATTCGCTGCTTGGGTGTTGCAAAGCCGCACATGTTAACTCAAGGGAATGGCTGACCGATGTGTTAACGAGGATACCGGTTTATAATAACGACTACTCATTGGATTTAGCCGACCTTTTACCTCATAACTGGAAGAATTCTTAGAATAGCAAGAATTGTCCATGGATTCTATGCAACCCTGGAATGTCTAACATTAATAAAAGCTACAGAGTAGACG
>JBFHEL010000402.1:0-3500 GCA_041584155.1 Saccharicrinis sp.
ATATCCGGCATTAAAAATTGCGTAGTTATTGGTGTATTTCAGGCAAATCGTATCATTTTACAAAAATCAGATCGTCTTATTGATAGCTTTTATTAAATTTGCAAATTCAGAATAACGATAAAATATTCAGCAATGCTCAATAAAATAAAGGCTTTACAGGAAGAGATAAAACAATTGACAGCTCAATCGGCCGAAGAGGCGGAACATCTGAGAATTAAGTATCTAAGTAAAAAAGGTTTAATCTCCGAATTATTTAACGATTTTAAAACGGTTCCAAACGATCAAAAACGGGAAGTAGGTCAGGTTATTAACCAACTTAAAAATGATGCTCAGGAGTTTATCAATAACCTGAAAAATAATTTTGCAAAAGAGGAAGCAAAGGAAAGTGGAGTTGATTTAACCTTGCCGGGGACGATTATGAAACTGGGTAGTCGTCATCCTTTATCTATTGTTCGTAACGAGATTGTTGAAATTTTTGCCCGTTTAGGTTTTAATGTGGCTGAAGGGCCTGAGATTGAAGATGATTTTCATGTATTTACGGCCTTAAATTTTCCTGAAGAGCATCCGGCTCGCGATATGCAGGATACCTTTTTTATTGAAAAAGATCCTGATGTATTGTTGCGTACGCATACTTCTTCGGTACAGGTTCGTGTGATGGAGAAAAATGAACCGCCTATCCGCTCTATTTTCCCGGGTAGAGTGTTTCGTAACGAAGCGATCTCGGCACGTGCTCACTGTATTTTTCATCAGGTAGAAGGTTTATATATCGATGAGAATGTATCTTTTGCCGATTTAAAACAAACCTTATTGTATTTTGCCAAGGAGATGTTTGGTGAGAAAACACAAATCCGTTTACGTCCTTCTTATTTTCCATTTACTGAGCCATCGGCTGAAATGGATATCTCATGTTCGCTTTGTGGCGGTAAAGGATGTAATGTATGTAAATATACCGGATGGGTGGAGATTTTAGGTTGTGGTATGGTTGATCCGCATGTATTGGAGTATTCTAATATTGATAGTGAGAAATATACCGGATTTGCCTTTGGTATGGGGATCGAACGTATTACTATGCTTAAATATCAAATTAAAGATATCCGACTTTTCTTTGAAAATGATGTTCGCTTCTTGGAACAATTTAAATCCACGATATAAAGAAGTCAAAAGACTAAGTAAATAGCTCGAAAATAGGTTACAAAAAATGGCTGCTCCTTTGGAGCAGCCATTTTTTTATTTAATTAGTATCAGAACGCTATTTCTTCTTCCTGTCCCCTGTTCCTTTAATTCCTTTTCTTCATTGTTGTTATACATCATAAGTAGTAGAAGCAGTATCTCCACCACGTCCTGTCCAATTGGTATGAAAATATTCTCCTCTGGGTTTATCAACCCGTTCATAGGTATGTGCACCAAAATAGTCTCTTTGAGCCTGAAGTAAGTTAGCAGGCAGTGTTTCGGTTCTATATCCGTCGAAGTAGCTGAGGGCACTTGAGAACGCAGGAACAGGGATGCCGTTTATAACAGCCTGTGCCACCACTTGTCGCCAACCATCAAGAGCCTGGTTAATTTTTTCCTTAAAATAAGGATCCAGTAAGAGGTTTGCCAACTGAGGATTGTTATCGAATGCTTCTTTTATCTTGCCTAAAAACACTGAGCGTATAATACATCCGCCGCGCCACATTAAAGCAATGCCACCGTAGTTTAAATCCCAGTTATATTCTTTGGCTGCTTCACGCATAAGTACATAACCTTGTGCATAGGATACTATTTTAGAAGCAAACAGCGCATCTTTTATAAATGCGATAAACTGTTGCTTGTCACCTTTAAATTTCGTTACCGGAGAGCCTAATACTTTAGCCGCCTCCACGCGTTCTGTTTTTTGGGCGGAAAGACAACGTGCAAAAACAGATTCGCCGATTAAGGTTAATGGTACTCCCAAATCCAGGGCTGTGATACCTGTCCATTTGCCGGTTCCTTTTTGACCTGCGGCATCTAATATTTTTTCTACCAAAGGCTCACCATTTTCCTTATAACCCATAATGTCACGAGTTATTTCAATCAGGTAGCTATCCAAATCACCTTTGTTCCATTCATCCAGTATATCGTGCATCTCATCGTAGGAGAGGCCCACATATTCTTTCATAATATGGTAAGCCTCACTGATGAGCTGCATGTCACCATATTCAATACCATTGTGAACCATTTTCACAAAGTGTCCGGCTCCATCTTGTCCAACCCAATCGCAGCAAGGTACATTATCTTCAACTTTAGCTGAGATATTTTGAAAGATATCTTTGATAAAAGGCCAGGCAGCATTTGAACCTCCTGGCATCAGTGAAGGTCCTGTAAGTGCTCCTTCTTCTCCTCCGGATACTCCGGATCCTACATAAAGGAGTCCTTTTTCTTCCACATATTTTGTTCTTCTGATAGAATCAGGATAATGAGAGTTTCCTCCGTCAATAATAATATCATCTTCTTCCAGATGAGGTATAATCTGATCGATCAGAGAATCAACAGGTGCTCCTGCTTTTACCAGCATCATTACTTTGCGAGGTTTCTCCAGGGTATTTACTAATTCTTGAATGGAATGGGTACCAATAAAGTTTTTACCAGCACCTCTTCCGCTGATAAACTTGTCAACTTTTTCAGTAGATCTATTGTAAACGGCTACGGTATAGCCCTTGCTTTCCATATTTAATACCAGGTTTTCACCCATGACGGCTAAACCTATTAATCCAATATCTGCTTTTTTACTCATTTTTTTATGCGTTAAGTACAACAAAAACCGGCTTTGATAAATAATATTTGATAGAATTTTCAAGGCGAATAATCCAAAGATAATTATAAATCTTTATAGATTACTTCAACATCGTTAAAACCTATTTTGTTTAAATTTTTCTTTATGAAATCAGAAGCATTTTTCAGTCTTATTTTATAAGCACCAAATTCTCGTCTTACCGGGTAGGATCCTCTCTGTTGTTCAAAGGATTCCGGATTATTTCTTAAGCGGGCATCATCTTCCATAATATTGTAGGTATGTAAAATGCAGTCGATCAATATCTCCTGTAAGGATTGGTTGGCGGCATCCAATTCTATGACTGGATTTGCTGGCTCGGGGAGGTTATCAGGATACCATTGTTTTAAAGGGAAATTAAAAAAGCGACTGATGGCCTGTACACTCATCGCTGTTCCATTGGCTTTTCCATCAACGGAATACCCGGCAATGTGTGGAGTAGCTATCAGGGTGTTGTTCAGTAGTTCAGGATGAATATCCGGTTCGTTTTCCCACACATCAAGTATGGCTTCGTCAATCTGATTGTGGTTTAAGGCATCCAGTAAATCAGCATTGTTGATCACCTCTCCTCTGGAGCTATTGATGATGGTAACCTGTTTTTTGCATTTGGCAAATAATTCATGGTTACCCAGGTGGAATGTTTTATATTTTCCGTTGCGTTGCAGTGGAACATGAAAGGTGATGATATCTGATTCAGATAATATGGTATCCA
>JBFHEL010000403.1:0-3485 GCA_041584155.1 Saccharicrinis sp.
TGGTACTGCTACTACAGCATTTAGTCCTGATAACATTTCAAACCCTGACTTGAAATGGGAAAAATCAATTGAGTTTAATGCTGGTATTGATATAGGTTTATGGAATAACCGTTTAAACTTAGGTGTTGATGTTTACGAAAAGACCAGTGATGATCTGTTATTAGAAATGGACGTTCCCGGGATAACAGGATTTGATTATGCTACAGTAAATAAAGGAGAGGTTAAAAACTCAGGGGTAGAGATTGAACTTAATGGCCAGATCATTAGTAATAGTACATTAAAATGGGATGCCTCATTTAATATCTCATTCAATAAAAATGAATTAGTTGACTTTGCTGGTTCGAGCGGTACAATTACTTCTGTTGATAGTAAGCGTCCTGCTGAGTATATTGCATTAGAAGGACATCCAATTTCTTCTTTCTATGGTTATAAATACGAAAAGGATATTCCATTAGAGTATATTTCTAATCCTTTATACCCAATTGGAGCTACTGCTCAGGATGTATATGTAAAAGATTTAAATGGAGATGGATTTATTGATACTGACGATAGAACTTTGTTAGGTTCGCCTTATCCAACTGCTGTTTGGGGTTTTACTAACAATGTTAATGCTTATGGTTTCGATTTTAGCTTTACTATTCAGGGATCTCATGGTGGTAAAGTTCGTAACATGGACCCACAGTATTACGAAAATCAGTTCTCCTCTAAAATGGATTACACCAGCGATTTCCCAGATGCTGACCTGGTTCAGGAAAAAATCTATACTGACTTGTTTGTTCAAGATGCCTCTTTTATTGCATTACGTAGTGTAAATTTAGGTTATACTTTACCAACAAACTTGTTATCTAAAGCTGGTATTAAAAAAGCACGTGTTTATGTGTCAGGATCAAATCTTGTTTATTTGATGGCTGATGAATACACAAGCTTTAACCCTGAAGGTATTACAGATGGTGATGATAGCGCTCTTACTGGTGGTTACCAAAGAGGTGCTGCTCCTATTACCAGAGCTCTTACTTTTGGTGTAAATCTTGATTTTTAAATCTTAAAAAAGCTACAAAAATGAAAAAAATTAATTTATACAGTTTCATTGCTGCAATGCTAGTATTGTTTAGTGCTTGTGATGACTATCTAGATACAGCACCAATTAGTGATATTGCAAGTAATGGCTATTATACAAGCGACTCTGAAATTGAAACTGCTGTATTGGGTATTTACGATGCCATGCAGGAGTATGATGATGATTATGATTGGGAACATTGGGATTTTGCATTAACAGAAATGCGTTCTGATAATACCAAGTCAAGTAACAGTGAAGGTTCTTTCGCTGACTTTGAAGATATGGATGTTGATCCTACTAATGTATATGTAGATTATTACTGGGATATTCAGTATAATATAGTTATGGAATGTAATACTGTGTTGAATTACATTGGTAATGTGGATGATGCTGATCTTGCTGAACAGTTTGAAGGAGAAGCCAGATTCGGACGTGCTTTATCTCATTTTAATTTAGTTCGCCTTTTCGGTGACATTCCAATTGTTGATGCAATCATTAGTCCTGATGAAGCTTACGATGTTGTTCGTGATGATGTAGATGATGTTTATAGCTTTATTGTAAGTGATTTAACTACAGCTATTAGCTATCTTCCTAGTCGTGATGATGTGGCTGAAGGTAGAGCAACTATTGGAGCTGCCCGCGCCTTATTAGCTAAGGTTTATTTAGAAATGGGTAATTATACTGATGCTAAAACCCAGTTAGAGGCAGTGATGAATTCTGGTGACTATGCTTTAATGGATGATTATAACGATGTGTTCTATAGTGAGTTAAATGATGAAATTATTTTCGCTATTCAGTATATCGAGGATGATTCTGATGATAGCCAGGCTTTTTCTTATGAGTTTACAAACGAAGGATCTAAGAGTGGATTGAACTTCCCAACTGATGATTTTATCGCTGTTGTAGATGTTGCTGATGCCAGATATAATACATTATTTACTGATACTGATGGTGATGAGTGGGAGTGTGGTAAGTTTATTGGTTCTTCGTCAACCGTGGATATGGCTGGTAACGACTGGATTGTATTACGTTATGCTGATGTATTATTAATGTATACTGAGGCTGTGATGGCTGGTGGTGAATCTACTAGTGATGCGGATGCTGTTGATGCCTATAAGCAAATTAGAGCAAGAGCTGGTTTTGATGTATCTTCTATTACTTCAGTGACTAAAGATGAACTGTTACTTGAAAGAAGAATTGAACTTGCTTATGAAAACCAACGTTTATTCGATTTAGTTCGTTTTGGTGTTGCTGATGAAGTGATGAGTGCATTTTCTGTAACAGAAGAAGCTGACTTTAATTATGACTCAGATATGTTATTGTTACCAATTCCTCAAAGTGAATTAAATATGAATGATAACATGGAACAAAACCCAGGTTATTAATATTGATAATAAGAATACAAAAGATAAGAGATTATTTTAATCTCTTATCTACCAATTTTTTTTATAGTTTTTATAGTTTTTAGAAGTTTAGGTGACCCGGTTTTCAGAAATCAGGGCACGAAGAATGATTGCCGGGTCACTTTACTTCAATATCGTTAATCAACCATTTCAGCGTGTTTATGTATAAGATCGTTAGCATTTTAAGTTTATTGCTTTTATTGGTTAGCTGTAATCATAACGGTCTGAGAAAGGTCAATTCTGTTGAAGAATATAATGAGGCTGTAAAAAATGCCTTGCCAGGAGATATTATACAATTGGCAAATGGTGTGTGGAATAATGCTGAACTTGATTTTAATGCGAAGGGCACAAGTGAAAAACCTATTATTCTAAGTGTTGAGGAAAAAGGAAAAGTTACATTAGAAGGTCAATCAAGAATTAATATCAGTGGTGAATATCTGATTGTGAAAGGATTGGTTTTTACCAACGGATATACACCTACCAGTGAGGTTATTTCTTTTCAGAAGGAAAAAGGCATTTATGCCAATCATTGTAGAGTAACCGAATGTGTAGTAGATAATTACAATCCAACAGAACGTTTTGAAACTTCGTATTGGGTGGCTGTTTATGGAAAAAACAACAGGGTAGATCATTGCTATCTGGTCGATAAAAGAAATATCGGGGTGACCATGGCCATTCGTATGATTGATGAAGATTGTAGGGAAAATAATCACAGAATAGACCATAATTATTTTGGTTATCATCAAAATTTAGGGGCTAATGGTGGTGAAACACTTCGTTTAGGTACTTCCCATTATTCACTGTCCTATTGTAATGCTGTTGTGGATAGCAATTACTTTGAAAGCTGCGATGGAGAACACGAAATCATCTCAAATAAATCGTGTGGCAACAAATTTATAAACAATACCTTTTACGAATGTAGAGGTACTTTAACTTACCGTCATGGGGATGACAATGTTGCACAAGGAAATTTCTTCTTTGGAAATAATAAGGATTATACTGGAGGAATAAGAATCATCAACAAA
>JBFHEL010000404.1:0-3442 GCA_041584155.1 Saccharicrinis sp.
AGTGATCGTTCAATAAGCTTATTAAAAACCCGGTCGTCTTCAACAATATGTATTTTCATTGACACTAATTTTTTTAACACTTAGATTTCAAATATATTTGTTTTATAGAACAAAGTCACAAGATAGGAAATTGTTTTTGGCCGACGTTCATTTTTCATATGTAGATATACTATTTTTGTAGAAAGGTAGTTTTAATGATGTAATTAGCCTGCCTAAAATATACGCAATGACTATAAATAAAATATATTTCTTACTTGCTCTGTTGTTTCTGTGGGGGTGTTCGGTTAAAAAGAATACCTGGTTAAGCCGTAATTATCATAATCTGAGCGCACATTATAATGTGTACTATAATGGCAATGAGAGCTTTAAGGAGGGCGTGAGGGCTATTCAGGATGCAAACGAGGATGATTATACACAAATATTGCCCCTGTTTCCTGATTCAAAGGCGTCGAGTAAAGAGGTAGCCACCAGTCAAATGGATCGGGCTATTGAAAAGGGTACCAAGCTCATCAAAAAGCATTCGATGCGCAAGAAACCCAAAAAACGTGATGGTGATCAATCGGTAAAATATCAAAAGTTTATTAGTCAGAATGAGTTTAATAAGTGGGTAGATAATGCCTACCTGTTAATTGGGAAGGCAAATTTCTATAAACATGAATATTACCTGGCGCAGCAAAGTTTCGACTTTATGTTCAGGGAATATCAACCGGGCCCCGAGTGGAGTGAGGCGGAGATATGGAAGGCCCGCGCAGCCATTGAGATGGGAGACCTGGCAAAGGCCCGTATTTTACTCGATAATTACGATATGCATGGTAAAGCTCCGGATCGTTTATATGCTTTTTTTGCAGCTACCTATGCCGATTATTATTTACGTCAGAATATGTATCGTGAGGCTGTGCCATTTCTGCAGGATGCAATAAGCGGGGCATGGTCAAAGTATTATAAGTTACGTTTTACCTTTGTATTGGCACAGGTGTATCATGCCTTACATCAATATTCAGATGCCAGTAATGCCTATAAACGTGTTATCAGCATGAGTCCTCCTTATCAAATGGCCTTTAATGCCAAAGTAAACAGGGCAAGTGTGATGTTTGGTGAAGGTGGGTTGCCTGCTGTGCAAAAAGAGATTGCCAAATTATTGCATGACAAGCGTAATATGCAATATGAAGACCAGATTTATTATGCCCTGGCAATGGCTTATAAGGCCGAAAATCAGGAAGATAATGCCATACAGAATTTCTTGCTTTCGGTAGAAAAAAGTATGGAAAATAATTATCAAAAAGGTCTGTCTTTTTATGAGCTGGCTAATATTTATTACGATAGACCCCAATATCGCCCAGCTTATGCTTTTTTGGATTCTGCCTTGGTTAATTTAGATAAGTCTTTCCCTAAATTACAGGAAGTGACTCTGTTACATGATGACTTAAAAGGATTGGTTAAAAATATAAATACTGTAGAAAGGGAAGATAGTTTGCAGCGTATCGCAGCGATGGGAGAGGCAGAAAGAATTGCTTTTATCAACCAGCTGATTCAGGAGGATAAAGAGCAGCAGGAAGCTCTGCAAAAGAGAAAAGAGGATTTAGCTAACGCCGCATTTTTGTCAGGAGGCACAACAAGCACCCTGCAAGGCGGTAAATGGTATTTTTATAATCAGAAATCAGTGACCAAAGGAAAAAGTGAGTTTGTGAGCCGCTGGGGAAATAGAAAACTGGAAGATAACTGGCGTAGATCCAATAAGGAAGCAATCATTGAAGATATGCAGCCCGGCTTACCCGATGATATTTTTGGCTTTAATCCCGATGATAATGTGCCTGAAGATATAATACCTGAGTCAAAAGAAGGACAGGCAGATATGCCTGGTGAAAAATCAGTAGCCAATGCAGAGGATTATTTGAAAAACCTGCCTTTAACACAGGAGGCTATGGCTCAATCAGATGATAGAATTCAAGAGGCGTTGGTTTCTATGGGAATTATTTATAAAGATGAAATTGAAAATATCCCCTATGCCATTGATGCCTTTAATCAGTTGCTTCAGCGTTTTCCAAAAAGTAAATATGTTGAAGATGTGTTGATGAATCTGTATTTATGCTACGAAATACAGGGCGATGAGCTTAATATGACTATGGTTCGTAAACAATTGGAGGGTCAATTTCCTGACGGCGAGTTCACGGCTTTTCTTAATGATCCTGATTACTTTCAGAAAAGAGCTGCAAAACAACAGCAAATAGAAAATCTATATCAGGAAGCCTATAGCAACTATTTATTCAACGATTTTGTTACGCCTATTCAAAATCTGGCAGCGACAAAAAATATCGATACAGAGAGTGAATTGTTGCCTAAGTTCAAGTTTCTGGCGGGCTTATCCTATGCCAAATCAGGCAATCTTAACAGCTTTGAAACAGAATTAAAAGAGATTACTCAGCAATATGCCAATAGTGAGGTGGCTCCTGTGGCTAAAAAACTGCTCGATATGTATGGTAAGGGCAGGGTGCCTGTTAAAGGACCTGTGAACTCTAATCTGGCATCTATCAGAGATGAAGAATTTAAAAAGAATCAACGAAAGGCAGCAATAGCCTCAGATACAGAGACTGCTCCGTCATCCTATAATGTGAATTTTCAAAGTATGCATAGCCTGGTGGTATTAGTAAATCCGGAGGCAGATCTTAATAGGTTGAAATTTAATATTGCCGATTACAATTTCTCCAAATTTTTATTGAACGATTATGAGATGAGTACGACAAGGTTACCTGATGGAACACCTGTTTTTGTGGTTAGTGGCTTTAAAAACAGATTGGAAGGAATGGATTATTTTTATGCCTTGCGCGAAAGAAATGAAATTTTTCAGGTAGATAATATTCAAACAATTAAACTTTACGTCATTAATTCAGCCAATATGGAGTTTTTATTGTCTTCGGGCGATAAAAAAGGTTATGATGCTTTCTTTGCTGATAATTACCTCTCGGCTGAGGCTTTTCAACAGGTAAAGGAAGCGAAAGCTGCCAGTGAAGAGGAGCCTGTTTCTCTTGTAGAATTAAAAGAGCAGGCCCCGGCTACCAAAGAAATTGTGGAGAAAGAATTGGTGCTGGATAAGCAGGGTGCTGTTGTTGACCGCACAGTTCGTAAGAAAACAGTAACTCCTGTAAATAAGGAAGAAGAACGCCTGCCAGAAAAGACAACTGTTCCTGTAGAAAAAGAAAAGAGAGTCACTTCCGAAGAAGTGATAAATACTTCTCAAACACAAGAGATGGAACCAGAAACAGTAGCTGTTGAAATGGCAGAAGAAACCCCTGAGGATGTTGCGGTTGCCAGTAATGCTGATGTTTTTATGAAGGAAACAGGGCCGCATAGTGCATTGATCTTATTTAAAAAAGGGAGAATTAATATTCAACAAACCGGAAATGTTTTTAAAATTTTCACTAAAAATAACATTAGTGCCAATCTG
>JBFHEL010000405.1:0-3441 GCA_041584155.1 Saccharicrinis sp.
AGCATCATCAAAACCAATATATACACTTCATTTTCAGTGATTTTTAAAATTCAAAAAACAAATAATAAAGTTTTGCACGTTATCTGTATACAACATAACGACATTGCCATTTCTATTGATCATTTAAAATATAATTTATTCAATTTACATGAAGGGAAGACCCAAAATAGCACTATTTGCATTGCTTCTATTTATAAGCATAGGCATAGCATTTATTTCATTAAGTCTGGGCAGATATACTTTTTCGGGCGATGAAACAATGGCTCAATTAAAAACCATATTTATCGACATACGCTTACCTCGTATTTTAGCCGCCTTTATGGTTGGTGGCACCTTATCTCTAACAGGAGCAGCCTATCAGGGCATGTTTCGCAACCCCATGGTATCCCCCTCCATATTAGGGGTATCAGCGGGAGCAGGTTTTGGGGCCGCATTGGCTATATTACTAGCCTTAGGGAACTTTTGGGTACAGGCATTTTCTTTTATTTTTGGTATTACAGCCGTCATCGCAGTTTACATAATTAGTCTATCTACCGGCAAGAAACACGATAAATGTCTCACACTAATTCTTTCGGGAATGATTGTGGCCACAGTATTTACTGCGCTTATATCTATTTTAAAATACGTAGCCGACCCCTACGATGCACTGCCCTCCATCGTTTATTGGCTCATGGGGGGTTTGTCTGATATTGAAATGGGCGACCTCACTTATATTGCCTGCATTACGATTCCCGGATTACTCATCCTCAGTCTCTCGGGATGGAAACTGGATATTTTATCCTTTGGCGATGAAGAAGCAAAAACAATGGGAATAAATGTGGAACACCTGCGTTTATTGGTTATCACCATTGCCACACTAATGACAGCCTCAGCTGTAAGTATCAGTGGTATAATTGGGTGGGTGGGATTATTGATACCACATATTGCACGTATGCTGATGGGGCCTAAAAATGCAATCCTCCTTCCGGCATCCTTCCTTATTGGTGGTTCTTTTTTAATGATCATCGATGATTTTTCAAGAAGTATCTCTTCTATGGAAATTCCCTTAGGCATTACCACCTCGTTAATAGGTGCACCTTTTTTCATCTTCATTTTAATGAAAACAAGTAAAAATTAAGGACTATGATACAGCTAAATAATTTAACATGCGGTTATGGCAAAAAGCACATTCTTTCAAATGTAACAGAGAGAATCAAGCAAGGTGAAATAACCTGCCTACTGGGCAAAAACGGCATTGGAAAAACAACTCTCTTTAAAACTATTCTGGGACTTATTCCTCCTCTGAGTGGTAATATTCTATACAAAAACAAAAACATAACCGACTACTCTCATCAGGAGCTGGCAAAAGAAATAAGCTATGTTCCACAAGCACACGGTACTCCCTTTCCTTTTACTGTTTTTGATGTCGTGCTTATGGGTAATATTGCACATGCCAAGGGCTTATTTCGCCACCCATCTGTTGAAGCGCAGCACATTGCTGCCTCGTGCATTTCCCTCTTAGGCATAGAGCATCTAAGCCATCAAACATTCTCAAAGCTCAGCGGTGGAGAAAAACAAATGGTATTAATTGCTCGTGCTATGGCACAACAACCCAAATTTATTGCCATGGATGAGCCCACCTCTAATTTAGATATGGGAAATAACATAAAGGTAATGAAGATCACACATATGCTCAAGAAAAAAGGTTATGGTGTCCTCATAAACACGCACTCTCCTGAGCAAGCGTTAAATTATGCCGATCATGTGATCATGCTTAAAGAAGGTAAAATAGCAGCCTCTGGAAACCCTCATGTAGTGATTGACACACAAAGCATCTCAGATATTTATAACGCTGAGATAGAACTAATAGAAACCAAAACAATAAAAGGTCACATGCGAAAAGTGTGTGTGACCATATAGACTAACTCTTGAAAAACAAAATAATGATTACAGGAAACGAAAACTTATGGGAAATTGCAAAAGCCAATACAGACCTTATCCCTCTATTCGAGAAACAAGGCTTGGGTAGCTACTTTAAGACTGACAACCTTAATAAAATAGGTAAGTTTACCCGACTGAACAGTCTTTTAAAATCGAAGAACATACAAGCAGAGCTTTTTATAGAGAGTCTCAACCATCATCTCAACCATCAACAGGTCAAAGACACAGGTGACATCACTAAAACACAGCACAACCTTCATTTTTCGGCGATGTTACCCTGCGGTTTACGAAATCCCTTTAAGGAATATTTCGAATCTTACATACAAAATCACAGCGAAGAATATCAGGACTTAAATTACCTGGTTGAGGGAAACGTGAATCATGAACTATCCTACTATCCTATTCTTGACAGTATTGAAAACCAAGAGGAGTTACCCGATATCATCATAGCCTCGGATGTAAATAATTTTTTTCATCGCCCTTTTACTGAGCGGTTTATTGACCAGGGCTTCTTTAAGACCTACACTCCTTATCAACCTAACGAATATCTGGAAAAAACACACTATGCAGATCCTAAAGGTAATTTCACCATGATCACTGCTAATATGCTGATTATCGTAGTAGATCAGACCCGTTTAGGAGACCGGAAAATGCCTGAAAAATGGGAAGACCTTCTTAGTCCTGTGTTTAAAAACGATATTATTATGCGAGGGGAAGATGACTTTTTTTGTAACGCAGTAATGCTTCCTTTTTTTAAAGACAAAGGTTTTGATGCCATAAAAATACTGGCTAACAATATTAAAAGTGGCATGCACCCTGCTGAAATGGTTAAACTGGCCACAAATCATAAAAAAGAAGGAGCCTGCATTTACATTATGCCTTACTTTTTTGCCCAACGATTAAAGGATCCATCTGCCCATATAGTGTGGCCGACCGACGGAGCCATCGTTAGTCCGGTTTTTATGTTGGTAAAAAAAGGAAAAGAACAAAAGCACAAGGCACTACTCGATTTCTTAATCGGCCGGGAAACAGGAGAATTAATGGTTGACAGATATTTCCCATCCATTCATCCTAAAGTATCCAACAATGCATTTCCGACATCAGCCAAATGGTTAGGATGGGATTTTTTAACTCAAAATGACATTGGGCAATTAAAAGAGGATATCAGAACTGAGTTTATGAAAGTTTGGGAAAATAAACAGTAAAAAGAATAAATAAGCACACAACCAGAATTGCATTCATTGATTAGCGAATTGATCTAAATCAGATAACCTTGAATACCAAAAATTCAGGTTCAATGCACAGGGTTATAATCCTCAGTTCTTTTTAAAATGACAAGTCTAAAAAAATGATAAAACTAATTACAATAGCAGGCCCTCCATCCTCGGGAAAAACCTCGGTCATCATAAAAATGATAGAGAGCATTGCCGGATTAAAAGACAATTGCGGGGTTATCAAATTCGATTGCATTAGCTCTCTGGATGAAGCACAATACAAAAAGAATGGGATCACTGCCAAAAC
>JBFHEL010000406.1:0-3422 GCA_041584155.1 Saccharicrinis sp.
AAATAAAAACGACTTCCTTCTTCCTGAAACGATGGAGAATAAAAATTATATAACAAGTCATTTTCATAAGTATAAATTCTCGAATCATAATCATCGGTATCAAAAACCACATAACGCAACCAACACGACAAAATCTGATTAGTCGTGCTATAATTAACATCCGTTAAAGCCAAAAAGCCATTGGAATCAGACTCTCCCTCTTTCTGATAAAATGATTTTTCAATACGAAAACGAAAGCGCCAATTCTCGTCGGGTTGAAATTCTGCATCCGTCCTCAATCGCTTTAAATTATAGGTAGCGAGAGAGTAGGAAGGAGAATCTTCGATACTCACATTCTCTTGCTTCTCCTTTTCTCTATACCTCAGATACACTTTAAAATTTGAATTTACCTGAAGATCTGTGCGCAAGGAAAACTCATACCCCGCTGATGGTTTATCAATATTATACCGTAACCAGCTAAATTTAAAGATATCAACATAGGCACTGAGCTCCAGATTACTTACCGGATGAGCAACCACTCCACAATAAAAACCCGACTCACCTGTAACAGTTGAACTTTCTGAAAAAGCATTCATCCAATCGGAAAAATACTTCTTTGAAAAAATACGATGAAGTAATGATAGCGACACATTTCCTGCCGGGCGCACCTGAACACCATTTAACAAAGCTATATCACCATTCTGATCGGCGGCCATTTCGCCAAATAAAATATAATTATATCTCCCATAATTATAGGATAACCAAAAATTACGACTCTGTGAAACAAGGTAATTTTGCTGTTTATACAAACCCTTTACAGCAATAGAATCAACATCCAGATTCTGAAAATAGCCGCCCATGGACACCGATAAGTCCTGCCAGCGATAATATAAGTTTGCGCCACCAATATGCTGACCCAGGGTGTTTTTCATTTCACGTTCTGACAATGTTCTATGATAACCTGTTTCGGGCAAAGAAACAGCCACCGATTGGCGATAAACAGAATCAAAGACAATACCAGCATCTCGCTTTTTAGAAGAAGCAAAGAGAGCCAGCTCCATATTTCTGATCTGAATAACACCAGCAACTCCTCGTAAAAACAAGGACTCATTTGCCGAGGAATACCTTTTAATACGCTCCCCTCGCTTCCTGACCTGAAGCACGTCACTTCCTTTACCCAAATTGGTACCCGACCACATGGCCAAGCCCTGCCCAAAATTAGCATGATAATCACCTACCACTAATGTTTTCAGCCAGCCGGAGCCATTGTACAAAACATGACCTGACATAAAATCAAAACCTGGCTGTTCTTTAGTAAAAACGGGTTCTCCCGGATCATTATCCAGAGTAAGACCACCAGAAAAATGATTGCCATAATTCAATTTCATTTTCATATACATATGATGTTTATTACCCAGATAATAACTATTTCCCGAATCTGCCTGAGCATACCCCTTTGCATTTTCCAAATCAAACATATCGCGCAATAATATCTGACCGTTTATATACTTTTTAGTATATCCTTTCTCTTCCTCTACTTCAAGACTGACAAAATTCATCATAAGTTCAATCAACGAGGGACTGAATCCTGAAAGCCCCTGCAACTGATACCTGGAGTAGACAGGTCCATAGCTCTGTATAAAATCAAGCATTTGTTGAATTTGAAAATCAGATAAAAAAATCAACTTTTCGATCTCCTCCCGTCTCGCTCCATTTATTTTAACAGGATTAGTATAAAGATCCAGCAACTCATCAAACAGCTGAGACTGATCATTTAACTCCACATCATTTTCACTGAGCAATTCAAGGGCATTGGCTACTATCTCATCCGGCACCCTTACCTGCGCCAGCATAGGCCACGAGACAATAACAATAGAAAATAAAATTAACCACTTCATTACTCACGTACAAATTGATAACTTAAACCTATTGCCGATGTCAGTCCAAGTGTTTGATGTTGAGCCACAGCCACATCAACCTTTAACCTGGAGAACAACAATCCTGTACCGAACGAATACTGCATCGGTTTACCAAACACACCAATCCTTAGCCAAAGCATACTATTCACATAGTATTCCATCCCAAACTTCACAACATTCTGATAACCTATTTCCTTTTCCATTTCAGCAGAAAGAGCAAAATCAATATTTGCTTTCCAACTCAAACCCAAGGCATACACTGATGGGATAGCATTTTTTTCGTTTAACAAGACAATGGATGATTTCTCTGGATTAGAGCTATAAAATCCCAATATTAAATTTTTTGACGGCTCAAACTGAATCCCTACGCCGGAAAAAACCTGTTGGCCGGAACCGGCCTGTTCATCGAAGTTATTTTGTAAATTAAACTGAAAAGAGGCTCTTATTTGCGGGGTAATTTCTTTAGCAAAAGAAATGCCTACCCTGGTTTCGTTATAAATACTATAACCAAAACGAGAAACATAAGCCGAGACAACACCATATTTTACAGGTTTCACCAAAAAAATATTCTGATGACTTAATTCCTTTAAAGTATAGGGTAAAAAATAATTAACAGAGGCACCCATATTGTTCACAACAGCCGTTCCTGCAGGATTTAAAACGGCACTACAATGGTCTGTCTGAGTAGTAGATACAGAACCTTGCGCCAAGGAAACGGGGCTGTTTGTAGATAAAAACTGAGCGGCTACATCAAACTCTCTTAACCATACAATACATATCAAAATTAAAAAGACACGCATAAAAAAGGTAACATAATGATATCATGTATCAAAAGTTACCTTTTTTATATGATAATTTCAAGATCAATTTGTTTTGTACTCGAACTTGATCTCGCTTAACTCTTTATTAGCCTTTTCTATTTTCACCTTAAGGTTTTCCTTAAACGCAGCCACCCTTTTTGCCAATTCCTTATCGGCTAATGAAATCATCTGGGCTGCCAGTATACCAGCATTTTGCGCACCATTAATACCCACTGTTGCCACAGGAATTCCCGGAGGCATTTGTACGATAGCCAACAAGGCATCTAAACCATCCAAGGATGCCTTAATAGGCACACCAATAATAGGTAATTTAGTCATAGAAGCAATTACGCCAGGTAAATGTGCAGCCATACCAGCAGCAGCAATAATTACTTTTATACCTCTTTCTTCAGCTCCTTTAGCAAATTTTTCAACTGCTTCAGGTGTCCTATGTGCCGATAGGGCATTTATTTCAAAAGGAACTTTCAAATCATTAAGCACCTGTGCCGCTTTTTCCATAACAGGCAAATCGGATGTGCTACCCATAATAATACTAACCACTGCTTGCATAATAAAAAATTAGAATGATAAAAATGATTAAACAATCGCAAAATTAATAAGTTATGAAAATAAAATGATTTAAAGATTGTATTTTTTTGTACTTTTGCGCCACAGAATAAAAATTTTCCCCAATTAATGAAACGTATAAAGCTATTAGACAAGG
>JBFHEL010000407.1:0-3409 GCA_041584155.1 Saccharicrinis sp.
GCTGGAGCTGTTGATTTGGGTATGTTTTCAAGAGAAATAACAGCGGAGGAAAAAAACAAAGGTGTTTGGTGGGTGGGTCTGACTATTGATGCTGTAGTCCCTACCATAAGCAGTCAGAATGTATTTTTAAATACCTTAAAAAGCAGAGGACTGACCCACGATGAGTTTCGCTTCATCTTTATCGATAAAACCATAAGTTCTTGGAACAACCTGATAAAAGAAGAACAGGCAACCCCAATAACTGTTTATACGCGTGCTGACGCCTGTGGTGCCGCAGGTACATGGGCAGAATACCTAAATGGAAAACAGGAGAATTTAATTGGTGTGGGTATATACGGCGACCCAGGATTAGCAGAAGCGGTAAGTAAAGATCCAGTAGGCATTGGTTATAACAATACCATTTTTGCCTATAACGCTAAAACCGGAAAAAAACGCGATGGCATTGAAATCATTCCTATTGATATAAATTCAAATGGAAGAATAGATTCTGAAGAAGATTTTTATGACTCTTTTTACCAACTGCAACAAGCCATTGCTCAAGGAATTTATCCTTCTCCACCATCCAGAGAGCTATACTTTGTAGCCAAAGGCAAACCTCAAAAGCAAGCAACGCTCGATTTTATTCGCTGGACACTAACCACAGGACAAGCCTATGTGAAAGAAGCAGGCTATATACCTGTTGAGTCATCAAAAATACAACAGTACCTCACCAAATTACAAGCTGATTAATTTTCAATAAGCCAGGAAATGTTATACCGCAGAATTTTTATCGACAGGATATCTACTACATGGATGCTTATATCTATTACAAGTATTCTTTTACTACCTATTATCATTGGTTTAGGTTTATTTATCAAAGCCAATCCTTTAATTGAACTAAAATCTTTAGGAGAACTTATTGGTTCAACAACATGGCTACCCTATGAAAAGGAATTTGGTTTTTTATCATTTATTCTTGGCTCTTTGTACATTACCATCATTGCCTTCTGCTTATCTGTACCTGTATGTTTGCTTGCAGCCATATTTCTTACTCAATTTTCTTCCCGACAATTTATGCGTTTTATGCATCCGGTAATAGATATGTTGGCAGGCCTTCCTTCGGTTATTTATGGTGTCTGGGGCATTATTATCATAATTCCGTTTATTTCAAACTATGCCGCCCCCTTATTTGGCATCAAGAGTTCAGGTTACTCTATTCTTGCCGGAGGGATTGTATTAGCAGTAATGTGTATTCCATACATTCTGAATATGCTTATTGATGTATTTAATACTATACCTTCCGGATTAAAAGAAGCATCTCTTTCTTTGGGGGCTACCTATTGGGAAACCATAAAATACGTGGTAATAAAAAAAGGTATTGCAGGTATTATATCTGCATTTGGTTTGGGAATTACAAAGGCATTTGGCGAAACAATGGCTGTTATGATGGTAGTAGGAAATATGGTACAACCCAGGTTTCACTTATTTGATGCGAGTTATCCTCTACCTGCTCTTATTGCTAACAATTATGGGGAGATGTTATCTATTCCTATGTACGACTCAGCAATGATGTTTGCTGCACTGCTGCTATTTGGCATCATTTTGTTTATTAATCTTATTTTCAGATACTTCATTTACAGAACAAAGAAACATGCATAAAAGAAAAATTATAGAAGAAAAGATATTCAGGATCTTATCCGCCCTGGCAAGCTACTCTCTCATTGCTACTTTAGCTTGTATCATCATCCTTATATTCTTAAAGGGTTTCCATGCCATATCGTACGATATGATTTTCAAAACTCCCAAAGGAGGATACTATTACGGAGGTGATGGTGGTGTTTTAAATGCCATTGCAGGTTCACTATATATCTCAATTGGCGCAACCGCAATGGCAACTGCCTTAGGCGCTCCGGCAGCACTATACATTAACGTATATCTATCAAGACATAAAAAAACACAAAACACCATTCGTTATATACTCGATGCATTATGGGGTGTACCCTCTATAGTTTACGGAGCCTTTGGCTTTGCTTTAATGTTGCTATTAGGAATGAATGCCTCCTTGCTGGCTGGCATCATAACCGTGGCCTTGCTCATTACTCCAATTATGGTCAGAACCTTTGATGAAGTACTAAGCACTATACCCA
This sequence comes from Saccharicrinis sp., assembly GCA_041584155.1. Lineage (GTDB taxonomy): Bacteria > Bacteroidota > Bacteroidia > Bacteroidales > Marinilabiliaceae > Saccharicrinis. The sequence continues at coordinate 2,127 of JBFHEL010000407.1, forward strand.
AAGGATTATACGAGGCCTCTCTGGCACTTGGTTCCACAAGAACTGAGATGGCGTTCAAAATCATTTTTAAACAAGGTTTCCCTGGTTTTATTACTGCTTTACTATTGGCTTTTGGCAGAGGCATTGGAGATGCAGCATCTGTTCTTTTTACTGCTGGTTATACAGACCTTATCCCTATACACCTTGATGAACCTGCAGCAACCTTACCTTTAGCTATTTTTTTTCAGCTAAGTTCTCCCATACCTGAAGTCAGAGAACGTGCATACGCTGCTGCAGCTCTATTAACCATCATTATTTTGGTTATTAGCCTTTCTGCACGCTTACTATCCAGAAAATACGCTACAACAAACTTAAAATAAGCAATCATATGTATTTGTTAAAAGAAGAAATGATTATCCATGACAAGCAAATAGAAGTCGTTGATACCAATTACTCAGACTCAATTTTACAAATTAAACACTTAAATGTATTTGCAAACCGTCATCCTATTTTACAAGAAATAAATCTGGAGATACCTAGAAATAAGGTTACAGTACTACTGGGGCCCTCCGGTTGCGGAAAAACCACGCTGCTCAAATGCCTCAACAGGCTCACAGATATCAATAAAGAGCTGAAGGTTTCTGGTCATATTTATATCGAAAATGATGATATTCTGAATACGTCCAAAAATATTTCAACAATAAGACAAAAGATGGGTTTACTCGGTCAACGTCCCTTCCCTTTGCCAATGTCTATTTATAAAAATGTAGCCTATGGAATCAAGCTTAAAGGCGTCAGAGACAAGAAACTAATCGATTACAACATTGAAAAACACCTGAAAGAAGTCGGTTTATGGGATGAAGTAAAAAACCGTCTTCATGCCTCACCCGAAAGCCTTTCCATAGGGCAACAACAGCGCCTGTGTCTGGCCCGAGGGCTTGCCGTTAAACCCCGCATAATACTCGCCGACGAACCCACCTCGGCACTTGACCCTATTTCCAGCAAAATCATCGAAAACCTTTTCAGGGAACTGAAAAAACAATATACCATTATACTGGTTACCCATGTATTAAGACAAGCTGTACGACTGGCTGATCATGTAGTTTTTATGTCAGATGGTAAAATTATTGAACAGGGTGATCCTGAAAAGCTATTTCGCCATCCTCAAACCGATAAACTAAAAGAATATATGGTTAATGGTAATTAATACGACTAAGGAAACAAATAAGAGAGAAAAAAGGAATGCTACAGTTGATCTTTAGATAAAAAACATCGTTATAAATCATCTGAAGCATTACCTAAAA
>JBFHEL010000408.1:0-3408 GCA_041584155.1 Saccharicrinis sp.
AAATCTACTCTATTACCAGAGTAAACCCACCGATGGCTCCTTTTATTTTTACACCACTGATGAAAGCACCAGCTATTGCATCATTCTGGAAGGGATAAATCAGGATGGTATCCTGGAGCAAACCATTGCGGAGTTTGATGTACACCCGTCAGAATAAAAAATAAATAACAGCTCGTTGGAAGCATCACCCTGCTGATTAATAGAAATAGTATCAGGCAATGCTGACGAGACTTCACACCGAGGTACAACTTTGTTAAAACTGCACTTTTGTCATAAAAACTGACAGTGTTTTTCTCAAAATACACTATTCCTGTGTCAATATTTCACCAAATTGGCATGATTTGAGCATGGCACAGCATTTGAAACAAAGCAAAACGAATTCAAATTATAAGAAAATTAAAAACTTAAAATAAATATTTAATACAATGGGAAAAATAATTGGAATCGACTTAGGTACAACCAACTCCTGTGTTTCTGTAATGGAAGGAAGCGAGCCGGTTGTAATTCCAAATAGCGAAGGTAAAAGAACAACTCCTTCAATTGTTGCATTTGTTGACGGAGGCGAAAGAAAAGTAGGTGACCCGGCAAAACGTCAGGCTATCACTAACCCTGCCCACACCGTATATTCTATCAAACGTTTTATCGGTGACAACTTTGATGAAATTCCTAAGGAAGTTTCTCGGGTACCTTATAAAGTAGTAAAAGGTGACAACAATTCACCACGTGTACTTATCAACGACAGAAAATATTCTCCTCAAGAAATCTCAGCAATGATTCTTCAAAAAATGAAGAAAACAGCTGAAGATTACTTAGGTCAAGAAGTAACTGAAGCAGTTATTACAGTTCCTGCTTACTTTAATGATGCACAACGTCAGGCTACTAAAGAAGCTGGTGAGATTGCTGGCTTAACAGTTAAGCGTATCATCAACGAGCCTACTGCAGCCTCTTTAGCCTATGGTCTTGATAAGATGGACCGGGATATGAAAATTGCAGTATTTGACCTTGGTGGTGGTACTTTTGATATCTCTGTACTTGAACTAGGAGACGGTGTATTCGAAGTAAAATCAACTAATGGTGATACTCACCTGGGTGGTGATGACTTTGATGATGTAATCATTAACTGGTTGGCCGACGAGTTCTTGAAAGATGAAGGCATTGACTTACGTAAAGATCCAATGGCTCATCAACGTTTAAAAGATGCGGCAGAGAAAGCTAAAATTGAACTTTCAAGCAGTAACTCTACAGAAATCAACCTGCCATATATTATGCCTGTTGATGGTATTCCAAAACACCTTGTAAAAACATTAAGCCGTTCTCAGTTTGAACAATTAGCTGATAAATTAATTCAGGCTACATTGGAACCCTGTAAAGCTGCCTTAGCAGATGCAGGCATGTCTCCTTCTGATATTGACGAAGTTATTTTAGTAGGTGGTTCTACACGTATTCCTGCTATTCAGGAAATTGTAAAAAGTTACTTTGGTAAAGAACCTTCAAAAGGAGTTAACCCTGATGAAGTAGTAGCAGTAGGAGCAGCAATCCAAGGAGGTGTATTAACCGGTGAGGTAAAAGATGTATTGTTACTTGATGTAACTCCTCTTTCATTGGGTATTGAAACTATGGGTGGTGTAATGACCAAGCTTATTGAAGCCAACACCACTATCCCTACTAAAAAATCTGAGACTTTTACAACTGCAGCAGACAATCAGCCTTCAGTTGAAATTCATATTGTTCAGGGAGAACGTCCAATGGCTGCTCAAAATAAAACTATCGGTCGTTTCCACCTTGATGGCATTGCTCCTGCACAACGTGGGATACCTCAAATCGAAGTGTCTTTTGACATTGATGCCAACGGTATTCTTAATGTAACTGCTAAAGACAAAGCCACTGGCAAAGAACAAAGTATCCGTATAGAGGCTTCTTCCGGCTTAAGCGATGAGGAAATCAAACGCATGAAAGAAGAGGCAGCAGCTAATGCCGATGCTGATAAGCAAGCCAAAGAAAAAATCGATAAGATGAATGGAGCTGACAGCCTTATCTTCCAAACTGAAAAACAATTAAAAGAGTTTGGTGATAAGTTACCTGCTGACAAAAAGGCACCAATCGAAGCTGCTTTAGAGAAATTAAAAACAGCACATAAGGCTGAAGATTTAGCTGGCATTGATGCAGCAACAACTGAGTTAAATACTGTTTTCCAGGCTGCATCGCAAGAAATGTATAATGCAAGTCAGGCTCAAGGTGGTCAACCAGGAGGAGCTCAACCTGGATCAAACGGTGGTCAACAAGCTCAAGACGCTAACGGAAAAGGCAACGACGAAGTTACTGACGTTGATTTTGAAGAAGTTAAGTAAATAACTATCAAACACGATAGTCGAAAATAAATAAACCGCAGTAAGACTTTGTTTTGCTGCGGTTTTATTTTATTTCAACCTATCTAATATACTTAAAAATTAACGCCATTCTAGTCCCATCTGTCTTTTGGCAGCTTATTGAACACGCATATGCGTTAAAAAATCTATTACGCATCCACACTGCTTCAAAACAAGTCAATTCATTGCTTTATCTCAGCTCAACAGAGCGATGCTCCCAAAAGCAATCGAAACAGGTTATGCCTCGTTTCTCTAAAGCCTTGTTTCATGGCATTTTCGATGCTCATAACGAAGTTATAACTCATAATCGGGATTGAATTGGTACGTGATTTGACGACTTATTTGCTTATTCAGAGGGATACCTGCGAATTAAAGCATGGCTTCCTACAATAAATTCTGTATGACTTTAATAATTTACAGACTTTATGATGAATATCTAAATTATTCCTTGTGCAGGATTAATTTCTTACTTTTGTTATAATTATTCCTTGTATTAAACCAATATTTCTATCATATTATGGATTTCAGAGACCAGGTATTTTTAACTGTAGCAGAAAATTTAAACTTTTCTAAGGCTGCAGAAGAATTATTTATCAGTCAGCCCGCAGTTACCAAACATATCAAAGAACTGGAATCTAAATTAAATATCACCCTGTTCGAGCGAAAGGGAAATAGGATTTACCTGACCAAGGCAGGAAAACTCAATTATGAATATTTAAAAAAAATAAAACAACAATACACCGAGTTGGAGTTTGAATTGGGTAGACTGAACGATGCTTTTAAAGGAACACTACGAATAGGTGCAAGCTCCACGATCTCACAATACCTTATACCCGAAACCCTGGCTGCCTTCTATAAACGATACCCAAAGATAGACTTACTTCTGCTTAGTGGTAATTCATCGGAGATTCAACAAAAACTCCTGGATAACGAAATAGATCTTGCCTTGATAGAGGGATCCTCTTGCATACAAGATTTAAGATACACCGATTTCTTAGATGATGAAATAGTTATCGTTACAGGAAATAACAGTGTGTATGCT
>JBFHEL010000409.1:0-3405 GCA_041584155.1 Saccharicrinis sp.
GGAAAGACAACCATAGTTAAAAACCTTCTTCATAAAGACTTTAACATGGAGTTTTCTATTTCGGCAACTACACGTGCCCCTCGTGGTGAAGAGAAACATGGTGTTGACTATTATTTTTTAAGCCCTGAGGAATTCAGAAATAAGATTAAGGCCGGTGAATTGCTGGAATGGGAAGAAGTATATAAAGATAAATACTATGGCACGCTGAAAAGTGAAGTAGAAAGAATTACCAACAAAGGAAGCAATGTTGTTTTCGATGTGGATGTGATTGGGGGCCTGAATATTAAGAAAATGTATGGCAATAGAGCCATTGCTATCTTTGTGAAAGCCCCATCAATAGAAGCTCTTAAAACAAGACTAAACATTAGAGGAACGGACTCCGAAGAAGTGATTCAGCAAAGATTGGATAAAGCCGAAAAAGAACTAAGCTACGCCGATGGTTTTGACCATATTGTGATAAATGAAGAATTATCATCTGCCATTAAAGAAACAGAAAAGATACTGACTGAATTTATTCATGCCTAGGAAAGAAAAACATATCGGACTCTTTTTTGGTTCTTTTAACCCGGTACATGTTGGACATTTATCGCTGGCTAATTATATAATTGAAAATACCTCGCTTAACGAAATTTGGTTTGTTGTTAGTCCTCAAAATCCCTTTAAAGAGTCAATTCATTTGATAGATCCTGCACATCGGGTAAACATGTTGAAATTATCAATACAAGGCTATTCGGCCTTTAAGGTATGCGATATTGAACTAAAACTCTCTACTCCTTCCTATAGTTATAAAACATTGCAAGAACTGGAAAGACTATATCCCAATGATAAGTTCACTATTATTATGGGTTCTGACAATCTGTTGACCCTTGACCGTTGGAGAAACATTGAAGAGATACTTGCTCATTACCAAATAATGGTATACCCAAGACCGGGTTATAAAATGGATAAAAACCATCATTTAAAACAGGTAACAACAGTGGATGCACCTGTTTTTGATATAGATTCTACTACCATAAGACAAGGATTAAAAGAAGGAAAAGATTATCGTTTTTTAATTCCAGCACAAGCCTACCAATATATTAAAGAGGAAAAATTATACAGCTAATAATCTACGATCAGGAATTTTTTAGCATAAAATTAGTTTATCTCTGCTCGTTCACAGACTTCTCCACCCGGGAGGAGATTGAGAGGAGATTAACAAGAATAGGAATTTACCCTGCCTTTGAAATTGGCATTACTACAGGCTCTCATACTGATATAAGTTTGGCTAAGTTTAATGATTTTAGAGATCCCGATTAACAAATTATAGATTAGAAACTTAACACTTAAGCATTTATGATTTATATCGTTTAAAACCATAAGTAACAAACTCGTGGATCATTTAAATTTTTGGATAAAAAAAGATAACAAATTTAAAACCTGTTATCCTTTTATTCCAATTGTTTAATGACTCTATGGTTAAGTTTGCAAATTCCTTAACACTGTGCTTTCTCGTATAAGCAATCCAGCGATCTATTGCCTATACTTTTTACATAATAATCAGATGTAGATACTAGTGAGAACAAACATGTCCATCAGCTCCATGAGGAGGACAAACCGTAAAGTTTCCTTTATTTCCGCTTAACCACTGATCCAAAACTTTTTTTGATTCACCCTGATAGCCACTATAAACCTCAATTCCTGATTGCTTTAGTTTATTAATAGCACCCTGTCCTATTCCTCCTGCCAGTAAAATATTTACACCTTCCTTAGCCAAATCAGCAGCTAAATCACTCTTGCAACCACAGGTTTCCGATCCCTTAAACTCTTCTATTCCGGTGATTTCATTTTCTTCAGATAGGGAAATGATCATAAACTTCTCACAATGTCCAAAATGATTATCTAACATTTCACCTTTTGATGGTATTGCTACTTTTCTCATTCATTTAAAATTAGTTATTATTTAAAACAAAAATAAGTATAGAACTTAACATAGCAAGCTATATTACTAAAAAACACAATAATAAAGCACATCCCACAGATAGTTACTCGCATAATCTACGAAAACCAAAACATTATAACAGCAACGACTGATAAGCTAATAGGCACTGCAGCTCTGCCTACACTATTTTTACACCTCTATACTAAAGGCTAAGCATACTATACAATCAGCTATAACATACCAAGCAAGGAGTTCCTTTCAAAAATGAGTGTAACAGTTTTGTTTAGCATTACGCTAAAAATATGAAGAGATCTATGAAATCAGTATTAAGGTGTTATACCATTTTAAAATTGAAATAAGTCTTATTAAATGTTGGTATAATGCCGTTGTAATAATAATTGAACAATTAAAGTAAAATGCAGATCTGACTCCTTTCATTATGCAATCAATAATACATGACCTTTCGTTTTGGAATAATGAAAACGAATCAAAAATCAGGAAAGCATAAGGAAGTTAATTTACTGCGCAATAACAGGAAGATTAAAGGAGAAACGGGTACCTTTATCCTCCTGTGATTCTACATGTATTGCTCCACCCATTATATTCAACAGTTTTTTTACAATAGCCAGACCTAAGCCCGAGCCCAAGCCGGCAGAGCCAGCATTAGCTGAATGTTGTATTTTATAAAAACGATGAAAGATCCTGTTTATCTGATCTTCGCTAATACCAATACCTGTATCTGAAACCTCAAAATGCACTATATCATAATTTTGTTCCACCAATAAACAAATCTCTCCATCAAAGGTAAACTTAAGTGCATTATGCATCAGGTTAACCAATATTTGTTTTAAACGCCCTTTATCCACATGAATCATATCATCATCCGAAATATTCTTAGCTATAAACTGAATATGAATATTCGATTTTTCAAGACGTTTTTTTTCTGCCTCTATAATAGGCAGTACCTTGCTTTTAATAAAAGGGATTAGGGCAATGTTTTCCGGAATCAGGTTCATTTGACCAGTTTCTATCTTACTTAAATCAATCACACTGTTTACCAGGCCCAATAAATATTCCGAATTGGTATAAATAATTTTTTTGTAGATATCCGCATCTTCCTCTGTTTCATACATCCGTTGCTTTAATATATTAGCAAATCCGATAATTGCATTTAACGGAGTACGAATTTCATGACTTATATTTTGCAAAAATGCGGTTTTTAAACGATTGCTTTCTTCTGCTTTTTGAATGGCCCTTTTAAGCTCCGAAATATCTTTGGCAAAACATACAAAATGGTCAATTTCAATATTTACCATATCCATTTTAATATGCTTTAAGGTACAATCTGCTGCTACTAAGGTACATTCTCCGGAAACCGGTTTAATATCAATAGCCTTACAAGCCTTTTTAAATTGAATTAATCCTTCATTATCATTAAATAAATGAAACAGCTTATTTCCTATTAACAACTCCCTGTCATGCCC
>JBFHEL010000410.1:0-3404 GCA_041584155.1 Saccharicrinis sp.
AAAGATGACAAATGTCATAAAATACTGCAAGTTAATTTGAATTTGTAAGTTTATTAAATTATATTTGCCTCAACTATAAGAAAAGTAGATAACGCAATTAACAATTTATAATCTCCTTCCTTTTTTAGAGGCTTTAAAATCAATGGAAAACAAAGGTTTACATATTGTAAAAACTTTGCCTTTCCTAAAAAAGACAAGTAATGAAACTTTGGGACAAGGGAATAAAAGTAAACGATAAGATTGAAACATTCACCGTAGGTAAAGACCGCGAGATGGATCTATACCTGGCTCCTTTTGATGTACTGGGCACAATGGCTCATATTACCATGTTAGAAAGCGTGGGCTTACTTCAAAAAGACGAATTGGAGAAACTTCTTATTGAGTTAAAAGCGATTTATAATCAAACCATTACTCATCAGTTTAGTATTGAAGATGGTATTGAAGACGTTCATTCTCAGGTTGAAATGATACTCACTAAACGCTTAGGAGATATAGGCAAAAAAGTTCATAGTGGCCGATCAAGAAATGATCAGGTTTTACTGGATCTTAAACTATTTACACGCCATAAAATAGAGGAAGTTGTTAAGGCAGTAAATAATTTTTTTGAGGCCCTTCAAACGCAAAGTGAAAAATATAAAGATTATTTAATACCGGGATATACGCACCTTCAGGTAGCTATGCCCTCTTCCTTTGGTCTTTGGTTTGGTGCCTATGCCGAAAGTCTGACAGACGACATGCACATGCTCAAAGCAGCCTGGAAAATAACAAATCAAAATCCACTGGGTGCAGCGGCAGGTTATGGTAGCAGCTTCCCTTTAAACCGCCAGATGACAACAGAGCTATTAGGCTTTGATAACATGAATTACAATGTGGTTTATGCGCAGATGGGAAGGGGTAAAACAGAAAAGAACGTAGCGATGGCCTTAGGCTCAGTAGCCTATACTGTTGGCAAATTTGCCATGGATGCCTGTTTATATATGAGTCAGAATTTTGGTTTTCTTACTTTACCCGGAGAGTTAACCACAGGATCGAGTATCATGCCGCATAAAAAAAATCCTGATGTATTTGAATTAATCAGGGCAAAATGCAACCAAATTCAGGCATTACCCGAAACCATTGGTATGATAACAGGAAATTTACCTTCAGGTTACTTCCGCGATCTCCAACTGATTAAAGAGAATTTTTTACCAGCATTTGACAATCTGATTGACTGTTTAGAAATAGCCACATTCGCAGTAAATAATATATCTGTTAAAGCCGATATTCTGAACAACGAAATATATAAGTATGCATTTAGCGTTGAAGAGGTTAATAAACTCGTTTTACAGGGGGTTCCTTTTAGAGATGCCTATAAACAAATAGGCGCGTTAATTGAAGAAGGCAATTTTGACCCTGAATTAAAAGTTGAACACACACACGAAGGAACAATAGGTAATTTATGTACCAAAGAGGTGAAAAACAAAATGGAAGAGTTACTGCAATCATTTCATTTTGAAAAAGTAAATCAAGCCCTTCAAGCATTAAGTAATAACAAGTAAACTAAGATATTTGAGTATGGATTTATTGGATAATTTGGCTAAGATGGCCGTACAATCATGTGAAATCAAAAAGGAGCTTTTTGACCAAATGGGGGTTAAAAGAGGCTTACGCAATGATGATTTCTCTGGTGTATTGGTTGGCTTAACCCATATAGGTAATGTAGTTGGATACGACAACATAGATGGAAAATTAGTTCCTCGCGAGGGTCAACTGTTCTATCGTGGTATCGAATTAAAAGACCTGGCCAAAGGATTCCTTTCTACCGGTCGTCATGGATTTGAAGAAACAGCATATCTGTTGCTAACGGGTCAGTTACCAAACCAAACAGAACTTAGTGATTTTACTGAATACCTGGCAGAACAGAGCGAATTGCCTCCCTTCTTCTCCAAGAGCATGATTCTTTCACTAAGAGGAAGAGATGTCATGAATATGCTAGCACGATCTGTACTGGGACTTTATGCCGCAGATGAAGAAGCTGAGAATTTTAGCGAGGTAAACCTAATGAAACAGGCCATCAGCCTAATTGCCAAATTTCCGGTCATTGTAGCCTATGCCTATTATGGTATGCGTCACTCATTTCAGCGAAAATCATTGATTATTCGTCACCCGCAGAAGAATTTAAGCTTAGCCGAAAACTTCCTTTACATGTTAAAAGGAAAAGACTATTCAAAATTGGAAGCTGACCTGTTGGACCTATCATTGGTTATTCATGCCGAACATGGTGGAGGTAACAATTCTACCTTTACCACCAGAGTAGTAAGCTCGGCACAAACCGATACTTATTCGGCCATTGCAGCAGCTCTTGGCTCACTAAAAGGCGGATTGCACGGTGGAGCCAATCTGAAAGTGATTGACATGATGAAAAATATCAAGGCTAACATTAAAGACTGGACTGACAAAAAAGAAGTATCCACATATCTTTTAAAACTATTAAATAAAGAAGCATTTGATCATACCGGAAAAATATACGGAATAGGTCATGCCATATATACCCTCTCTGACCCCAGAGCTGTCCTTTTAAAGGAAAAAGCAAGAGAACTGGCCGAAGAAAAAGGACGCATGGATGAGTTTAACCTGTATGCCTTGATTGAGGAACTTGCCCCTGAAGTATTCTATCAATTTAAAGGTGAAAATGCTAAAGTAGTTTGTGCCAACGTTGACTTTTATTCAGGATTTGTATACGAATGTATAAAAATACCTAAAGAAATATATACTCCAATATTTGCTGTTGCCCGTATTGCCGGCTGGGCAGCGCATCGTATAGAGGAGGTTACATTCTCAAGCCGACGCATTATTCGTCCGGCTTACAAATGTGTAATTGATCGCTCTACTTATCTTCCTTTGGAATCCAGATAAGTGTTTTTGTTGATTGGGTAATGAAGGCTGTCTGTGGGGGAAACATCAGACAGCCTTTTTTTTAAACCATCTCTCTCCCTAAAAAACAAAGCTAACCCTGGTCAGTTCCGACCTTTCAAAGCCGCTTAATCCAGCACCCCCTTATTTTACCAATAATAGCAAAAGTACTTCTTAAACATCTCCCTTAGATAACATCCCCAGTGCAAGTTTACAAACAAAATATAATCTACAAATCTCATTGTATAAATATTCATTTTGCGCCAATATTGTTTATATTTATACATTAGAGTTGGTTTTATTAGTTGTGCTAATAAATATTTGCTAACTTTGCAGCCGGATTTAAAAATCAGAATTTTGGCTTGTGAGATCAACAAGCAAAATTCTTCTTTAATAATGGATTATCTTACTATTATGCCTGAAGTAAAAGGAATTAAGTTGGTACTCGAAGACGGCACTGTTTTCGAAGGAAAGTCGTTTGGATATCACAAGTCAGTTGCGGGAGAAGTGGT
>JBFHEL010000411.1:0-3388 GCA_041584155.1 Saccharicrinis sp.
GATCGTCGATATTGTATACATCTCTGACTTTCCCAACATAATGTCCCTTTTGCTTTGGGAACTGAAAATCGTTTTGAACAATTGCTTTACTCATTTCTCAAAAATTAAAAATTATAATTATTTATTTAACCCTTTACTTTTCGTTTTGTTTAGTATTTTAACTTAAATCCAATATCCTATCGCTCTTCGTTAAAATTTTACAGATGACTAAAAAACAATCTACTGAATAGGGATCACTAATTTAATAGCTTATCCAACGCTGCAGCCTCATTTTTCATATCCAATCGCAGATAAGTATTCTTCAAATATTTTATATACTTTATTGATTCTGGATTGGCTTTATGCAAGGCTTCCCATTCTGCTTTTGCAATAAGGTATTTAGCTGAAATTTTTTTTAACTCTCTTTTTAAATAAACATAAGCCGTATAATTTTTATCCTTATTGTACTTATCCATTTCGCTTTGATACCAATCTTCAGCCACATTATAATAATAAATAGCCTTCCATTCTCTGGCTTCCAGATACTCAGGATGATCTTTAACCAAAGCATTACAAAAATCCACCGCTTCTTTTTTTCTACCCAGACCTTCCTGTGCCTTAATATAAATCATTGCCTGATGCTCGGTAGGATTGGCTAACTTTTTATAGGAAGAAATAATTTTATCCTGATTGGCATTATTCACATTATTTTGAAACTGTGCGGCATATAAATATTCTTCTTCTCCACTTTGTTTTAAAAAAGCAGCATAAGTACTTAAAGCTTCTTCTTCTTGCTTATATTTTTCGCCTTGATTTAGGTTCTTGATTAATCCTTTAACTGCCATTAAGGTAATTGAATCATCTAACGCCTGTTTAAAGTATGTCAAAGCTCCTTCTTTGTTATTTATTTCAGTAGCACTTTGGGCGGCCTTTAATAACAAATCATAGGGAACACTCACATTACTTTCTTTGTATTTAGTGATCAAGGTACTTAGTTGCGTATACGCCTGTGCGTAATTTCCACTGCTATAGCTTAATTCAGCCTCTGACTGAGCTGTTTGCAATTGCTTTAATGGGCTACAGCTGTAAAAAATAGCACTTAAAAAAAGTACACCAATCGATAGTTTAAATAATTTCATGCGTTTAAATTTTGTTTAGGGGTTGCATGTCACTCACATAATTACAGTTCCTCAAAAGCGGACAAACCATTCTTCATAAGAAGAAGTCTGTTATTATGCTTGCTTCATAGCCATTATATGCTGTGTGTTAAATAATTATACTGTAATAAATCAATTTCTGATATAAAATCACAAAAAATTACCTGATCATTACATTTCTCGCAAAGATAAAAAAAAGCCCATTGAAAGCCAGTACTTTTAGTATTTACCATGATTTTTTTAATACCATATGCATGCTAATGTAAAATTAAATTCTAATTTTGCATGCGCTTACAAAAAGCAAACACGGATTTAGCTCAGTTGGTAGAGCATTGGTCTCCAAAACCAAGGGTCGGGAGTTCGAGCCTCTCAATCCGTGCGGATGAAATTCCAATAACGTGAGGAATTATATTTTTATATACTGGAGAGGTGACAGAGTGGCCGATTGTGCACGCCTGGAAAGCGTGTGTACCCGTGAGGGTACCGGGGGTTCGAATCCCCCCCTCTCCGCTGAATGCGAAAGTAATTTGAAATAAAACCCTGTAAGTCAACACTTACAGGGTTTTTTATGCACAATATTTTGCAAAAAGATGCAAAAAAGGCAGCTTAATTGGTGAGATATTAAGACCATATTTTAAAAAAATCAGCATTATAGCGAAAGTAGACAATTCGATTATCCCTTACCATTTCACCTACCTTATAACTCTGATCTTCAAGCTCCAAAGTCACTAAAATATTTTTTATATTGTCCATTACAGATTCTTTTACCTAAGATTTTGTTGAGAGAAGGCCTTCAATATTGCCTATGTCTTCTTTGGGTTGGAAAACTGATTTAAAATCTTCCAGTCTATCAAGAAGGTGAGCTAACTTAAGCAATGATTCCAGAGATATTTGTCCAGTAGTTTCAAAACGCTTTAAGCTACCTATAGAAACGCCAGATCTCTCTGCCATATCTGATTGAGATAACTTTAATTGTTTTCGCAAGGCTTTGTGGCGTTTGGCCAGTTCCCTACCAATTTCATGAGGTGTTGGATTAATCGAGTACATATAGCTAATATATTAACCATTTCGTTATGGAATGACATTTATTAACTCGAATATGTCAGTTGGTGGCCTGATGTCCTCTATAAAAAAATTGCTTTTTTAATACTACTTGGATTTCTTCGGTTGTTGCAACCGAGGTGCTTAGCACCCTATTTTAAAGAAATCTTATATAACCAGTTAATGTGACTGAAAATTTGTTTTTTTTTGCAGTATCACCTTAGTTTTTCGTCTTCATACCTATGCATATCCACTGCACATATCCTCATTAATATTGTATTGACATGATAATATTAACCTTTTTAAAAATTAAGAAAATGACGAAGTACTATGTAAACAAGAATGCACAAAGCAATGGTGACCACGAGGTACACTATTGAGTACCCTTGGTACTGAATTCCGAAAAGGAATATCGTCATTACCTCTTGGTCGCTAAACTCGGGTTTGTTGTTATTACTGAAACGTTCACAGTAATATTGCAATTCTTGAAAATAGTCACAGACTAAATCGTATATTCTTATTAAATCGTGGCGCTTATCCTTGAAAATCATATCTAAAAGTCGCTTCAAAAACAACTATAAGATACTGATTTTCTGGGATTTAAATAAACACAAGATACTAATTATCAGGATTTTATGTCGCTTTTTTCTATTTGCTTTCAACCCTTGATTGGCATTTTATATTATTCTTTTCTTTTTATCATTGCCACAAAAAAGTCTAGCCGGAAAGAATACTCCCGAGCTCTTACCTTTTGTTTTCCAAACAGAATCTATAGATGTACAGTAAGATGTTTATACATTTGTCTTTTAAGCCTATAAACAACATAAGAATCGTTAAATTTTAATGGCAGTATTGTTTAAATAGACTAATATCCCCTAACGAAGCCAACTCCGAATAAAAGACACAGCTTTAGTTAATGCCAATTTCCTTTTCCTTTCTTATGAAACTCTGATAAGTTTGAGTTTTCACATTTGCAACAACGTTGCATCTGTACTATATTTGCTTAGTTATTAATTGAAAACACAGCTATAAACTGAACTTCCTTTTAAAACCATTGTAAACACTGCAGAAAACATGCAAAAAAAACAAATCCCCGTAACTATAATTACTGGATTTTTAGGGGCAGGAAAAACAACATTGCTAAACGAAATACTTCGTAATAATAAACACACCAATTTTCTAATTATAGAAAACGAAGCAGGCAATATTAA
>JBFHEL010000412.1:0-3371 GCA_041584155.1 Saccharicrinis sp.
AACATTTAGCCATTCATTTCCGGAATCCCATGCTATTGTCATACGTATCCTACCTGCAGCATCATTATCATATACATCAAGAGTATAAGTATATTCAGCATCTGCTGTTACGTCAAATGATGTAGAGTATACATCTTGATTGCTTTGACTTGTAAAGGTGATTTTTGCAGCGCTACTACCTTCACTTATAGTAGTAGATTCTTTCTCTATAGAGATATCATCTGTATCTATAGTCCAATCATCTAAGGAATAAGATTGAGAAAATACAGTTGCTGATAAGAATACAGCAGCAATAAATAGTAAAAGTTGTTTCATAATCTTAAAGTTTAAAAGTTTAACATATTTATCTGCTAATAATACAGTCTTAATCTATTATTCATTTTACAGCTTTATGATTTATATATTAAATAAATATGAAGTGAGGTATTTGCTATGGTGAATACTGGTTTGGTTTCATGATAAAGCAGGTTAATGGAAAATATTTTTAATCGTCCTATTTAATATACGAAATATCGAAAAAAATGGCAAGGGTTTTTCAACCACGAACCTTATTCTAAAATAAATATTCAATACAAATCGGAAAGCAAACACCCCTTATATACTACTCATTATATGACCATTAACAGAGCGCATTCCGCATCAACCAGTTTACACCCATGGTTTGTAAACCAGTTTTCACTTTATGGCATCAGTAATTGTTACGCCGGTATTATTTTAAGCCAACACCTTTCATTCTAACACACATTTGTGGATATATTACCTTTCAATCATATAAAATTGAGATAGTCCCAAACTTACTAACCAGTTATTATACCCACTAAACATTAATGAACCGCAAACTGAATTTTAATAATTACAATACCAAACTAACGTTTCGGATATACTTTTGGAGAGAAGACTTAAAGGAGTGTAGCTACTATTTTTTCTGTTTTTAATATCTCCTGTCTTATTGAGAACTTATATTCACCGTTATTTAAACGGGAAGCTTCGGACAAATAATAATTAACTTTCTCTAAGTTGCCTTGTTGCAAATATATTTTTGCCGCATATAAAGCAGCATAAGGGGCAAAATAGCGCGTAGAATATTCTCCTGCTGATATGGCGCTATTGTATTGCTCAATAGCCTTAAATGGTCTGTTTTGCATCTGATAACACCTACCCAGACGATAATAAAACTCAAGTTTATTCTTATCGGACAGCATTTGAGGCTTTTTTTCGATCAGGCATGCTATTGCCTTCTGATCATCTCCTCTATCAAAGAGTAAACGAGCTTGCAACAAATTGACATCCGGAATTTCATCTAATTCATTTTCATAATGTGCCTGACGATCTTCGCTGGTGGGATAAGTTTGTAAATTGGCTATGGCACGCTGGTGCTTATAAAAGCCGGCCGAATCATTTTTTAATAGATTATACCAGGAAAGGTAGCGCAATGCATCTGCCATAAAGGATTCACTATTAGATAACTTTAAAAAACGATTAAAAAGCTCAGGGGACACCTGCAGTCCTTTTTGTGTGGCATACTTCCCTTGTAAATAAATTAAGGGAGCAAATTGCACCTTATGCGTTGCAGCCAGCCATTTGCTACACAGGTCAGGCTCTCTGATTTTAAACGCACATCTACAGATTAGCGATTGCAGGAATTCAGGATGATTGTAACTTATTTCCTGATGAATAAAATTTTTAACAGACTGCTGGTCATCGCTGAATTTAAGCCAGGCAAAGGCCATATAAAGCAGGGCTTCCTGACGAGCTCCTGTGCCCAGAGATTGATGAAGGAGATATAGCTGGAGCGCTTCAATGCCTCTTTGTGTATCACCTTCCGGGCCTAACCAACTTACCCAATCAGCATAAGGCATAGGCAGATTTCCTATAAGCAGGTTAAAAATACCTTTGAGCTTTAGGTTGGCAATAAGATCAGGATATTCTTTCTCGCTTTGTTGCCAGTAACTATATGCTTTTGAAAACAAACGTAAGGCTGCCACTTTATTATCCTGCACGTATTGCATAATCCCTCTTTGTAAACTGATTTCGGATAAATACAATAAGCTATATTGTGTGTGGCTCTGAGTTATATCATCCGAAAGCTGCCTGAACAGATCGTTGTCGACTGTTTGATCATTATCCTGTAGGACCAGCTCGGACAAAAACAATTGATAATGTTTTAAATAGGCCTTTTCTGCAGGCCTATGTATGCTTTGAATACACGAATCGGCTTTATGCATATTCAGATTAAACAAGAAGGTTAAGGATTGATCAAAAGCAGTATGCTGACTTTGAACCAATACCCCTTGTAAACTCAATACAAACAGCACAAGGAATCTTAGCAGAACTATTGTTTTTCTTTTCAATTTTTACAATACGTCACAGGAATCATTTCCATCAAGGCTATAAAGCACAGATGGCCCTTAAAAGGGCCGGGTAATTAAACTACAAGACAGCTTATAATTTACCGAACTGCTTTACAGCAACAATTCCTTTTTTATTAAAACACATCTATCTCACAATTCATCAATACACCTTCCTACCTGTTCAGGTCATTGAGTGATCTGTATATATTTCCTTAGAACATTTAAACTGCAATATAACGATATTCTCAATTCATGCTATTCAATTAAAACAAGGTACTTTTATTTTTTATTCTGTGAGTCATTTTCAGCAGGGGACAAATAGAACATAAACTATTAAACCTAAAACAAAAAAGGCCACTTCCTCAGAAGCAGCCTACATATATTAGCTTATTATTGAATTATTCAGCAACAGGCTGGTCTATTTCAGCATCTACAAGAATACGACCACAGTACTCACATACAATAACTTTTTTATGTGATTTAATATCCAATTGACGCTGAGGTGGAATCTTATTAAAGCATCCTCCACAGGCATCACGTTCTACTGTAACTACAGCTAAGCCGTTAATAGCATTTGATCTGATTCTTTTAAAGGCAGTTAATAAACGCTCTTCGATAGTGCTTTCAATCTGCGCAATTTTCTCAATCTTTTTTTCTTCATCAACCTGAGTTTCACTAACAATCTCGGTCAATTCATTCTTTTTGGCAGCAAGATCTGCTTTTCTGTCTTCCAATAATTGTTTAGACGAAGCAAGTACTTCTTGCTTGCTATTCAACTCAGCGGTAAACTCTTTGATTCTCTTCTCACACAGTTCAATTTCAAGTTTTTGAAATTCAGTCTCTTTTGATAAAGAATCAAATTCGCGGTTATTGCGAACGTTCATCTTCTGAGCTTCATATTTTTTAATTAAAACTCCGGATTCTTTAATTTCATTTTTCTTGGCAGAAATAGAATCGTTTATAGTTTTAATTTCGCTGTCATAATTTGAAATACGGGTTTCAAGACCTTCAATTTCGTCT
>JBFHEL010000413.1:0-3325 GCA_041584155.1 Saccharicrinis sp.
GTATGATTTGTGCCGATAAAACACCATCCACATCAAAGGCAAAAGCCTTTACTTTCATCAGGTCTTCTTTAAAATTACTCATTATATCTTTGTCCTTTGGGTGCGAATTTACAAAATAGAAATGTAATTTATAGTGTAATTAAGCCTGAAGACAGAAAGAGATTGGTTTTTCGTGTCACACAATCTCTGTCTTTATTCATATCGGCATTAATAAGCCATATACATGGCTGTATCAAACATCAGTATGAAACGATTATTAATTAACCAAGCCATTCTCCATCTACAGCGCCTTTGAATCTTTTGTTTACTTCTTTCCAATTGATTATATTCCAAAAAGCATCGATATAATCACCTCTGCGGTTTTGGTAGTGCAGGTAGTAGGCATGTTCCCATACATCAAAGGCTATCAATGGAATACCTTTAATGTCGCTATCCGGCATCAAAGGGTTATCCTGATTAGCAGTATTGCCAACAGCTAATTTGCCGTTTTTATTTAACACTAACCAGGCCCAGCCACTACCAAATTGAGTTTTGGCTTCTTTTGAAAAGGCTTCTTTAAAACTATCTATATCTCCAAAGGATGCATTTATGGCAGAAAGCAATTCTGAACTGGGCTCTCCTCCTTGTGGACTTAGGTTGTTCCAGAAAAGAGTATGATTATAGTAACCTCCACCGTTATTTCTGATGCCTTCGTCGTATTGTGCAATGTTTGCAAATATCTCGTGCATTGGTGTTTTCATCAGGGCAACTTTTTCTGCTGCATTGATAAATTTGTTAAAATATCCTTGGTGATGTTTACTGTAATGCAGTTCCATGGTTTGTGCATCAATAAATGGTTCAAGAGCATTGTATGCATAGGGGAGTTTTTCAAAAGTATGACCAGTAAATGGTTTCTTTGCGTTTTGTGAGCTACAAGAGGCTATGATTCCGGGACTTACAATAGCTGTTAATGCTCCGGTTCCTGCAATTTTTAAAAAATTTCTTCTTTCCATGGTTTTGTTGTTTGGTTTAGAAAACGCCTATCATAATAAAAATGTTCAATCAATCGTTAAGGTTCATGGATCTGTTTATAAACTATAATTTATTCATTATTGCAAGGTAAGAATCATTTCCGGGAATAGTTAATAATTCATTAAATTTAATCCTTGTATTAGCCTTCTCATTTCGTTGTTTGTTAAAAGTAATGAGGTGTCAATATTGTATAATATGTTTTTGAAATAGAGGTTTTTAATAAATTCTTCAAGGGTACATTCTTCATTTCTGGAAATTTTTATCTGACATAAAAAAGGCCCCATACTTCATGTAGTTTGGTAATTTCCTGTTATGTTTGTGCTTTTTAGAATTTACAAGAATGAAAAGAGTAGTAAGAGTTTTACCTTTGCATTCTTTAATATCAATATTACTGTATAAACCTTTATTACTCATGTCAGTAAAAGGGCGTAGCCTCCTGTTGTATTCAATGGGTATATTTATTGTGTTGGTAATCAATGTTTTGCTTATTTTAAATGTATATGAAACTTAATTTAAAGAATCCAATAGTTTTTTTCGATCTGGAAACTACCGGTATTAATGTTGCAACAGACAGAATTGTGGAATTGGCAGCCATTAAAATAAATATAGATGGCTCGGAGGAAACGCAACGTTACAAAGTTAATCCGGAGATGCATATTCCTAAAAAAACATCAGAGATACATGGTATTTACGATGAAGATGTAAAAGACTGTCCTACCTTTAAAGAGATTGCTAAAAAAGTAGCCCGATTTATTGAAGGTTGCGACTTGGGAGGCTTTAACTCTAATAATTTTGACATTCCCTTATTGGCCGAGGAGTTTATGAGAGCAGGAGTGGAGATTGATATGAAAAAGAGAAAGTTTGTTGATGTTCAGACAATTTTTCATAAAAAAGAAAAAAGAACACTGGAGGCTGCCTATAAATTCTACTGTGATAAAGAATTGGTAGATGCCCATAGTGCCGAGGCTGATACAAGAGCAACCTATGAGGTTTTGATGGCTCAGCTTGATCGTTATTCCGATTTAAAAAATGACATCGATTATCTGGCTGAATTTTCAACACATAATAAACATGCCGATTTTGCTGGTCGTTTGGTTTTTGATGAAGAAGGTGATGAGTGTGTTAATTTCGGGAAACATAAAGGTCGTAAAGTGAAAGATGTTCTGGTTACTGATCCTGGATATTATGGTTGGATTATGCAGGGCGATTTTCCTCTTTATACCAAGAAGATTTTTACAAGTATTAAGCTTAGGGATTTTAATAAGTAGTTAGAGTTAATACAGGTCAAAATATAAAGCACAAGGCTTGGATATGTTTTTTGTTTTGATGCTTTTGTTTTGAAACTGCCTTATCATAAGAATCGAGCTGTAATAATTGCTTTACCCACAATATGTTCCGCCTAAGGAGGAGGGGTATGATAACTTCGGCGACTCCTTCTGCATTTTGCGGGACAGACTGTGTGATCTTAAAAATAAAGTTATAAGTAGATGAAAATTATTTGCATAGGAAGAAACTACGCTAAGCATGCACAGGAACTAAATAATGCTGTTCCTCAAGAACCTGTGATCTTTTTAAAGCCTGATACTGCATTGTTACGTAATAATCAGCCTTTTTTTGTGCCTGATTTTGCCAATGAATTTCATTATGAAACAGAATTGGTTGTTAAAATTAATCGTCTGGGTAAAAATGTGGGGAAGCAGTTTGCGCATCGTTATTATAGCGAAGTGGGTATGGGAATTGATTTTACGGCCAGAGATCTGCAGGCCGACTTAAAATCAAAAGGCCTCCCCTGGGAGAGAGCTAAGGCTTTTGATAGCTCTGCTGCCATCTCTAAAACATGGATGCCAACAGCTGCTTTTAAGGATGTTCAAAATCTGCATTTCAAACTGCTGGTCAATGGCGAAGATCGTCAGCATGGTTATACCGGGGATATGTTATTTAAAGTGGATGAAATCATTGCTTATGTGTCGCGTTTTTTTACCTTGAAAATTGGAGATTTAATTTATACAGGTACACCCGCAGGAGTGGGGCCCGTAAAGATTGGGGATCGCTTTGAAGTGTTTTTGGAGAACCAGAAAATGATGGATTTCTTTATTAAATAAAAATTGAATGTGGTTGGTTTTACAGTTAAAAAGTAAATAGATGACTGAAAAGATAAGATGTAGTTGGTGCCAGGGATCTCATTTATATAAAGCTTATCACGATAAAGAATGGGGCGTGCCCTTGCATGATGATGATAAATTGTTTGAATTTCTTGTTCTGGAGACTTTTCAGGCCGGTTTAAGTTGGTCGACGATATTAAATAAACGAGAAA
>JBFHEL010000414.1:0-3301 GCA_041584155.1 Saccharicrinis sp.
ACATCTATACAATACCCCTTCTTTTTGTTTGTTTTTGTAATGATGTTTTTTGCAATAACAGGATAGATAGGTTTTAAAATTCCTGTGGCTATTTTTGTATGAAATATTTCTGGGTTCATTAGATTATGTTCGGTATATAAAATTAGATAACGACGTATGTGCCTTTTTTCATTAATGATTAAATGGTAATGCTACACGAGCAGTATTTTATTCTATGTGATCTATTGATTTATAAAAGGAAATAAAACTCAAAACTCTTTTCAAGGAGACCCGGAATGCTGAGATGAGTTGTATTTCAGAGAAGAAAAGAGTTAAGAGTTTTTATTTCCTTTTGTTTGAGGTGTCTGTCAGTTGTAATGAGCTTGCCTATTTTATTCAAATAATTCCTTATACTCCGTTTGGCTTAGGTTGTAATGATAAAAGAGTTGATAGAATTGTGTGATCTTTTCTCTGGTTGAGGTGGCGGTTTGTCCATAAAAGAGCTGACACATCCATATAACCCCGGGTATCCGGTTAATTGAAGGTGGGTGATCGAACCATCCAAAGGGTTGTGCCGGTATTTTATATAAATTATTTTCTTGAATGGCTCTTATGCTACCCCATCTGCCGTTTGCTTGTATGGTTGAATAGGCGTTTTGCTCCCCCTTAAAGCCTGCCGCGAATATATAATCCGGATTCCACATCAATACCTGTTCTAAATTTACTTTCGCATGTCCGCCTGAGGGAATGTCTATTTTGGCAGCATTTGGAATATTTAAATAGGTAAGTACTTCGGTATGTTTTGAGCCGGCAGGGTCGGTCATTAATCCACTGCTTCCTATGGTGTAATATACTGAGTTAACTAAGTCTGGTGTAGATTGTTTATAGGTATACACCTGTTTGTATAGGTCAGATAAAAATTGGGAGAAGATTTTACTTTCTTGTTCCTTATGAAGTAGTTTGCCAATAAAAGAATATGTTTTATCTAAATGATCGATAGACAGATCGACCATCACAACCGGAATATGCAGCCTGTCCTCAAGCTTTTTCATTGTTTCCGATTGGTTTGAATCTTCATGAAATCCGGCAACTATGATTTGCGGATGTATGGCCAATATTTCTTCCATGTTTTTCATGTCTATTTCAGGTATTGTGGCATATTTATCTGATATAAAGGAGTAGTGCTTTTTACCCGGAAGAGCCCCTTTCCTTGCCATTTCTTTTGAGGCTATGGGGAACAGGAGGATCGAGGTTTTTGAATCATAGGGTAGAATCCTATTTATTTTGTCAGGAATCACCACTTCCCTTCCGAGCATATCCGTAATAGTTTTGGCTGTAGCTCCTAAAGTGAAGCTCACGTATAGTATTATCAATAGTAATGTTTTCATTATTTTGTGTTTAGGTTAATCATATAATCCGTTAATTGGTGGGTTGAAAATGGTTGTAAGCAACATCGCTTAAGTATTCCTTTAGGTATGGAAGTCGGGCTTTCTTTATAGTTTGCCATCCAATCCATCTGATTTTCATATTCAACGATATTAAACTTTCTGAAGTGATATGACTGGCTCCGCATTTTTCAACGATGTCTTTTATTTCTTTTGAATAAAGATGTTTTGCAATCCTGAGCGCATGATTGCTGGCCTTATTTTTTATTAAAAAATAATGCGCTGTAACGGGGTTCCCTTCTTTGGGATGAATTGGATTAATCAGGTGTCGTAAATCACTGGGAATAAATAGTCCTGCAAATTGATGGATGATATTAATGGCTGTTGCTTGCTTATTGTTATTACCCAGAGATTTAATGATTTGGGTAAAGTGCTTTTTGCTTTCTACGTTTCGTGCATACTGTTCAATTCCCTTTATACCATGGCTGGCATACAAATAAAATAACATGACGAAGCCAAAATGATCGCGCTGGTTTTTTCCCATCTGTGAGATAGTTCCTTTAAATTCTGGTTTCAGAAGGTCATCCCATGAAGAGGGAGCTTTTATCAACGAGGTAGCTGTTTGATCGCAGAGCATTATGGTTTCTTCAATGGCAAAGGGATGGTAATGGTTTTCCGGATCGGCTAAGCCGGCTGATGAAAATATTTTACCCATATTTTCTATTTCCACACGATATTTATAATGTCCTGGAGTAACAAAGCGGTCAATAAATGATTGGGTTACTAATGAGCTAAATCCTTTTCCAATAAGGATGTCGGGTAGATCATCCGGTGAAGTACAAAGAGCAAGGTAATTTTGGAACTTCTTTTTTGCATGTTTCGGAAAAATATTCAGGTTTAATTCGATCTGTTGCTTGCGGGCTTCTTTTTTTAACTCCTCAATAAAAGTTTTGTGCCATAAAAAGCTTACAAACCCTGCCACATTAACAGCACCGGGTTTGATTAAGGTGTTTCGCATTTCGGCATAGTTACAGGGGTTTAATGAGCAGCGCTTCATTGTATTGTGTATGCCATGGAGCAGAGACTCTACAGGTTCATTTGCTTCTTTTGCCAGACTGGCTATGGTGGTGTTGGCTGATATATGAGATGTAAAAGGATATAATAATTCCATGCTCTCAGGAGTCTCTTGTAGGAGTTGATGTATATTTATGTTCACATCTATATTCATATTAGTTCAAATTAAAGGTGACAAATAATTTAATGTTTCGTCCTTCAGATAGCAGATAGGATCGGTAGCAATAATATTCCAGATTGAATAGATTATTTACCGTTAGGTTGATAGTTGGTTTTGTTTTCCAATGGTTAGCGGTAATACTTGTTGATGTATTCCAGCATAGATAAGCCGGGGTATTGTATTTGCTATCTCCCAATCGGTTTTGTTGGGTATACCCGATGGCGCCTAAATCTAAATGATATTTAAAACCCTTTTTAGAGGATGTATCGTAGGAGATTTTATATTTTGCATTTAAGGGGGGGATGTAATCAAGGGGTGTTCCTTTGCTCATATATCCTTCGCAATCTGTTACATCTGTGCCATTCAGATAAGCTAAGCCGGCAGTCACTGAGAGTTTGTCATGGGAATTAAAAATATAATTAAAAGGGAAGCTTATGGAACATTCTCCACCCCATAATCGCGTTTTCCCGATATTAACATATTCGTAGTTTGTTCCGGGTAAGCCATTAATTTCGTCTTTGGAAATCATATTGTCGATTAACCAAAAAAAAGGGCTTACCTCTAATTCGAAATTTTTAGGTGTGTATCGGTAACATATATCAAAACTATAACTATACTCCGGTTCTAAATCCGGGTTGGCATAAACAATGCCATCGGAGGTGTAGCTGTCTGTGAATAGCTCTGTGGTTTCAGGCATACGAAA
>JBFHEL010000415.1:0-3293 GCA_041584155.1 Saccharicrinis sp.
GTCAGCTGAATAAAATACTCCTTATCAAATTCAGTTTTTAATAATTCGTTCCAGCCGTCTTCTATTTTTAAGTCCATCGCCTTATTTTTACTCAAAAGAAATAAAAAATATTTACTCTTAAAAATATAATAAAACACAACATGACTAAAAATCTTGAGTACAAGTTCCTATTTCTGTAAGAATTCAGATGTTCATGAAACAATTGAAGTTCTGCTATTTTTAAAGAAGAGTAAAAACCTGATCACCTCTAAAATATTTTAGGTGTTAAACTATTGATAAAATGAAGGTACGCTAATTGAATTCAATAACCCTAAAAGCTGTACCTCCGGTTTTAACACCTTACTCTATTAACTTAAAAATATACGACTGCAGTGGCTGCAAACTAATATTTAACTCTCCTACTCCATCTTTCACTTGTAAATTAGCAAGCTGTTGCTGATAAAGCTGATCTTTTAATACATACTCTTTATTACTAAGCTGCCAATTATTTACAATTTCTGCAGGTAAT
The DNA here is from genome assembly GCA_041584155.1 of Saccharicrinis sp. Lineage (GTDB taxonomy): Bacteria > Bacteroidota > Bacteroidia > Bacteroidales > Marinilabiliaceae > Saccharicrinis. The sequence continues at coordinate 509 of JBFHEL010000415.1, forward strand.
TGTAAATCGAACGCATAAGAGGCTGTATCGCTAAAATTTGTAATAACGATCAATTTTTCGCTATCTGACCACCGCACGAACGAATAAACCTTTGAATCGTAAGTTTCTGTATTTTCTCTATTGTAAGCATGAATATCGGCATATTCACCCATCAAAGCTTCACTATGGATAGTAAAGTTTAATAAACGCTTATAGAAATCACGCAATGCCTTTTCATCTGGAGTTGATTTACCGCCATCAAAAGCTCCATTATTCATCCAGCGCTGATGATGAGGAACACCGATATAATCGAAGATAGAGGTTCGTGAATGGGATCCAAAACCTGCATTCTCAGCACCCGGTTCACCTACCTCCTGTCCAAAATAGAGCAGCGTAGGTGAAGTACTTAAAGTAGCCGATACCACCATGGCAGGCATTCCTTTACGGGCATCTCCGGCAAATTCAGGAGAGGCAATACGTTGCTCATCATGATTTTCGAGAAAATGCAGCATATGATGTTCAATATCTTTTACAGTATTTTGGATAGGTGCGATATGATCAGTTAATCCATGGCCCTGCATTATATGTTTTAAGGTATCGTACAAATCCACTTTATCGTACAGGTAATCCATCTTTCCTTTATGAATATAATCGCGGAATAACTTAGGCTGATAGACTTCTGCCAATAAAAAGGCATCCGGATTCTTCATCTTAATAGATGAGTTCATAAAGCTCCAGAATTCCACAGGCACCATCTCTGCCATATCATATCGAAAGCCATCCACACCCATATCCATCCAATAAAAGGCAATATCCCTGAATTTAGTCCACGAATCAGGTACTTTCTTATCTTGCCAAAAAGAAAAATGTGCTTCATAACCTCTCTGCTCATAACCCGAAGGCAGGGTATCAAAATCGAAAGTACCATCTGGTCTTACGCCATAATTAATTTTAACTGTTTCGTACCAGTCGTTATGGTGCGGTTGAGCTAAACGCGAGCCATTGCCTGTCCATTTTGCTGGATTTTCTGCGAAGACACCATCTGCCAATGGGTGTTTTTCTCCTCCAAGAGGCTGATAACCACCTAATGCTTCAGGCACTTTAAAAGCCTGGTTAGGTACATAATAAAAATTGTTATCCCGGGCATAATCAACGGATGTATCATCATTCTCGCCAAAATCTTTAACACCAATGGGATTATTCATTCCTTTATAAACTCTTGCTACATGATTAGGCACAATATCAATAATCAGCTTCATTTTGTGCTGATGTGTACGATCAATCAAAGCCTTAAATTCCTCTAAACGATTAGCCGGATCAACGGCCATATCCGGATCCACGTTATAATAATCCTTTACAGCATAGGGCGAACCAGCCCTGCCCTTAACAACATCAGGATCATCGTTTGAAATACCATATTTGGTATAATCGGTTATAGTGGCATGATGTGGCACACCTGTGTACCAGATATGGGTAACACCAAGGTCTTTTATTTCACGCAAAGCCTTGTCTGTAAAATCATTAAACTTCCCCACTCCATTTTCTTCTATGGTTCCCCAGGGTTTGTTGTTGGTGTTTATATTTCCAAACAAACGAGTAAATACCTGATAAACAACCACCTTTCCTTCTTGTCCCTCTTCTGCTTTTGCCATCTGCTTTTGCGAAGTATGACAGGCTGCAGCAATAATTGCCAATATTAAGCTAATGCTGATGATATATTTTTTCATTTTTTATAATTTTAAAGAATTAGTTATGTAGCATTAAAAAAAAGACCTTATTGTATTTTCGAGTTATCAATTTTATATTATTCCAAGCTATTTCGCCCAAATCTCAAAGAAATTAATCTACTCTGACTCACAAACTATAAACACCATACCCAATTCGCCAACAAACGATCCTTAGCCCATAAAAAGAAAATACGATCTAGTGTTCGCAACACCTCAACTTAAAATGTAAACTACCTTGCTGTTTAAGGTTTTCCAGAGGAAAACATATTCGTAAAAATTCGTACAATGCGCAGTTATACAAAAAAAAGATTTACGAAGTAATTTCTATTTATTAAACAAAAATCTCTTTTCGAACACACAAATAAAAGACCTTCGCCATAGTCCTACACTTTAGCATCTAGCGCAAGCGTAAAACTACGGCCGTCAGAGAAAGACGGTTAGATGGCGATTTACTCTCTCTTGACTTACAACTCATCCTTGATAATTTATTTTATCGTTATCTCTAACCTTTCACTTCCCTTCATCTCCACAACCAAGCTAAACTGCTTTTTTTCTTTACTATAGACAAAAGATGCATCAACATCATTTACCTTAACTTCCTTAGGCTCTTTAAGTATATTGTGAGCCACTAATGTAATTTCTCTGTTCTCAGGCTTGCCTTCATAAGCAAAAGCCTCTCTGGTAACGACAACTGAAAAACCATCTTTTCTATTCTCTGACTTGAAAAATAGTTTCTCAAACTGATTATTATTCCAACTATTATTTGTCTTACCATCATCCTCATACATAAAGCCTTCTGATTGTTTTAAGGACGAATCATAGTAATAATGCAAAATCAAAGTCTTTGTGCTGTACGCTTCCATATCATGAACAGGTTCAGCCATGGGAATAAAAGAACCCCCTTTTACAAATACAGGAATAGTATTAATACTCACAGGAACCAAACTCTCACGACCTCCTTGATACTTCACTCCGGTAAAAAAATGATACCAGTTGGCTCCCTGAGGGAAAGTTACCTTCCATTCTGTCACTCCTTTTTGGGTAACCGGAGACACCAAAAAGTTATCGCCCCACAAATA
>JBFHEL010000416.1:0-3247 GCA_041584155.1 Saccharicrinis sp.
AAAGGTTAATGGAACTGTTACTGACGTTGAGAATATTACAGGAATTAGAGGGTATATTTACGAGTTGACAATTTATGAATACACAGTTTCTGACAGTATTTATGTGGGCTCTTTTAAAGCAGGACAACGTGAAGGATATCAGGAAGTAGGGGATAATTTATTAATCAAATATTCATTATCCAACCCAGCTAATAATGAAGTTATCGGTTTCTATCGGAATTCGGAAAAAAGGAAAACGAAACCTGTAAAAGCCTCAAGTATAAAGTAACTAGGTACAATAATCTGGCATAAAGCATTTGGGTTAAGTTTGTATTTGGGCGTTTAGCTCATTTAATTAGTTCGCCGAAACTTTTGTTTCGGCTAGTGAAAAAATAAATTAATATGTAAAATAAAAGCTTCGGCTAAGTGGGACTTCGGAGGTTCGGTTTTTCAACTTGACCAACGCGCCTTATCTAAAACCTTAGCATACATTTTCCACATCATGCAACATATATCAAAATGAAATGCCTAAGAAGTTGATTCAGTTTTTAATGGAATAGAAATAAATACTTTCGAAGTAAAAAAAATATTTAAAATCTGCGGCTTGTAACAATTTTTATGGATGAGTTAGTGTGGTTTTGGTTAGTATTTGGCTCACTCCTTGTCCTTACCTTGGGTAAAAGGTGCTGTTGCAGAATCCTCCCACAGAATATATCAATCAACGTTGGTTACACGGCAAAACTTTACAAGCAAAAAGCTAGTTTGCTACTGGAAAATAAAGCAATTAAGCCATTAAAATTACAAATTGAAAAATAAGGTGTCTGCATTACACTAACTGTCGCTATTTTTATCACCAATCTTTCAAATTATCTATTATCTTCATCTCCATTTAATTTTTGCGATTAAAGCAGTTCGTTTATAAAAAAGCGAAATAAAAAATTATAAACTATAAGAATGAAAAAAATGATTTTGTATATACTAGCAGCCATAATTGTGTTACTGCTTGCTTTTAAGCTGATGGCAAACACCCCTATAAAAGATCTAAATAAATATAAATTTCTATTTAGAAACGATATATTAAGCAGCGCAAAAAAAGAAACACAAGCAGGTGATACCATCTACCAGTTAGCGCCTGTGTTGCGCGGAAAGGTGTACCGACCATTTTATATTTATTTACCCGAACAAGAACAGTATTTGGTATGTAGCAATGTCGAACATTTTGGGTTTAGACGCTACGATCCCTATGCGCCCCCTCATCCCACAATAGTGGATAGTCATGTACTACTAAATAAAAAAGGAGAAGTATTACACCACTTTGATACCTCTTTAAATTTATCGGTACGCTCCGGTATGTTTTTTACCGATAAGTTTTACATCAACTGGCTCCAATCCGGAGATACAACAAGGTTATCCTATGCTGGTATTTATAATTCGGATGTAAAAATGGATGCCATACAGTTTGCCGATAAGTTTCGGGAGTTACACGCCAAGGCCAATTATTTTGAGTTTGTTAATCTGCGCACGCAGTATGACGATAATATAGGTCAGGGTATTGTTTTTAAAATAAATAACGAATGGCATATTTTACTCGATGGGGTACGCGATTCACATATTTATGGTCAGTTATTAGAGAATGATAAAACCGGCGTAGATACTCATCGGTACTCGTTAAAGTTTGACTATAAAGATTCAGATCGTAAGTTAGAAGATCCCTATCCTCAATCAGAACCTCTTATAAAAACTACCTATCTCGAAACAAACGATACTAACCCTTACCATTTTAATACATGGGCTAGTCACGATGGATTAAAGATTGTGAAGTACGAAAAGCAATCCTCTACAGGTTGGCAAGGGGTAGCTGAAATTAAAGGAATACCCATATTTGTACCCGGTACAGGCGAGGGTATTGCTTTTATGACATACAAAACCGCAAAGGGAGACATTCATTTTAAAATACCCGATGTAACCAAGTACGATTACCGTTCGGTTTATAATTTGGGCGTGCGTGCTTTTAAGTTGCCAGCAGAAGTGAAGGTGGATGAGCCTTTGGTATTTATTGAGTCAACCCAAAATTTTGCGCATTACCTTAGAGATGGAGGCGGAGTATATGTTATTAGGCCTTGTTTAGCCAGAGACAGGAAAACAAGCGATCTGCCTAATGAAATTACCGAAGAGCGGTATAACGAGCTTCCTTTATCCTTGCAAGTTGCTTTAATGGATATACATGGTACTACTCAATTAAAAGTGGGCACTTGGTATCCTGAATTACTGCTATTACATAATTTGAGTTATCTTAAAATTACCGCTTCCTTATCTGCCTTACCAGATGAAATAGCAGCACTTGATAAATTAGAGGTACTCGATTTGGAGGGGTGTGGACTTGAATCCATTACACCTAAAATTGCAGAATTAAAGCATTTAAAGCAGCTCAACCTATACAGCAATCGCTTAACTCGTTTTCCCCTTCAAATATGTGAGTTAAAGGAACTAACTCACCTGGCTATTGGAGGAAACGATATACATGAGCTACCAAATACTATAAGTAAGCTAAACAATCTTAAAAAGCTGAATCTTTTATTGCTAAACGATATATCGTTACCAGAAACCATGGTGGATATGAAAAAGCTAAGAATAGAAAGAGCCGGAGAGCTAAAAGAAACTTTACCCGCTGAATTTCATTTTTTATTTGAAAAAGAATAATAAAGCTCGGGTTTCAAAAACGAACTTTATTACAAACTAAGCATGATACATAAAAGTCAAATTGTAGATCGTTTATCTAATCAAATAACAAAAGAGCTCTGCCAATATATCAAAAGCACCGATACAAAAGTAGTTTCAGTTATTCTTGAATGGAATAGTGAAAAAAACAAAATAAAGACATTGGACAGTTAATTAAAAAAAATCATTTCATTTTATCAAGTGAATTGAAAATGACAACAACGACAGACGAAAGAAAAACGTCCTATAACATCACCTAAAAGTAATGCTTCGTGACGACTAAATTGATTAATTTTAAAATAAAAGTATAAATGGAAACAGCTGAAAGATTAGAGCATAAAAACGGCACTACTTTTAGCATTATCCGTAGATTGCAATAATATAAAACTCAATTTTTGTGATAGACTATTACCCGGCAGTTTAACTACAAAGTATAATCAGGTTTTCTTTATTCGATCCTGTTTACTATTTAATGCCATTATGATAACAAAGTGAGCACTTTGTATTATACCGATGGAATAAGGACAGGGCTATTGCGAAGCATAACGCT
>JBFHEL010000417.1:0-3246 GCA_041584155.1 Saccharicrinis sp.
AAATAAATTACTCATAAAGTTAAAATATTAAATCTCTAAAATTATATTCTTTATAAATTTCGAAATGCAAAGGTAAGATGTTAGAAGATGATTTCAATAAGAATAAAGAAATAAATCTTTATTTAAAATCGGTCTAAGAATGCATCACTATTCTCTTGTCATTATGCCACTTATAAACATTAATTTTACTTACTAAACCGGATAATTTTAAGCCAATATAATAAATTGGTATAATTGAAAACTGTTTTTAACACTTGATAACAGTTTTCTATAAATAAGCTGTGGGATACAAATATCTTTTCTTACCTTTCCAGCAAGGTAGCATAAGTCGTTTTCAAAATCGAACAAAGTTTTATACTTTTGCTTGAGATTGAAAAACACCTAACATAGGTTTAACGGTACTCCAATTAGTAAGTTATGACAGAAGAAATTGAAATGTTGTTAGAGATGGCCTCCGAGAAAATGGATAAAGCCATCGTACATTTAAATCATGAACTGATTAAGATAAGGGCAGGAAAAGCCAGTCCGGGCATGCTAGAAGGCATAATGGTTGATTATTATGGTTCCATGACGCCACTACAGCAGGTTGCGAATGTAAACACACCTGACCCACGAACAATTGCCATACAGCCTTGGGAGAAAGCAATGATCACTCCTATTGAAAAGGCTATTATGATGGCTAATTTGGGATTTAATCCTGAAAACAACGGAGAGATAGTTAGAATAAGCGTACCTGCACTTACCGAAGAGCGCAGAAAGGATTTGGTGAAACAGGTAAAAAAAGAAGCTGAAGATGCACGTATTAGTCTCAGAAACATACGTCGCGACACAAATGAAGAGCTCAAGAAAATGAAAAAAGACGGTTTAGCTGAGGATATGGAAAAAGATGCCCAAGCAGAAGTTCAAAAACTAACCGATCGTTACACCAAACTGGTTGACGAACATACCGCACAAAAAGAAAAAGACATCTTAACTATTTAATAGAAATAGGGAAGAAATGGAACAAGGAGAGGTTAGCTTACATGAGCAACCTCTTTTTTATTTACTCCATTTTCACCTGGCACATATTTATGTATGATACTTAAAAGATCTTCATAATTAATTGGCTTGGCAATATAATCATCGCAACCTGCCTCTATCGATTTTTCCCGTTCTTCGCTCATCGCATAAGCCGTTTGGGCAATCACCGGAACTCCTTTGCTCTTCTTTTTTATTTCTTTAGTTGCGGCATAACCATCCATTTCCGGCATTTTTATATCCATTAACACCAGGTCAATATTCGGTATCCTGTTAAATATATCCACGGCCTCTGCCCCATTACGTGCCCATATTAAGCTGGCATTTGAAATAGACAGCGCTACCTCAAGATACCTGAAGTTATCTTCCTCATCTTCGGCTACCAGGAATGTTTTACCCTCCCAGTTATAGGCATTTATTTGTTTCCTGGCATGCACCTGAATACCTGTATTCCTAACCTTATGATAAGGCAGTGTAAAAAAGAAAGTACTTCCTACGCCCACCTCCGACTGTACCCATATTTTACCTCCCATCAAATGCACCAGATCTTTAGCAATGGAAAGTCCAATACCAGTACCTCCATACAAACGATGTTTTTCGGTACTTGAGAACTTTGAAAACCGTTCAAAGACCTCCTGCTCCTTTCCTTTAGGCAAGCCAATGCCTGAATCTTTCACATAGAACTGAAGTACATCGTCACCGGTTAATTCATAACCAAACTCCACAAATCCTCTCTCAGTGAACTTAATGCCATTGCCTACCAAATTAATCAGTATTTGTTTTAGCCTTACCCCATCTGATAATATCATGGTATGGGTATCTGATATCCCTTCATTGAGATAAAGCTTCAGATTCAATTGTCCTTTTCGTCTGATATCATCCCAAAAAGAATCATAAATATCCTTTAGGATATCGTGAAGACAAAAAGGTGAATTTTTTATTTGCAATTGACCACTGTCAATTTTAGATATATCTATAATATCTTCAACCAGGGTAAGTAGATTCTTCCCATTAATCCTGATTAAATTTACAAACTCCTCTTTCTCAAGAGCACTGATATCTTTATGCGACAATAAATTACTAAAGCCCAATATTGCATTCATCGGTGTTCTGATTTCATGGGACATATTAGACAGGAAGGCCGTTTTTAAGATATCCGATTCTTCAGCCTTAACCTTTGCACGCATTAACTTTTCACGCTCCTTACTCAGTATGTTTTTATATCTAAGTACTTTCTCAAAGCTAAAATTCATCCCATTAATAAAGGAAACCAGAGGAAAGAGAGTAATCAGATCGATCACAACAAAAAGTATACAAAGCTTCAGATAGGTATAAAACTCGGCATCAAGCAAAAAGCGATCGGTAATCCACTGGGTATAATGCAAAATCCCCGCAATCAATAAGATAGCAATATTTAACAGTACCGATATGAGACTGAATTTGTTTCCCAATAAAATGGCTGACAAAATAGAATAGGACAATAATAACACAAATCCCAGCGATGATGGACCTGACATTACTAACAGGTAAGCACCTAACGAATAAATAGAACTTAATATCCATGCCACTCTAAACTTAAAGGAAAAAGCATGAATAATGGCCACCAAGAGGGTGGATACAAAAACTGCTGTGCTAAATAAGGCAGGAATAATATCCCGGTTTTGCAAAAAAGAAATGGTATAATACAAATACGAAATTAACCCTACAGATATAAGCGCAATAGTGAAGTAGTGAAATATACGCTCACGCCAATAAAAAAAACCATTCCCCGAAGGCAATGAAGTAGGACCCAACCTTCTTCGTATCCATACATCCAGTATTCTGGAAACTCTACTTCTTTCTTGTTTAAGCATAAAATAAATACAGACAGTTCTTCTCCGTGCAACAGAAGTTTTAATATTTCTTAAAAATAGTATTTCAACTTGAATATAATTTTATTTTCATCAAAAAAAACAGGCTATCTGTCTAAAAAAGTAAAAAAAACCGAGACAAATGCCTCTGATAACTTACAAATCCCTTCAATTGTATACTACACCTGTTATTACTAACATCACATTACCCTCTACTTAACGGGCAGTTTTTGCAGATATCTATTTCTTCCTGACGGGTTAAAATTTTATTTCTGAAGTCATTGTAATCTGAATGAAACCAGATCTCGTTAAGCGAATATTTCTCAAGATTACCAAAGGAATAACTGGCATTTTTATCAAAGCAGCAGGGTATAAGCTC
>JBFHEL010000418.1:0-3186 GCA_041584155.1 Saccharicrinis sp.
AACAGAACTGGATGCCGTGGTTAAAAATAGTATTGCCTATTTAAAGACCCGGTCGTCGAATAAAGTTGAGTTTGTTATTGATTTATCAGAGAATACCTATGCAAAGGTAAATATTACCTTGATTGAATGGGTTTTTGAAAACCTGATAAAAAATGCCATAGATGCTATCAAGGGTGATGGGATTATATCCGTTAGCGTGCAGCAGCTGGATAAGGGCGTTGCCATTGATGTAAGCGACAATGGAAAGGGTATTCCCCGCCATCGGTTTAAAACTGTTTTTGAACCCGGTTATACCACTAAAGAAAGAGGATGGGGGCTTGGTCTTTCACTAACCAAGAGAATTGTAGAGGAATATCATAAAGGGAAAATATTTGTTAAAGAATCTGAGCCCTATAAAAAAACCACATTTAGAATTATTTTACAAAACACATAAGTAATTAGTTATATGGAATTTATAATATTTAAACGGCTGTTATAAAAGCATCTTTAAATAAAAATTCTTTTTTTCTTCTGTACTACTATTTATTTTTATACTTTTGCAAAGTTTTTATTCAAGGTGAAATGGACAAGCTAAAAGATTATAGCATAGCTTTTAAGGGATTAAAAGAAGGAACGCACCATTTTCACTATGAAATTGGGCAGTCTTTTTTCGATTCGATTGAGGACTCGATTATTAAAAATGGAGACTTTGAAGTAGATGTGACGATGAATAAGAAATCACAGATGCTTCAATTGGATTTTAACATCGCAGGAAACGTTTATGCGATTTGCGACAATTGTCTTGGTGATTTGACTATACCGGTGCAATATGAAGGCACCATGTATATAAAATTTGGTATAGTATATGATGAACCAAGTGATGAAATTATCATTCTTCCACATGAGGAAAATGAGTTTAATGTCGCACAATTAATTTATGAATTTATAGTGATTAGTATGCCCCTCAGATCTGTCCATGAAGATGACGAGGAATGCGATCCGGATATGATTAATAAACTGGAAGAACTAACGGCACAACATCACGAAAACAACGATCATACTGACGAAGCTATTGATCCACGTTGGGCAGCTTTAAAAAAATTAAAAGATAATAGTAATTAGTAAAGAGTTTATAAAATGGCACATCCTAAGAGAAAGATTTCGAAAACAAGAAGAGACAAGAGAAGGACGCATGATAAGGCGATTGCTCCTGCATTGGGAGTTTGCTCAAACTGCGGTTCTGCTGTAAAATTACACACTGTATGTGGTGAATGTGGTTATTACAGAGGAAAATTAGCTGTTGAGAAAGAAATTACAGCATAACTTTTTATTTTTAAAAGTACTTTTTAAATTTGCCTTGCTTTGCGAGGCAAATTTTGCTTTATGGCATTTTATCATCGAAAAGGGTAATGCCTGATTCTTCAGAATAAATAGTAGTTTTGGCTTCTCCTAAAAGCGTATTAACAAATTGCAGGAGTGAAAGCTCAGGCTATTTCTAACTTTTGGCGGCAGTATGTCTGCAACCGAAAATATTACTTTTAACATGAAAAAGATTAATGCAGTAATCACGGGCGTTGGTGCATATTTACCCGAATATGTTTTAACTAACGAGGAGTTAAGCACCATGGTCGATACCTCTGACGAATGGATAATGACACGCGTTGGCATTAAAGAAAGACGCATTTTAAAAGGTGAAGGTAAAGGAGCGTCCGACATGGGTGCAGAGGCTGTTAAGGATTTACTGAAAAAAACAAACACAAAACCCGAAGAGGTTGATTTGGTTATTTGTACCACTGTAACGCCTGATCATATGTTCCCTGGAACATCGGCCATTATCTGTGATAAGGTAGGCATTCATAATATTCAAAGTTTTGATATGAATGCGGCATGTTCAGGTTTTCTTTTTGGTCTGGACACAGCTTGTAAATATGTGCAATCCGGAAGTCACAAAAAAGTTATTTTAGTGAGTGCCGAAAAAATGTCGTCCATCACTGATTATACCGACAGAACAACATGTGTACTTTTTGGTGATGCAGCCACCGCAGTGATGCTGGAACCTACCGAAGAAGAAATAGGTGTTGTAGATACTATTTTGCGTACCAATGGTGTTGGCAGACACCACCTTCTTATGAAGGCAGGAGGATCAGTGAAACCACCTTCTCACGAAACAATCGATAACAAAGAACATTACGTATATCAGGAAGGTCAGGCTGTATTTAAACATGCTGTTTCAAACATGGCCGATGTGGCTGTTGAAATCATGAATAAAAATGGTTTAGCCTCGGAAGATGTAACCTGGTTAATCCCTCATCAGGCTAACCTGAGAATTATTGACGCTACTGCACGCAGAATGGGTATCAATAAGGAACAGGTGATGATCAATATTCAACGATATGGTAATACTACTTCAGCAACTATTCCTTTGTGTTTATGGGAATGGGAAAAGCAGCTGAAAAAAGGTGATAATATTGTATTGGCAGCCTTTGGAGCAGGATTTACCTGGGGGTCTATCTATATTAAATGGGGATACGACGGTAAGTAAAAGTCATATAATAAAATAATAAAAAAGGGTGTTTCAGTCAGAAACACCCTTTTTTATTTATGTCTCTTATTTAATATCATGTTGAAATTGAAATAAGTCTTAGATCTATAATTCCCGGGTGTGCTTTAAGCTTTGGTTTATCAGGTATATGTTTTTATTAATCTGTACAGGAAGAATTCTATATCTGCAACACCCCAGATTATTTTCTAAATTCTTTGATTTTACCATTAAAAGATTCACAGAAGGATTTGCGCTTCTGTTATTAAGGAAGTTATATCAATTGGTTAATGACCCGAGCCTTATATATGCTTTGCAATAATGCAGTCTATAATCCATCGGCATAATACGAAATGCTCACTTTATTATCAAAATCGTATTAGATATATTACTGAAGTAATAATAAAATGTATCAGCGATTGTTAAGTCCACTTACTCTGACTTTTTTAGCTACTATATTTGTTTTTCGCATTGGTGGGTTGTATGCGCTACTTTAAAACTTTAATCAAATACAATTTAGTCTATTTAACACCTCAGGGGGGTACCTCGGAAGTACCCTAGGGTACCTCAGAAGTACCTAAGCGGAGCAAAAAGGTACCTAAGCGGAGCTCAGAAGTACCCAGGGGTACCTCAGAAGTACCCGATCGGAGCAAAAAGGTACCTCAAGG
>JBFHEL010000419.1:0-3185 GCA_041584155.1 Saccharicrinis sp.
GTATCCACAAAATCATCTGTACATGACCCTATAACTAATGATATAGCGATAGTGACCAGTAAAGAAATTCTATATTTTGATTTCATTTTCATCTGTTAATATTTTAAAGTTATTTGTCAGATGCAACTTCCAATGAATTGCTGTAATTCATGGTCGTTTCATATAATAATTATTAGAAATTAAGATTTAATCCAAAAGTATATGTTCTGGCAGAAGGATAAAATCCATAGTCAATACCTCCACCAATTGGGTCTCCGGTTGATGCTGTTGGATCAAAACCTGTGTAATCAGTAAAGGTATATAAGTTACTTACTGCCGCATAAAAACGCACTTTATCAATTTTCACCTTATTTACCAAAGACTTAGGTAAGGTGTATCCCAACTGAACATTTTGAATACGCAAGAAAGAAGCATCCTCAACAAAATAATCGGAGAATACCATATTGGTAGTAGCTGCAGTTGTTACCCTTGGCACAAAATTACTGGTTCCTTCACCAGTCCACCTATCCAGTACAGTACTAAGTTTATTCACATAATCATTATCACGTTCGTAGTTTCGAACCATGTCATTTCCTATTGAAGCATAGGCATAGGCAAGGAAGTCAAAACCCTTATAATTCATCGACAGGTTTAAACCAAGAGTCATATCCGGAATTGGATCTCCAATATTAACCTTGTCACTGGTAGTAATTTCACCATCACCATCGGTATCCACATATTTAATATCTCCGGGAGAAGCTTCTGCACCCAGATCCAATTGAGATGGAGCAGCATCTACCTCGGCTTGTGTTTGAAATAGACCATCTGTTTTATAACCATAAAAATATCCGATAGGCATTCCTACTTCCATACGTGCAGGTGCATCCTGACCTACACCAAAAGAACCACCCTCTTCATAACCGGTACTGTTATTAACCTGAAGCACTTTATTTTTAAGCGTAGTAAGATTAAAATTTACTTTGTATGTAAATTCATTATTGATATTTCCTCTGTAACCAAGAGCAAACTCAAAACCTTTGTTTTCAACAGTACCTGCATTTTTAGTTGGTCCTGAGGCTCCCGGAGCTGAGGCACCGAGTATACCTGATACAGACACATCTTCAAGAAGTAGGTTTTTGGTTGTTTTTACAAAGTAGTCCATATTAAAGTCTACTTTATTATTGAACAATTTAATATCTAAACCAACATCAATTTGTTCCGATTCCTCCCATTTAATATCTTCATTCACCACACCTCCTGTAGCAACTCCATATACCAATGCATCGTCAAAAACATAGGTAGCTTCACCATCGAGAGAAGAAGTATATTCGTAATCATCAATTTTATCCGATCCCAGGATACCATAACTAGCTCTTAGTTTGATAAAATCAATATTATTGATTCCCTGCATAAAGTTTTCATCAGAAATAATCCATCCGGCAGTAGCCGATGGGAAGTAAGCAAACTTATTACCATCTCCAAAGCGGGAAGAAGCATCGCGACGAAGCATCGCAGAAAGTAAATATTTGCTATTATAATCATACTGGAGTCTTCCAAAATAAGAAAGTCTTCTGTTTTCGTATGACCATGAACCATTGGATAAGGACTCGCTAACTGTGGTAGTAAGACTTATATCGGCATATTCCCATGAGTTATAAGGCACACCATAACCTGTTGCATTTAGGTTATCCCCCCAATTTTTATATACTGTATTACCCAAAGTAGCAGTAATATGATGATCTACGGCAAAAATTTTATCATAAGTAATAAAGGCGTCAAAAGTATAGTCATTATAGTTACTTTTTGATTGATAAACACTACTCTCTGTATTATCAAACACTTTACCACCATAATCTATTTCCATAGAAAATACTTTTGAGTTATCCGTAGCTCTATTAAAACCTAAACGAGCTGACACTTTTAATTGTGGCAGTACATCATATTCAAAACCAAAAGTTCCACTAAGTTTATTATAATCGTAATCATTATACGTATTATCAATCTGGGCTAATGGGTTAATAATTTCATCTCCTAAATCAGAAGAAGCCAAAGAATACTCTCCATCTTCGTCGTACACAGAAGTGGTTGGATCCATATTAATGGCATTAAACAACACCGAACCAAGTCCGTTTTCATTTAATGTTTTACGCGTAAAATAGGTATAAATTAAAGATGAATTAAACTTTAAATCATCGGTTAAATCTATGCCTAAGTTTAATTTACCTGTATTTCGTTTATACTGAGATTTCTTTTTACCCACAATACCTTTTTGCTGAAGGTCAGATCCACTGAAAGAGTATACTACTTTTTCTGATCCACCAGATACGGTAGCACTATTATTATATACAGGAGCAGATTCAAATACTTCATTTTGCCAATTAGTACCCTTACCTAAACCAGAAATATCAGTAAACGCCAAATCTTCACCGTTAGCAGCCAAAGCCTCATTTAAAATAACCGCATATTCAGTGGCATTTAACAAGGGTACTTTTCTTGAAGTTTCCTGAACACCTACTGAGCTATTTACAGTAACCTGAGGTGCAGCATTTTTTCTACCCTTTTTGGTTGTAATTAAAATTACACCATTGGCTCCAATAGTACCATAGATAGCAGCCTGCGCATCTTTTAATACGGTAATAGTTTCAATATCATCAGGATTTAATAAACTTAAATCACCCTGGTAACCATCAATAATAACTGTTGGAGAAGAATCTCCATTGGTACCAATACCACGGATACGGATATCAACACCGGATCCCGGAGCACCAGATTGAGCCGTTACATTTACACCAGTCACAGTACCTTGAAGAGCCTGCTCTGTTGTAATTGGTTTCATTTCATCGATAGTTTTACTACCTACAATACCTACGGCACCTGTTAAATCCTTTTTCTTTTGCGTACCGTAACCTACAACAACCACCTCATCCAAATCCGAAATCTCACTGGCCATCACAATATTCACAGTCAACTGAGACTCTACAGTCACTTTTTGTGTCTGCATTCCAATAAAAGAGAACATCAATACATCTCCTTTATTGACCTTTAGTGAATAATCACCATCAAGAGATGTAATAGTTCCGTTGGTTGTTCCCTCAACTAATACACTTACTCCGGGAATAGGAGTTCCGTCATCTGCGGATGTAACTTTACCTGTAATTGTAACTTCCTGTGCCCAAATAATTGTGCTGCACAAAAACAGGATTAAC
>JBFHEL010000420.1:0-3144 GCA_041584155.1 Saccharicrinis sp.
AGAGATTTAAGTTTAAAGTAACAAGTATAAAGTAACAAGCCCAAAGCTTGCGAGCCGCCTGCGAGTGGAGCATAAAGAAGCTTAAGGAACTGAAGTGGTTTGCAGCCCGAAGCGACCTGCAGGAGAGCTAAACACCGCTTTACCTGTTTGAGTTAGTAAAGTTGTTTTAGACGAAGTGAAGATCTTTGTTTTAAAGAAGAGATTTTTAATGATATGATACCCTAAAAGTGTAGGGGGCTTAATTTAAGCCAACTTCGATATAAATAGGGAAGTGATCACTAAAAGTAGTTCTCCATTTTTTTAAACCGGCTTTTGAAGTATCGGGAGGAAGATACATGTTTGCTTTTAAGGTTTTGATATTATCCTGGAGTTGCATTTTAACCAAAATATGATCGATGATACTGTTGAAGTTATTGTTCATTCTGGTTGACTTGAAGGATTGATCCACATAGTCTCGATAACCTTTGGCTTGCATATAATCGTAAAGGGTGGATAAATATTTGGGTGCATTGTTAAAGTCTTTTGCATAAGGGTTGTCATTGAAATCACCCAGGATAATACGGTCGTATTCGCGGTTACTGATGCCGTTTTGATTCATGTAAGTGCTAAGGTTTTGTTCTACTATCACCATGGCTGCCAGATGGTTTTCGTCATTGTGCTGACCGGAGGCCAAATGGAGGTTAACTAAAATAAAGTCTTCGTTGTTAAGATTGCTGTTCGTAGATTTGAAATAGCCAACCAGGGGTACTCTGTCGAATAAATATTTGGGACCTACATGATATGCCGGAACCGGTAATTCAAACACCGCAGATAGCTCTACTTTTGTGCTGTTGTATATAAATGCATTTTGCATATTGGTTTCATGTAAGAGTGTATCTACATTGGCCAGGTAATATTTCCATGAAGTACCGAGGTGGTTAATGATGCTATCTAATTCTTTGGAACAGGAGGTGTTATTTATAGTGTTTGTAATGTTTACTTCTTGAATAGCAACTATATCTAAAGTCAATGTGTCTTTAATCAGGGCTGCTATTTTAAAGAAATCATCGTTTGTTCTCAAGGGAAGTTTAGTTCTGATTTCAGGAAAACCTCTACCGGAAGATCCCAGGTGTTCAATGTTCCAGGTAGCTATTCGGATGGTTTCTTTTTGAGCGAATGTTGCAATGGTGATGAAGAGTAATATGAGAGCTGAGAATATGAGTTTTAAAATGTTCATTGCATGAGTTATTAGTATTATTAGATTACTAATTTACTGATAAATAGGTTATTTGGCTATTGTTTGTAAAAGTAAAATTCTCAGGTTTTTAGTTAGCAGATTTATAAATTCCCATCCCACTGCCTTTGGTGGCGTACTTTTCGTCAAAAGCAGAACACAGCCCTCATCTTCAGGGATAAATGGAAGAACAGCTAACCCTTTACTTATAATGGGTAGGTTGAAACAAAATTATTTTTACGTTTGAGACAACCTTTTCTTTTATAGGGTATTTGAACAGGTATGGTAAATGGCATTGAGACATCTTTTCATAATATTTTAGCAGGTTCCCAATTTGGAAGAATATTTATTATTCGTTTATATTTTTTATCCAGCCTTATATCTAGAGATCTGTAAGTATTCAGATATTTGCATTCCCTTACAAAATCTACTAAGAATTGAATATAAAATTTTCCAACTGTATCAATTGAATTTATTAAGTCCCAGTTTAACCCGCAATATGCATTACAAAACCTATTACACGTTGAAATCGCTCCAAAACAAGTCACTTCGTTGCTTTATCTCAGCTCACCAGAACGATGCTCCCGAAAGCAATAGGGACAGGTTGTGCCTCGTTTCACTAAAGCCTTGTTTTATGGTATTTTTAATGCTCATGACGAAGTTCTAAAACATAATCCGGAAAGAAATGCTGATGTATAAAATTGATAAAAATGGCGACGTTAAAAAAGTTGTATCTGCGAAATAGTAGGACCGTACAATTTTTTTTAAATGGCATTATGTACTTTGCTTTTGCTCCTATAAAAATTTAACAGCAGCCATACTAAATAGCTGCTATTTTTAATATTAGCATTTGATGTTTCTATAAGGGAGATAAATCTGAATACAGATACATAGAATAGAAGTTATAGATCATTAAGCAATTAAAACATGGATGATCAATTAAATGATATTGCACACCGGTTTTGTAGTTTAGATAGGCATTGAATGTAATGCCTTTTTGAAATCACTCATTGAGCACCTTATTTTCAAGATGTGCTCAATGAGCTCCCGTTTTGGCCGTTGATCTTTATTTTACATCTTCCATTTTAGAACTGGCGTATGCTCCTATTAGTCCTAAAAAGGATAATCCCAGTATAATTCCTTCTACGGAGAATAATGATAAAAGGGCACTTACTCCTCCGGTGATTAATAGTATTACGCCTATTACAGTATTGCCAACAGCTACATACTCTGTTCTTTTATCTCCAGTTGCTATGTCTACAATATATGTTTTTCTTCCTAGCCTTATTCCATCGTGCGCAATGCATAAAATAAAATAAACAATTGGATAAAACCACATTTGATTACGAACCGAAGGAACCCAGGTTAATAAGCTAAAAACAAAGATACCAAGAAGAGAGGCTATTAATGCTGCATGAACCATTACTTTTTTGCTTGATTTATCGGCAAGTTTACCCCAGTAAGGAGCACTGATGGCAGATGCAAGACCATTGATGAGAATAAATATACCTAAGAGAATTAATTTCGAACCAATGTGTTTTTGTGCTACAACAATATAAAAAGGAGCAACCAAAGCCGAACTTAGCAAAAGAGATCTTGTTATTAAAAATTTTCGAAAGACTTTATCGGTTTGTATGATTTTTATTTTGAGCAAGGCTTCTTTTAAACCATTTCTGCCACCGGAGGTTTCTCCCGGAAATTCATCAATAGTTGCATATATTATTGCTGCTATTAACCACGAGAGAGCTGCAGAAAAAATAATTATCGAGTAATAGTTTATTCCTTGCTCTTTGTGATTATTAAAAAGCATTAATCCTCCACTTATGATTACCAGTATTCCGGAAATTGAAGTAGAATAGCCATTTAATCTTCCTCTACGGGTTTTAGGTATAGTTTTTCCAAGAATGTCTTTTGAAGCTACCGAGCAAAGC
>JBFHEL010000421.1:0-3124 GCA_041584155.1 Saccharicrinis sp.
TTGTTCACGGGCTACATTTAATAATTCCTTATCAAATAAAATCTGTAGATATTGCACGGTGATATTTAAGGCTATATCATTGCGCATCTTATCTGTTTGTGCCAATGAGGCCTTTAAATCACGCTCATTCTTTTTTATGGTATTTTTCTGATATAAGCCTGAGAAAACCGAAACAGAACCATTTATGCTAAGGGATAAACTATGTATTGGATCTGTAACAGTGATATACTGGTCTTCATCCGATACCTGGGTTTCACCTAAATTTAAGCTATAATATGAATCCAGATCCAGATCAGGTAGTCTCTGCTGCTTACTGTCCTTTAATTCTATTTCCTGCAATTGTGAAGTAACCTGCTGACGTTTAATGCTTAGGTTGTTTTCCAATGCGTAAGTAATACATTTTTCCAATGCCCACTTTTCCTGTGACTGCATGTCGGACCATCCAATAGTTAAAGCACAAAACAGGATGGTAATGAATTTGTTGATCATGTGAATATCATTTTTATTTAAGACTGGTTAAGATAAGTATTTTTTAGGATTGTGGAACTTTTATCTTATCATCCTTAGTCAAACCACTCTTGACTTCAATTTGAATTCCATCAGATAATCCTGTTTCTATATGTTTTCGTTCAAAAATCTGTTCACCCACTTCAATTTCAATAAAAGCTGTATCGTTTTCAAACTGCAATAGTTTTTCATTTATGGAGAGTACGCTGTCTCTGCGTTCAAGCACGATATCGGCATTGGCACTATATCCGGCTCTGATAAACTGACCTTCTTTGAGGTTAACATCTGCTTTTATTTCAAACTGAATAGCTCCATTTTCCTCTATTCCTTTAGGTGAGATGTATTCTAATTTGGCATCGAACTTTTCATTTTCTATGGCTCCTATGGACAATACCAGATCCATGCCTTCCTTAATCTTCCCTACTTCGGTTTCATCCACCTTACCTTCAAAAATCATTTCATTCATATCGGCCAGAATGGCAATGGTTGTTCCATCGTTAAAGGTATTACTTTTAATCACAGAGTTTCCTACCTCAACAGGTACATCCAGTACCATGCCTTCTATGGTGGCTTTAATGATGGTATTGGTATGGGCTCCCATTTTTTTGGTTACCCCTTCTCTGATCAGTTGCAGGTTATTATCGGCAGCATCCAGGTCGACCTTGGCATTGTCATAGCGCATCAATTCATCCAGATATTCCGACTCGGCGATAACGCCATTATTGTATAAGTCCTTTTTGCGCTTATACTCTACTTCTGCATTTCTAAATGCTATTTTGGCCTTATCTAACTGGCTTTCGGCGTTATTTACCTGCACCATTTCAGGAATAATCTGAATTCGGGCTATTAAATCACCTTTTTTCAGCTTATCACCCGGTTCCACGTATATTTCCGTAATAATTCCCGATTCCTGAGGTTTGATCTCAATTTCCTGACGGGGTACTACCGAACCTGTTGCTACCGTTTTACTGATGATGTCCTTATAGGATGGCTGTTCTGTTTCGTATACAAGCTCTTTTTCTCTGGACTTATCGTATAAGTAATAAAACCCGCCAACAAACAGGACAGTAAAAAGGACTATAAAAAAAATGTTTCTTACTTTTTTCATCTCATTATCATTTAGTGTTTTTCTTTAAATTTCGGAACGTATGGCTTCTATGGGTTTAATGGAAACTGCTCTGCGTGAAGGGATTATTCCAGCCAGCACGCCTGATACTATTAAAATTAGCAGAGACATTACTGCCACATTAAAATTTACCTGAGGATTAAGAAAGCCTGAACTTTCAGCAGCGTTGGATCCCAGCGCCTGACTCACCAACTCTACGATGAGAATGCCAATAAACATACCCAGAAAACCAGCTACCCCGGTTAAAAATACCGACTCAGTAATCACTGTTGAAATCACATTTGCCGGACTTGCCCCTATAGCTCGCTTAATACCTATTTCCTGGGTTCTTTCTTTTATAATGATCAACATAATATTGCTAATCCCAATTATTCCGGCCAACAGGGTTCCAATTCCCACAAACCAGATTAATAGATTGATACCAGTAAACAGGCCATTCATTTTTTTAAATTCCTCACCTACGTTGTTTGACCCAAAGGCGCTTTCATCTTCGGGATGAATATCATGTCGCTTGGCCAACAGTGCCTTCACTTCCTTTTCTACTTGTATAATAT
The DNA here is from genome assembly GCA_041584155.1 of Saccharicrinis sp. Lineage (GTDB taxonomy): Bacteria > Bacteroidota > Bacteroidia > Bacteroidales > Marinilabiliaceae > Saccharicrinis. The sequence goes on from JBFHEL010000421.1 coordinate 2,188, forward strand.
CATATTGGGGCTTGGCTGTGATAGCAAAATAGCCTACAATGTTATTGTAGTTATATACTATCTGGCAAGTTGAAAACGGGATAAAGACGGTTTCATTTTGTTGTTCGCCCCATCTTTGTGAATGCTTGGATTCATATGTTCCGATCACCTGAAAATAGATTTCTCCAATCCGGATATATTTATTTAAGGGATCCTCGTCTTTGCCAAACAAATCATTATAGACTGTTTTACCAATAATGGCAACTTTTCTTTTGTTCTGTAGGTCCATTTCATTGATAAAGCGACCATGTTTAATGGTTACAGGATCAATTTTATAATCATCGGGAACAATACCTGAAACCTCATAAGCTCCCTCTTGCAATCCACGACTTACCGTTGTGGCATTCTGATAACCTCCACCCTGCATACGTGGTGCAATAATATCAATGCCTTTGATTTTATCGTGCATGGCTTGCTTGTCTTCATATTTAAAATAGAATCTCCGGTTTCTTGGAAATCCTTTATAGGGTTTAGAGGTAGGCTGAGTCCAGATAAACATACTATTGGTTGCAAAATCGCCCATATTTGCATATACGCCATTTTCCAGTCCTTTGCCGGCGCCCATCATAATCATCAGCATAAAAATACCCCAAAACACCCCAAAGCCGGTAAGAATAGTTCTTAACTTATTCTTTTTTAAGGTGTAAAATATTTCCTGCCATTTATCTATATCAAACATAAACAGACTAATTTATTCATCGCGTAAAGCAACTATAGGTTTAATACTTGCAGCTCTTTTTGCCGGTATATACCCAGCTAAAGCACCGGCAATAACTATGAGAGCAGTGGCACTCAGCGCCACATTGAAATCGACACCCGGATTCCTGAAAAAATCAGAAGCCGGTAGGTTACTGGCTATGAATTCAAGTATTCCCACCCCAAAGAGTAATCCCAAAAA
>JBFHEL010000422.1:0-3122 GCA_041584155.1 Saccharicrinis sp.
TCAACAACCTGCTCAAACTCTATGTTGGTAGTATCCTTAGCCATAATTAATGTTTTTCACAAAGTTCCAAATTCCCACCAATAATCATCCCCCTGTGTGACAATTTTCCTTGCCATGGATGTTTCATATGATTATAATTTTTATTTTTAGAAAAAGAGCTATAGGCGGCAGCTGCCGGACAGGAACTCGCATCAATTTTTTTAATTCCCGAATCAAATTCGGGACAGGCTATCCCTCTGTATGTACTTTATGATTAATAAAGATAATGGTCGACCTGTTTAAATTTAGTTTGCAAATAAAATTAGATAATTTAAAACGATTACCATGCCTGATATACCAAAAAAGGCAAATCCCGGGATTGGAATCTGCCTTATATATGTTATTAAATTATAAACTAATGACCAATAATATCTATCATCTCATCAATTGCCACCAACTGTTGTTCTCCTGTCACCATATTTTTTAAGGTAAACTTTCCTTCATTCATTTCATTTTCACCGGCCATTGCCACATAAGCTATTTCCTTTTTATTGGCATAGGTCATCTGCTTTTTCATTTTAGCAGCATCGGGATAAAGCTCTGCTTTCACACCTGCCTTACGTACTTTTTGTAAAGCTTTTAATGAATACAAGGCTTCATTTTCACCGAAGTTAACAAACAATAGTTGAGTTGAAACAATGGAGTCCTTTGGATATAATTCCAACTGATTCATCACATCATAAATACGATCAGCGCCAAAGGAAATACCCACACCTGAAACATCTTTCAAACCAAAAATACCGGTTAAATCATCATAGCGTCCTCCACCGGTAATACTACCAATTTGCATATCCAAAGCCTTTACTTCAAATATAGCACCTGTATAATAATTTAGTCCTCGGGCCAATGTCAGATCCAGCTCTACCTGGGTTTTAATATCCAGAATGGACAAATAATTTAATACGTTTTCTATTTCATCAACCCCTTTTAATCCTGTTTCCGAACCAGCTAACACATCCTTTAAGGTAGCTAACTTCTGATCATTTGTTCCGCAAAGATTAATTATGGGTTGTAGCTTGGCAATCGCCTCTTCTGACAATTCCTTTTGTCGCAACTCCTCATTAACCTTATCAATACCAATCTTATCAAGTTTATCAATGGCAACAGTGATATCAATAATCTTATCGGATTCGCCCAGTATTTCAGCAATTCCGCTTAATATTTTTCGATTATTTAATTTAATCAACACGTTAATCTGTAAAGCCTGATACACATCATCCACAATCTGAATCAGTTCAACCTCATTCATCAGAGAGTCTGAACCTACCACATCCACATCGCACTGAAAAAACTCACGATAACGACCTTTCTGAGGACGATCGGCACGCCATACCGGCTGTATCTGATAACGCTTAAAAGGAAAGGTAATTTCATTTTGATGCTGAACTACAAAACGAGCAAAGGGAACTGTTAAATCATAACGTAATCCTTTCTCCGCTATCTGAGTAGTAATTTTTAAGGCATTTTTTTCAGCCAGAAGCTTCTCATCAGCCTTGGAAAGAAAATCTCCTGAATTTAATATTTTAAAAAGTAGCTTATCTCCCTCTTCTCCATACTTCCCCATTAAGGTAGACAAATTTTCCATGGCAGGAGTCTCAATTGGCTGGTATCCATAGTTTAAAAATACAGACTTTATCGTATCAAAGATATAATTACGTTTTGCCATCTCAATAGGTGAAAAATCTCTTGTTCCTTTGGGTATAGCGGGTTTCTGAGCCATCTTTACTTTTTTTTAATGATTGAAACGCAAAGTTATTTAAATTAGTTGAAAGTCGAATATGCTAAGTAACAGTTTATGCTTTTCATCATAAAAAACCTTAAACTAAGAAACAAATTTACATAGTTCACCATTAAAAATAAACTATAGTCACTTTTTTGGAGTAAAAACATTCAAGAATATTCTAATGTGAGGTATTATTTTTGTAACGCGAACAAAATACAGGTTTAATAGCGGATGGACACAGTAAAAATATTGATTGTTGGAAATAACAATATAAGCTTACAAATTATTAAAGGCCAGTTGCTGGAATTTGATAATGACTGGCTGGTCTTTAAAGCGAACTGCCATAAGGCCAGTCAGGAAATTAAGGAGACTAAATATAATTTGGTTATTATAGATTGTAACGAATCCTCTGATAATTTAAAACATAAAATAAAAGAAATAAAAGGAAGTAAATTAAATCATATTACCCCTATTATTGTTTGCCTACAAGACAGAACAAGTAATGACATCGAGCAAATACTTAAGGCTGGAGCATTAGATTTCATCCATAAACCCTATAAAGCCATTGAGTTATTTGCAAGAGTGCGAACCGGACTCAGTCTTTCAAGTACCATTCATAAATTAAATTTCCAAACCCAGGTTTTAAGTGAAAGTCATGATAAGGTAGTGGATTTTTTAAATAGAATAATACCTATAGAAATCATACAGGAACTCAAGGAGTTTGGGGAATCCAAACCCAAGAAATACAGAGAGGCTTCCGTTCTGTTTGCCGATTTGGTCGATTTTACCCGTAAATCCAGAAAATTATCCCCTAAGATGTTGATCGATGAGCTATCTGAAATATTTGCAGAATTTGATAAGATTGTCAGCAAAAACAAGTGTACAAGAATCAAAACCATGGGCGACGGTTATCTGGCTGTATCCGGAATACCATCACCCAATGCCAACCACACCATTAACATGATAAAAACGGCTATCGACATGCGCGACTACCTCACACAACGAAACAGCTTTCATTCGGTGAAATGGGACGTAAAAATAGGTATTCATTCAGGAGAAGTGATAGGAAGCATCCTGGGAAACAATTACTTATTTGATGTTTTTGGGGATACGGTAAATGAAGCTGCCCGAATGGAAAAATTTTGCGAACCAAATCAGATCAATATTTCGGAGAAAACCTATTTATTATCGAGGTATCAATACAATTTTATAGAACGTTTATCTATGGATATAAAGGGACTTGGTAGAAAAAAAATGTATTACCTAAAATCGAGTTATAATATGTTAAATTATTACGAAATAAAAAATATCTTCAACTTTAATCATCTCGACAATAAAATGGCAACAAATTAAACAACAA
>JBFHEL010000423.1:0-3122 GCA_041584155.1 Saccharicrinis sp.
ACTATGATGTGTTTTTAATTTATCCAATGATCTGTTTATGAATTGCAATTCTAAATCTTTACGGTTCTGTGAATAGTTGAAATCTTTGTCGATAATTGAGTCGCACACATTAAATGTTTCTGTTGCATAATTAAATAAAAGGACATCAAATTGATCCGTTCTTTTAAAATATGGGTATTCTTTAAAAATCAGGCTGGAAATTGAATCCTCAAATTCAGTAGTAAAGGCTTCGATTAGTTCGTCTATTTCTTTAAATTCTTCAATCATATCTTTTGTTTTATCAATGATCATTTCAGTATAAACAATATTACCTTAAAAAATGTTCTAAACCATTTTTTTGCAGCTTCTTTTTAATAACTTTATGTAATATTTTTTCGCTTTATATATAGAAATAGAAGCTTGATTATCAGTAAATATTGAATGATTATAACATTTTACTCATATACATATATCAAAGGTGTTGACTTCATCTTTCCAAATTAGCGATAGAAATATTATCTTCGTGCTTACACACAAATTTTAGGAGTCAATAATGCGCGTTTGTATAGCCGAGAAACCCAGTGTTGCAGGAGAAATAGCAAAAGTTGTTGGTGCCAACAATAGAAAAGATGGTTATTATGAAGGAAACAACTATCAGGTCACCTGGACTTTTGGTCATCTCTGTACCTTAAAGGAGCCCCATGATTATTTGCCAGAATGGAAAAGATGGAGTCTGGGAACCCTGCCTGTTATTCCTTCGCAGTTTGGGATTAAGCTTATTCAAAATAAAGGGGTTGAAAAACAGTTTGGCGTTATAGAACGATTAGTGCAGTCTGCTACCGAAGTTATAAACTGTGGTGATGCAGGGCAAGAGGGGGAGGTGATACAACGTTGGGTTTTGCAAAAGGCAGGCTGTAAGGTAAAGATGAAGCGACTTTGGATATCTTCTCTTACAGAAGAAGCTATTCGCGAAGGCTTTGAGAAATTGTATGATAATGAAAAATTTGATGCGCTCTACGCTGCAGGGAGTTCCCGTGCGATTGGCGATTGGTTGTTGGGTATCAATGCTACTCGTTTATATACCATTAAGTATAGTCAACCGGGTACTGTGCTTTCGATTGGACGTGTGCAAACTCCTACGCTTGCATTGATTGTTAATCGTTTTCTTGATATAGAAAATTTTGTGCCAGAGCCATATTGGGAGTTGAAAACGGTGTATAAGGAGGTCACATTTAATTCTTCGCAGGGGAAATATTCAAGTAAAGAAGAAGGTAGTTCTGCTCTTGAAAAAATAAAAGATAAGCCTTTTGAAGTAGTTGATTTCAACCGTAAACCAGGAAAGGAAGCTCCTCCTCGTTTGTTTGACCTGACTTCGTTACAGGTAGAGTGTAACCGTAAATTTGCCTTGTCGGCAGATGAAACACTAAAGGGTATTCAATCATTATATGAAAAAAAATTAACCACTTATCCACGTGTGGATACCACCTATTTAAGTAACGATATTTACCCTAAGATTGGAGGTATATTAAAGGGACTAACACAATATCAAGAATTGGTTACTCCTTTATTGCAGAGTAAAATACGTAAGTCGAAGAAGGTATTTGATGATAAAAAAGTAACCGACCACCATGCTATTATCCCAACCGGAATAACTGCACCGGAGAGTTTGTCGAGGAATGAAAAATTGATTTATGATACAATAACACGCAGATTTATTGCTAATTTTTATCCTGATTGTCAAATATCAACAACCACAATTCTTGGAAAGGTAGAAGATATTCAATTTAAAACCTCCGGAAAGCAGGTTATTAAGGATAACTGGCGTGTGGTTTATAAATCCATGGCAGGAAGAAAGGACTCAGAGGATAAAATATTACCCGAATTTATTAAAGGAGAAAGCGGACCTCATGAGCCCGATTTTCAGGAAAAAGAAACACAACCACCAAAATATTATACAGAGGCTACGTTATTGCGCGCCATGGAAACAGCAGGTAAACAGGTGGATGACGAGGAGTTACGCGAAGTGATGAAGGAAAATGGTATTGGACGGCCATCTACAAGAGCAAATATTATAGAAACACTTTACAAACGAAAATATATCTATAATGTTCGGAAAAATGTACTGCCTACGGCCATGGGAATTAAACTTATGGAATTTATTTCTGATGATTTGCTTAAATCAGCAGAGCTGACAGGTATATGGGAGAAAAAACTTCGACAGATCGAAACGGGAGAGTATCAGGCTAAGGACTTTATGGCAGAGTTGAAGCAGATGGTCTCGGATTTGGTTTTCCAGGTTAAAAATGATTTTTCTAAAGGAAGGATCATTATTGAAGAAGTGGAAAAAAAAGAAACTACACCAAAATTACCGGTAAAGGAGGCCAAGACGAAAGAACTAAAATGCCCCAGATGTGGCAATGGAACTATGATTAAAGGCAAAACAGCCTGGGGATGTTCTGCTTATGCTGCAGGATGTAAAACCTTAATTCCCTTTGAATATTTGGGTAAAAAATTAAGTCGTAAACAAGTGGAAGCATTGGTTCTAAAAGGGAAAACATCATTGATTAAAGGTTTTACTTTACATGATACTAAGGTGAACGGTTATTTGAATTTTGATGATAATTTTGAATTACGCTTACAACAGGAGGAGAAGAAGGAGTTGTTATGCCCCAAATGTAAAACAGGTAAAATTTTGGAGGGAAAAACAGCCTGGGGATGTTCTAATTATAAAAATGGCTGTAATGTGTTGATTCCTTTTGAATTCCTAAAAAAGAAACTTACTAATGTGCATATGGAAGCCCTGATTTTAAAAGGGAAAACAACTACATTAAAAGGCTTTAGTTTATCAGATAATGAAACAAACGTTAGCGGTTTTATTGATTGGGATCAGGATTATCATTTAAGATTTAATAAATAGGCGATTGTCTTTTTTGCAGATGTATATTCGCTGTTTCTGATTGCACAAATTAATAAGGATTGCCTTTTACTTTTTTATGGGCTAATATATGAATGCCCGCTTTTAAATTTTATATTTGTCATCAGCAAAAAAAACATACATGGATTATATTGTTTCAGCCCGTAAATACCGTCCTTCTACTTTTGTTTCAGTAGTAGGACAACAAAATATCACAACTACATTAAAA
>JBFHEL010000424.1:0-3114 GCA_041584155.1 Saccharicrinis sp.
AAGAGCTCGACCTTATCGATAATACAATTATTGTGTTTAGTGCCGACAATGGACATGAGATATATTATCCAAGCGATGGAAAACTCAGAAAGCCTACAAATACGAATTTCCTGACCGGAGAGGTATTCGATAATATTCATATGAAATATTACAGCGAGACAGCTGTTGATGTTTTTAATGGAAACGATGGCATGGCAGGGCTTAAAAGAAGCAATTGGGAAGGTGGTGTCCGGGTACCACTGTATTACTATTGGAAAGGACATATAGAAGGTGGCAAAAATATAAATCAAATTGTAGCTAATTATGATATGATGGCTACGTTTGCCGAATTGCTGAATGTTGAGATACCGGAAGAAAAACACAGTAAATCTTACTTGCCCGAATTGATGGGCAAACATAATACAAATCCCAGAAAATATACGGTTTACGGATCAAATATGGGGGCTGCATTGGTTACAAATGATGGTTGGAAACTACGCCATTATGCCCCAAAAGATGTGTTCCAGCTGTATTATCTACCTGATGATTATAGAGAAGAAAAGAATTTGATAGAAACATATCCCGAAAAGTTCCAGGAACTGAAAGCTAAGCTACTCGAAGAATGCAACAACGACTTGAGCGTTGGTTATTTTATTGGAAAAGAACGCGTTTTGCCAGCAATACAATTCAAATAGAAAGAAGGTATAATGAAAAACATAAAAATTAAACTTATCCTGCTAATACTTATAATTACAACAGCAAGTTTCAAGCAAGATAAACCCAAAATTTTAATCATAGGTGATTCCATTTCCATAGGCTACACCCCCTTTGTAAAAGAAAGCCTGAAAGATATCGCCGATGTGTACCACAACCCCGGGAATGCGCAGCATACAGGCAAAGGACTTAAAAATGTGGAGGCATGGATTACCACCGACAACTACGACATTATTCAATTTAACTGGGGCTTATGGGATTTGTGTTACCGTCATCCCGATTCTAAGGTGCAAGGTCAAAGAGATAAAGTTAACGGAACCCTCACCTATAGTCTGGAAGATTACGAAAAGCAATTGCGGGCCATAGTGAAGATTATGAAAGAAAAAACCGATGCCAGGCTCATTTTTGTTACCACAAGCTGTGTTCCTAAAAATGAAGCAGGTCGTTTCCCAAAAGATCCAATTAAATACAATAAGATTGCCAAAAAGGTTATGAAGGAAAACAACATTCCAATTAACGATACCTACAAAGCTACCATTGGTATTCATAAAAAATATGGTAAAGGCGATGATGATGTTCATTACACCCCTGAAGGTTACGAGGCAATGAGTTATTTAATCACCGATTTCTTAGAAATAAAACTGAAAAAGAACTGAAAAATTTAATAATAGGACTATACCTGTTCTTTGGGGCGATGTGACCATGAGTATGCGCGAGGTAGAATACAAATGTGCAATCAATACAGAAACAGGAGCGATGGTACACCATGTTCAGGTGCCGATGCCAACGGGGTATTGAAAGATTCTATAGAACTTCGTTCGGTTATACTAAAAGGATTTAAAGAAAAGAGGTTTGTAAAAGGAAATACCTTTCACTAAGGTGAACGTGTTGAATTTACTATTAGGTAAGAATTGTATAAGATTTAATTGTTTCCATAGGTAGAAGATCATATTGGAATAAATTTTCATAGTAAATGAATAAATAACAAGAATTAATAAAAAATGTAAGTTTTAGTTTTACGCTTTAATTAAGAGATTGCAGATATAATTAGTGTTAGCATGCAAACTACTCTTTTTTATTTGGGATTGTAATTAAGTTTTTGTGGTAGAAAAGAAAACCTTGTTCTTGAGGTAAGCCAAGCTTTAAAATTGTGCGTTTTCTATTGTAGATGATCATATAAAAAGTAAGGGTATTAAAAAATGGCATTTTAGTGTAAATGCTATTTAATAAAAATGAATATAAAACCATATCTATATGAGATTAATTGTTCTAATGGGATGTATTTCCTTGTTGTGGGCTTGTAGTACCAAGAGAAAGGATGAAAATAATAAAATGGGTGCATTTGCCTCTGACCAGATATTCTTGCAAAAACACACCGATGCATTAACTCTGTCAAAGGGCGATGCGGCAGTTGTTGTTGTTCCTGCTTATCAGGGACGTGTAATGACCAGTACCTACGATCAAAAAAACGGACCAAGCTTTGGCTGGATCAACCGTCCGGTTATCGAAAAAGGATTTCTTTCGAAGGAGGAAAAGAAAGGAATGTTGCAGGAACATATCTACATATTTGGAGGAGAAGAACGCTTCTGGCTGGGACCTGAAGGCGGACAATATGCATTGTTCTTTAAACCGGGAGATAAATTTGAGTTTGCGGATTGGAAAACGCCAGCGGTGATCGATACAGAAGGATTCAAATTACTGAAGAGTAGTGAATCATCTGCCACTTTTACGCATACAACCAGGCTGGAAAATTATCAGGGCACTATTTTTAAAATGGGGATTGAGCGTACCATTAAATTACTGGATAAAGAAATCATTGAAGTGATACTTGGTGGAGAATTAGCACAAGGTATTCGTATGGTTGCATACCAAACTGATAACCGTATATCTAATTTAGGCCATCAGGCATGGACTAAGGAAGGAGGATTGCCTTCTATCTGGTTACTTGGTATGTATAATCCTTCGCCCAAGACCACTATTGTAATTCCTTTTAAATCCGGCACCGATGAAGAGTTGGGACCAAAGGTAAATGATACCTATTTTGGGAAAGTGCCTCCTGAGTTTTTACAAGTTGAGGATGAAGTTCTTTTCCTTAAAGCAGATGGCACATATCGCAGCAAAATTGGTATTGGTCCTCAGCGTTCCATAGGGATTGCCGGTAGCTATGATGCCAATGCACAGGTGTTAACCATTCTATCCTACAATGTGCAGGATGCTCCCAATGGTTATGTAAACTCTATGTGGGAATTACAAGATGAACCTTTCAGCGGTGATGTGATCAATGCCTACAATGATGGATCTCCGGCACCAGGGGAACCTCCCATGGGACCTTTTTATGAGATTGAATCTTCATCACCTGCTGCTGCATTGGATCCTGGAGAATCAATGCAACATATTCAAAAAACAATACACTTGTACGGC
>JBFHEL010000425.1:0-3109 GCA_041584155.1 Saccharicrinis sp.
ATGCGGGCCCCATATTTTATATTTATTTTAACCCCATCAATACTAACCGTTTCATAGTCACCCACACTATCTGCTGTCCCTAACACGGTCATTTGTTTTACTATTCCATCTACCTCAACACGAACAACAACAGACTCCAAGGAATTGCCCTGTTCATTTTCCGCAGGCATTGCTCTTAAGGATGCACTCTTTAAAAAAGAGGTTTGCACCAAAAAAAAGCCTTCGGTACCATATAATATTTTCTGATAAAATGGCTGAGGCGTTGACACATCAAGTTCTTGTCGTTGTTGTGAAGCCATGGACGTATTAAACATACTAAGGCTGGATTGTATAAAAAGCTGATTATCGTGTAACGATAGGTTAAAATCAGCCGTCCCGTCTCCATCAAAGGCTATTGTATATGCACCAACAGCAACCTTTTGGCCTGAAAATAAATTCACATCTCTTCGTCCTCCCACTCCTGAGACGACCAGCGATACCATAGGCTTTCCATCTGGATCTTCAACAGGTACAAACCGGGTATTTTTAATATAATCAATACTTTTAATATGTATCCGTTTATCTGCAAGCTTAACATTTTTACTAAAATAAGTCTTACTTTTTTCCGATAAGAACACCTCCTCAGAAAAAGATACACTTTGCCCCTTCTCTTCAACTGTTCCTTCAATATAGGTCTTCGACGATAAAAACTCATCACTGGTCTTTCCTTCACGAATATGCATCATTCCTTCATATCCCACATATCTGGTTAATGCCGCACCCAGAATAATTAACAAAAAAGACAAATGGAACAACAACACCGGTAATTTACCCCTGTTCCACATATACGGTTTTAAAATGTTTAACAACATATTTATCCCAAGAAAGAGAAAAATACCTTCAAACCACCAGGCATTGTAAAACAACGCTTTAGCCGCATTGGTTCCAAAATCGTTCTCTACAAAAGTTGCAATCCCCATTGAGGCTGCTAATACCACAAATAGTGTGATCATCAGGTATGGTGCGGATAATAGCGTAATTATTTTTTTCATTGCATAGATATTCATTGTCCTTTTCTCAATTGTAACGTTTTTTCACATTCACGTATATATTATTATCTTACGCAAACAAACCTTAAGACAGCTCATTCGTAGCCTAAACTTCTTTTATCTGTTTAACATCGCTTAAACTTACACAAAAAAAAGAAACTGATTTAGAATTGTTTAATTCGGTAGTGATTTACCTCAATAAAAAAACAAATTTTATTTAAGAAATACAGAATTATAAGCTAAAAAAAATGAAAAAGTTATTACTCAGCCTGATTGTCTTATTATCAATAAATGCTCTTGCTCAGGAAAAACAAGAAAAATTAACCTTTACACCCTATGGATTTGTTGCATTTGATGCTTTTGTCGACACCCGGCAAGGAGCAACTGCACGCGGAGGACATGGTTATTTATATCCCTATAACTACTCTGCCGATGCCAATGGAAACGATCAGAATGACCAGAGTGAGTTTGATTATGGTGCCGGCATTACCCGATTAGGTTTTAATATTTCGGGTCCTAAGGCGTTCGGAGCCATAACCACAGCTAAAATTGAGGGTGACTTTGCCGGGTCTTCTGGTAATTCAAAAGACTTTGTTCCCCGACTTCGCCATGCCTTTGTAAAATTAAAATGGAATAAGAGCTCCTTATTAGCCGGTCAAACCTGGCACCCTTTATTTGTTACGGAAAACTATCCTTCCACAATAAGTTTTGTGGTTGGTGTACCCATCCACCCATTAAGCCGTAATCCACAGGTCAAATATCTTTATCAGGCAACGGAAAAAATGTCGTTATCCCTAATGACCTTATCGCAAGGCGACTTTAAAAACTCTGGTTCTTTAGAGCAAATAGAAATGGCTGATTTTCCTGAATTTGACTTCCAGTTAAAATATGGTTCCCCGCAGTCATTTTTCTTAGCAGCTACCATAGGTGTTAAACAGGTACAACCCTTATCTCTCGACGACAATAGCGCCATAGCAGATGGCAAGGTAACCAGCATGCATACCAACCTATCACTTCGTTACACTCTTCCTGCGGTAACCATAAAAGCCGAGGGTGTATACGGAGGTAATATGACAGACCTGGTAATGATAGGCGGTATTGCCAGAAAAACAAAGGATGGCGAAATAGTAAACGATGAATTTGAAGCGATTAAGACGTCTTCATTCTGGTCTGAAATTTATACCAACAACAAAAAAATTCAGTTTGGACTTTTTGCAGGAATTACGCATAACCTGGGAACAGCTGATGAATCGACTATTGAAGAATCGGAATATACACGAGGATCGGATATTGAATATATATATAGCTATGCTCCACGTGTAAAATTTATGTCGGGTAATTTATGCGTAGGACTAGAATGGCAACATACCGTAGCGGCTTATGGCACCATAGATGAAAAATCTAAACCTACTGATTCTCAAGAATACGCAAACAACAGGATGGTATTAGGGGTGAAGTATAGCTTTTAATCCATAAAAAAATGATATTTTTAATCCCTGTAAAATCAAATTACAGGGATTTTTTTTATCTAAAACAATCTGCTTTACTATTTATAGGATGAAAAAATACATTGGTATAGCTGCAACTTTTTGCATCATTATGGGCTTTGGCATGATACATGGCTCCTATAAAAACGCAGAAATATACGGCGGCAGTTTAATAGGCATTGGGAGTTTAATTTTAATGTATTTACTTTACTCTTCAGGTAAGAAGGAAGAACAAGAGGATTGATATAGTATGTACTCAAAAGAACAAGAAAAAGAACTTAAACTGGAGTTTTGGCGGAAACTAGGCAACAGAACCCGTAAAATACCAGGCCAACGAGGTAAAATTAAAGTATGGATTGGCGACAGAACCAATATTAAAGGGATAGACCTGCGGTTTGATGTAGGCCGAAAAAAAATTATGGTAGCGCTGGAAATCAATGTAAAAGATGAAACCAGACGATTAACTCTCTACGAAAAACTGGAAGCTACCAAAAATATATTTGAAACTAAATTTGGTGAACCATTAATATGGGATTTTGCCTACGAAAAGGCCTTTGGTGAAGAAGTATGCAGGGTATATAAACAAATGGACGG
>JBFHEL010000426.1:0-3102 GCA_041584155.1 Saccharicrinis sp.
ATTACATTAAGCCAGCAAGAAATACCTAACATAGAGATAGATAGAAGCTAATACAATAGAGACTAGCATCAGGGGCAGTCCCACCTTTAAATACTCTTTAAAACTTAGGGGATGATCGGTTTTTTGGGTAAAACCTGCAACAATAATGTTGGCTGCCGCTCCTATTAATGTTCCATTTCCTCCAAAGCACGCTCCTAATGACAGAGCCCACCAAAGTGTTTCTACATTTTCACCAGCTGCCTCGCCCATATTTTCAATCACTGAAATCATGGTAGCCGTATAAGGAATACTATTAATAAATGTTGTGCAAACAGCCGACATCCATAATATAAGTTGCGATGCTTTATGGGCTTCTCCATCAGTTGCCAGAATCATTTGATCTGCTAAATAGTTAATCACCCCAGTTTTTTCAAGTCCTCCAACAATCACAAATAAGCCTATGAAAAAGAATAAGGTAGGCCATTCCACATCTTTAAGTATTTCTTCGGGTTCTTCTTTAGTGATCATCATCAACAAAAAACCACCACCTAATGCTATAGAGGCTAAATTTACATGGTGGATATGATGAGTAACAAAAGCGCCGATGATTAAGGCAAAGACTATTAAATTTTTAACCAGGAATTTTTTATTTTTAATGGCACGGCGTTCGTCAAATGCATTAACCTTTGTTGTTTCTACTTTTATTGAATGAAGTTTTTTATAATATACAAGTTTCAATATCCCAAAGGTAACCAGGGAGACGATGATCACTATGGGTAGGTTATTATTAATAAAATCCATAAAATCAAGTTGGGTAGCTCCACCAATCATTATATTGGGAGGATCACCTATGAGGGTAGCCGCTCCACCTATATTTGAAAATAAAATTTCTGAAATCAATAAGGGTGTGGGGTTAATTTTAATTGTATCCGCCACTGCAAGAGTTAAGGGTACAATAATCAATACGGTAGTTACATTATCCAAAAAAGCAGATAATACAGCCGTTACAATGGATAATACAACCAATATTCGCCATGGGTTTCCTGCTGTAAATTTTATTCCCTTAATGGCAATGTATTCAAACAATCCTGACTTACGCATGATGGCAACGGTTATCATCATACCACACAATAAACCTATCGTATCAAAATCAATATAATCTATTGCTTCACTCTGACTTATAATATGAAAAGCCACAAATAAGAACCCGCCCAGCATGGCAGCAATAGCATTGGGCAGTTTTTCTGTTGTAATTAATGTAAAGGTCAGTATAAAAACAACTAATGCAACAACAACATAGAATGTGCTCAGTTGAGAGCTTACCAAAAATAACATATTCCTTGATTTAAGTAATATCCAGTGAAAGAGACAAAATCTCAATACGAGTTAATAATCCAATCAAAGTTTTACCTTCAACCACCGGTAAAATTGTTCCTTTTTGACGATATAATAAATCAGCGGCATACGACATCGAATCATCCGGTGAAACGCAGGGATACTTTTCATCGATAAAATTGATAATCTTTTCATCCAACTTATCCTTCAAACGAACGGTTATTTGATCTAGACCTGCCATAAAAGACGTATCGTACATGGTTTTCATATAAGTTGGTATAGCCACATTTAATATATCCTGCTCACTAATACATCCCATATACTCACACAATTTATTTACCACAGGCAATACACTCAGGCGATGTAATTTCATGGTCGTGATTACTCTTCGCAAACTGGAGTTTTCATTTACACAAGTAATATCTTTATGAATATAGTCTTGTACTTTTTTCATCAGATACTTATTTATAGAATGATTAATCTATTTCGTATGGACAAGAATGGCTAATACTCTATTTCTTCAATCTCAATTCTCGACAAATTTTTTTGTATTTTACGAATATCCGATATGTCCTTATATATTTCTTCTACATCAGTTAATCCTGCTGCAGAAGCGTAGCTTAGTATATCTTTCTCTTTCTCATTATGTAAATACGCATGAATAAGTCCGGCTAAATAGGCATCTCCATACCCTAGCATATTTACTATATCTATATTACGAGGACGTAAAATATATGCTTTTGTTTGAGAAATCACTACCACATTTTCTAACCGGTGGGTAAAAATAACATACTCAGTAAGGGGACAATTATTTAAAATTTCTCTCCCTGTTCTTAAAAATTGATCTACTCCGTCTACTTCCTTTCCTAAAATGATGTGATTAGATCTCATATCCGGATTAATCAGGAAGGGTTGCGCTTCCATTAATACAGGCAAATATTTGGGCGATGTATGTATAACTACCTTTTTATTTTGTTCTTTGGCTAGATGCACCATTTGAATGTAAATATCAGGTGAAACTCCTCTGGGTAGGGATCCTGCTATCACTACTAATTCTACTCTTGGCAATAATCGTTCATAGTTTTCTATAAAAAAAGTAATATCTTCTATAGGCACCTCCTGTCCTAGGTCATTGATCTCGGTCAACGTTTCATTTTTTCTATCCAGAATAGAAATATTTGTGCGTGTAGAGCCTTGTGTAAATATAAAGTTGGTAGTAATTCCTTCTTTTCTGATCGCATCGCATAACATATGCCCCTCATGTCCTCCTGCAAAACCTGAAGCAATAACCACATCCCCCAACTTATTAAGTGTTTTAGCTATGTTTACGCCCTTACCTCCTGCCGAAACCATACTCATTTCATCCTTCATCAAACGATGCAACTTATGCACCTCAAATGAATCGACAATAAGTATTTTATCAATTGCGGGATTTAAAGTAACCGTGAGAACCATAGCCTAATATATTTTGTAATTGTACAAGCTGCATTGGCTAATTAAGTTATGAAAATGAAGTGGTTAATAAAAGAAAATTTGAAATTATTATTTTAACCCTATTATAGGGTTTACTTGAAAACAGAAAAGCCTTTCTGAAAATAGATTTCAGAAAGGCTTTTATTTTATGTTAAAAGCTAAAGCCTCAAAGACACTAGCTAATTAATAGATCTCTTTTTTAGCTGCCTTAAGCGTATTTAATAACAGAGAAGCAATGGTCATAGGTCCCACACCACCGGGAACCGGAGTTATCCAGCTACATTTGGGAGCTACTGCATCATAATCCACATCCCC
>JBFHEL010000427.1:0-3081 GCA_041584155.1 Saccharicrinis sp.
CACGAAATGGGCTTAGGAAATATGAACCTCAATGAGTTAAACATCAGCAGAATTAAAATTGCTTAGCATGAACTATACCATACTCAAAAAAACAAGAGTTGCATTAGCTCTCTTGTTTTTTTCCTTGACCCTGCTATCCTTTGTAGATATTTATGAAATCATACCCGAACATATTATATCTAACATTATTTTTCTTCAATTCTTACCCTCTCTCCTCAAATTTATACAGATCACCAGCCTTACGGCAGTTGGCTTTCTGGTCATAATTGTGTTTACCGTTCTTTTTGGTAGAATATACTGCTCTGCCATTTGTCCGTTAGGCATTTTGCAGGATATATTTACTTTTTTCGCTAAACTAAAAAGCAAAAAAAAGCGATTCTTTAAATTCAAAAAAGCATCGACCAAAATAAGATACAGCCTCTTAATCATTAGCATTGTCAGTCTATTGGCGGGCTTTTCTATCGTATTATCATTACTGGATCCGTACAGTAATGCCGGTAGAATTTTCACATACAATATTAAACCTGTCATTATTTGGGGTAATAACCTGATTGCCAACATACTTCAAAATCAAAAAATTTACTCTCTGCATATTATTGACATCAGCCAAACACCCATAGCCATTGCTATTTATACATTATTATTTTTTATAGTTATTGCCTACTTATCGTATAAACGCGGACGTTTATTCTGCAATTTAATTTGTCCAGTTGGTACCTTTTTGGGGCTAATTTCTAAAAAGTCGGCTCTTAAAATTGGATTAAACACCAGCAGCTGCACTCAATGCGGCAAATGTGCTTCCGTTTGCAAAAGCGAATGTATCGATATCAAAAACAAAGAGATCGACTATTCACGCTGTGTACTCTGTTTTGATTGCTTACCTGTTTGTGATTACAATGCAATTGATTACACAACCAAAACAAAGTCAGCTCAAGAACCCAATATTTCACCAAGCCATCAAAAGAAATTCAGCAGAAGAACAGCCATATCAACGCTTTTAACGTTAACAGCAAGTACATCTGTACTTGCTCAACACGGACAACATAACGGACATGGCAAACATATAAACTCAGGTCATAACAAAGAATACAAACTTTCCTTACGTAAAAACCCTGTTGCCCCCCCAGGAGCCAGAAGCATAGAACGTTTTAACAGCTTATGTACTGCCTGTGGATTATGCATCTCTGCGTGCCCAACACAAGTACTTCAGCCATCCATTAAAGAGTATGGGCTAATAGGTTTTATGCAGCCTCACATGGACTATGCACATGCAGGATTTTGTAATTTCGATTGCAACCGTTGTAGTGAAATTTGCCCTACAGGCGCTTTGCTTACCCTACCTATTGAAGAGAAACAGCTCACCCAGTTAGGTAAAGCTGTTTTCGTGAAGCAGAACTGTGTAGTACATAGAGATGGCACAGATTGTGGAGCATGCTCCGAACACTGTCCTACAAAAGCTGTTAACATGGTTCCTTATCGCGATGGACTAGTTATCCCGCAGGTTAACCAGGAAATTTGTATTGGATGTGGCGCTTGCGAACACCCTTGTCCTGTAGAATATCCATACAAAGCTATTTATGTGGAAGGAAATGCCATTCATCAAAAGGCAAAAAAGCCTGCCACCGAAGAAAGTACCTATAAAACAGTAGAAGAAGATTTTCCATTCTAATCTATTAATCAACAAGCTATTAAATGAATGGCATTCACATTAAAAAAATAATATTTTAATGATGTTTGAGTAAGCTGCTTTGGCTGTGAGTATTAAATGGCAGACTAAGCATTATTAACCGTCACACAAACAAAAGCCTTTCTATTTGGAAAGGCTTTTTTTAATCCCTGTATTTATAAAGTCGTTATACGGTTTTATTAGTCCAAATACCTTTTTAATCTTTGCATCTATCCTGGCTGATTGAATTTCATTATCTTTTAAATTCAATAACAACGTATAATATTTAGGCTTGATTAAATCAATATTTGGGTCATCTTTAGAAAATCCCTTAGGAGCAGATTTGAGCCGTTCACCCCATATCTCACGAAATACTTTTTTAAAAGATGGTTCCTCAATAATATTTTTATACTCCTCTGCATGCGTTAGAATATGCTCTCTCACCGCCCTTAAAACTGAAGATTCAGGACAATAGATACCACCTCCCAAAAAGCTATTGTCTGGTTCAATATGCAAATAGTATCCTGCATAAGGGCTTTTCCGCCCACCATGAGCAATGTAAGCACCAAAATTATTTTTATAGGGTGATTTATTCTTTGAGAAACGTACATCTCTAAAAATCCTAAAAACACAATCTTTGGCATGCGGATGCCCCACTTTAGGATCAATGACATTAATCATCGCAATTAAATGATCCACATATGCTTCAAAATCTTCTTTTGCCTGTTGATACATAACTTTATTATCCTGAAACCACTCCTTATTATTGTGAATGGATAAATCATGTAAAAATTGAAATATTGTAGAAGGTATCATACGCCTTTAATATTAAATGATTTGAACAATGTAAGACCTTTCATTTTATTTACAAATTAAAAGTGGTGAGTAATAGCCTGAATATAAATTTAAAGAATTTATTAAATAAGATCAACTACACAGCAGCACATTCAATCAATGCCATAATAAATTTAGTAATTTTGCATGAAACAAAACAAAATAATGAACAAAGCCGTAATAATTGTAGCCGGGGGTTCCGGCTCACGCATGAAAAGTGATTTACCCAAACAATTCTTAAAGCTATCGGATAAGCCTATTCTGATGCATACCATAGAAAGGTTTTATAATTTTCATCCTTCCATTCAGATTATTCTGGTGTTACCTAAAGATCAAATTGCCTTTTGGAAAACACTGTGTCACGAACAGGATTTTACCATAAAACACACCATTACCTTTGGAGGAGAGAGCCGCTTTCATAGCGTAAAAAATGGCCTTGCCCTTTTAAACAAAGAGTGCCTGATTGCTATTCATGATGGAGTGCGCCCTTTGGTTTCCAATGAAACACTAAAGAACTGTTTTCATATGGCTCATGAATTTCATTCGGCCATACCAGTAACAGACGCTATTGAATCTATCCG
>JBFHEL010000428.1:0-3061 GCA_041584155.1 Saccharicrinis sp.
AGATCGATGCTTCACCGAAAATTAGTTAAACTGAGTGGTAAATCGGCAAGTGATATGATTATGCACTCGAGGTTAACTTGTGCAAAAAAAATGCTTGAGGAAAGTGAGGCTACAGTTGCTGAAATAGCATACAAAGTAGGTTTTAGTAGTCCGAGCTATTTCAATAAGGTTTTTAAAAAGTACTATGGTGTATCTCCAGGGGAAGTACAGAAGAATAATGGTATAGAGAGGACCTATGCTGCTGCAAACAAAGAAAAACTACAAGCAAAATCATTATGGACCATAAGTACATTCCTTAAGATAGTTAGTGTTGTCGTGTTAATTGCTTTGTTGGCAATAGTAGGAAATATGCTTTTGGTTGATAAGGAGCCGGTAGAGAAATCTATTGCTGTACTACCGTTAAATAATATGACCGGGATTGAGGATTCAGATTATTTTGTTGATGGCATGCACGATGCCCTGATTGGCGAATTGGGCAAAATATCTTCTGTGCGCGTTATTTCACGCACCTCCACATTACGTTATCGTAATAGCAAAAAGTATTTAAGAGACATTGCTAAAGAACTAGGAGTTGATTGTATTGTGGAAGGTTCGGTGGTTTGTCTGGGCGATAGTTTATGTATCCTGATTCAGTTGATTGATGTGTTTCCGGAAGAAAGACATCTATTGGTTAATCAATATAGCGATGTAATGCCTAATGTCTTAGGAGTTCATTCATCTATGGCAAGCGATATTGTGACAAAATTATATGCTGGCTTAAGTAATAAAAAAGATGAGGTTCTGTTTGCCGAACATACGGTAAATCCTCAAACCTATAAAGCCTATTTGCGTGGGATGTATTATTTAAATCAGGGAACTAAAGAATCCTTCGAAGAAGGGATTAATCTGCTTCGTCGGGCCATTGATAATGATCCGGGCGACCCTTTTGCTTATGCCGGTATGGCACTGGGTTATACTATTATGGGACATGGCCAACTTAAGTCGGAAGAGGCATTTCAATTGGCTGTATCATCGGCAGAGAAGGCGCTTAAGCTCGATCCTAATATTGATGAAGCTCATTGTGCCCTGTCTATCCTTCACCTTTATAAATCATGGGATTGGGCTTCGGCAAGGGAGGCTTTTGAAGGCACGCTGAGAGCAAATCCTAACAATGCTATTGCTCATGCTCATTATGCCTGGTATCATATCCTTTTTGGCGACAAAGAAAAGACCTTATATCATGCCAAAAGGGCAACTATACTAGAGCCATTTTCGGCATCGTACCATTCATGGTTAAGCCTGCTGTATTTTCATTATGGTCAATATGTTAAAGCAGAATTAAGTGCAAAAAGGGCTTTGGAGCTTAAAGAAAATATTCCTTATGGAAATCTTATCATGGGGAATTTATATCTAAGAAAAAAACAATACAAGGAAGCCATTGCTTATCATCAAAAACTTCCTAGCGGGGTTAATTGGGACGTGGAGCGAGGTTATTCCTATGTGAAGTCCGGGCAGAAAGATAAGGCGATGGAGTTGTGGGATAAGATAGAGGAAAAAGCGCAACAAGGAAATGTCAACCCATGTTATCGTGGTGGCATGGCTGCTTATCTTGGATTTACTGATAAGGCTTTTGAGTTACTCAATCAGGCTGTGGATCAAAAATCGTATCCTATTACTTATCTGAATTTTTACCCCTTTACCAAAGATATCCGGCAAGATCCAAGGTACACTGATTTATTAAGGAGAATGAATCTTCCGGTTAATAAATTTTCGGTTGCTCAGCATAAGTAATTTTAGTTTATTTTTAATGGATATGCATGCAATATAATATATTGAGTTGTTGGATTAAGTTGTTCTGCGATGCAGAGGAAGTTTTTTATGTCTTTTTAATGATGAATTGAAAAACAATCAGGTAAAGTTAGCTACTGTATTAGCTGTTATCGTATCTCTTATAAATAGCTTAATTTTCACCTCCGGGTAAGTATAAATGCAGGTTGACTTAATCTGAAATTACATCTCAAATATCAAGTGAATTAGTACTGGAATCTTTATTTTAAATGCAACAATAATTCTTCAATGCAACATTTTTACCTCTCATGTTACAATCATTTGCAACAATATTGATAAGTGTAAGCTTCTGTTTTAGGATAACTTGTACCCGTATTTAATCGCATTAATGCAAAATTAAAATAACTGCTACGGGTGCTGAAAAGCATAGCTATTTTACAAAAACTTATGTCTGGGTAAATATAGGTTGGGTATATGACTGGATAGAAAAACTCAGCTATTATAAGGAGGTGTGTGAAACTATAGGGTGAGTGAATATCCTTACAAATTAATTGATTTATTATTTGCGGTGAAACGAGCTATGAGAAAAAAAACTTATTGATTGCCTGTTCTGGTTTGTAAGGAACGATGGTTTATTTGGGTGAGTTTCACAGTGTAAATATAATTTAAAATTAAATCTGATGAAAAGGATAGTTTTAATAGTTGGAATTTTGATGTTTACTCTGGTAGCAATGACTCAGGAAAAACATCATTTAGAAGAGGTAAATGTGAGAATGCCTGTATATAATGAAGAACAGCTTTCTGAAAATTACGGTCCACAAACTTTTAGTGAACTATTATCAACTGAGATTATAGATATGGTTAATAAAGGTATGTTTGCATATGATGAAGGAACCGTTGTTGTTGATTTTACGGTATATACAGATGGAACTATAGGTGATTTTATTATTCAAAACTCTGTTTCTGGTAATACAGACAATGTTTTGATTGGGGTACTTAAATCTACATCGGGAGATTGGCTTCCCGGTTCTAATGATGGTGCGCCCGTTGAAATGCAAAAAAGGGTTGTTGTTGGTTTTGAAGACATAGAAACACCTTCGTTAAGCGAAACTGCAATTTCATTTTTAAATAGTGGGATTAAGCAATATTTGGTGTCTGAATGCATCAGTAAAAATCCATATGTAGCTCCGGAAAAGAGAGAAGCTCGAACTGAAAGGAGATTGAGATATGCACTGGCTAATTTTGAAAAAGCGTTGCGTTATGCTCCTAATGAATATTCTGTAGTTTTTTGGCA
>JBFHEL010000429.1:0-3055 GCA_041584155.1 Saccharicrinis sp.
CAATAATATGGAAATGGAACGCCTGCAAAGCAAAGGGATGATTTCGATTGACAGAAACGGGTTAAACAACATTAAAAGCAATAAAATATTTATACGTGCCCATGGTGAGCCTCCTCAAACCTATCAAAAGGCAAAAGAAGCGGACCTTACCATAATTGACGCAACCTGTCCGGTGGTGCTAAAACTCCAAAAACGTATTAAGGAATCGTGGAAGAGTTTAAAATCCGTAAACGGTCAAGTGCTTATATATGGTAAAAAAGGACATGCCGAAGTAATTGGACTGAGGGGACAAACCAACAACAAAGCTTTAATTATTGAATCGTTGGATGATGTATCAAAAATTGATTTAAATAAACCAACGCATCTCTATGCGCAAACCACCAAGAGTATTGATGGATTTAAAAAGTTAGTCGATTATCTTTCTAAAAACATCAGTACAGAGGTTGAATTTAAATCATTTGATACCATTTGCCGACAGGTGGCCAACCGATTGCCAAAAATGACACTATTTGCAAAAAAACACGATATGATCATTTTTGTTGGTGGAGAAAAAAGCAGCAACGCCCAGATGCTTTTTAAAAAATGTAAAGAAACCAATGCGCAATCCTATTTTATCAGCAATAAAAACCAGCTAAATCCAGACTGGTTTGTAGAACTGCCAAAATCTGTTGGAATCTGTGGTGCAACATCCACACCTCCCTGGCTAATGCAACAAGTTGCAGAGCAAATTAGAATAATGACAAAAGATAAATAAACGTATGGGACAAATTAAAAAAATTGGTGTACTAACTTCCGGAGGTGATGCTCCAGGTATGAATGCTGCCTTAAGAGCAGTTGTGAGGGCAGCCATCTATAACAACCTTAAGGTAGTTGGGATTAAACAGGGGTATCACGGAATGATTCAAAACAGATTCGTCGCCATGAACTCCCAATCGGTGAGTAATATTATTCACCTGGGTGGAACCATCTTGAAGTCGGCACGAAGTGATGGTTTTAGAACACCCGAAGGAAGAAAAACAGCCTTTGAAAACCTCCAAAAACATAAAGTAGATGCGCTGGTTGTTATTGGTGGTGATGGAACTTTTACGGGTGCAAGAATTTTTGGACAGGAATATAATTTCCCTATCGTAGGTATTCCGGGAACCATTGACAATGACCTCTATGGCACAGACTACACCATAGGGTACGACACTGCGCTCAACACCGTGGTTGAAGCGGTAGATAAAATCAGGGATACAGCCAGTGCTCACAGCCGCTTGTTTTTCATTGAAGTAATGGGGCGTGATGCAGGATTTTTAGCTTTACGCAGTGGTATTGCATCAGGGGCAGAAGCCATTCTGGTTCCTGAGATTGATACGGACTTTAATCAACTCAATGCCTTCCTTGAAAAAGGAATGCGTAAAGACAAAAGCAGCAGCATTGTTCTGGTTGCTGAAGGAGAAAAAATAAGCGGTGGAGCCATCCATGTTGCCGAAAAAGTATCGAAAGAATACCCTGACTACGACACCCGGGTAACCATCCTTGGTCATATTCAACGAGGAGGATCTCCTTCTGCATTTGACAGAGTAACTGCAAGTCGTTTGGGTGTTTCAGCCATTGAAGCACTTATTGATGATCAAAAAAGCATCATGGTAGGTCTCGTTAATAAAGAAGTTGTTCATGTACCTTTTAATCAGGCACTAAAAAACAAGAAGAAACTAAATCCTTCTTTACTGGAGCTGACAACTATATTATCGATATAAAAATCATTGTTAAAAAACAAGTAAAGCCAACTATTCTTAATTGGCATAAAAATACATTTCGGTGATCAGCTGCTGGTCACCGATTTATTTTTATCCCATTACAAAAGATAGACTCACCAAAGCTTATCTTTTTCATCAAACTCAGTTTTTTCTTCCCCTAATGATTTATCGCCTCTACAGGATCCATTTTACTGGCCGAATTAGAAGGAATATAACCCGATACAACTCCCAACACAACCGATATTGCAACCCCTTTAAATATATTTAAAAAGGTAAGCTGAACCCCTAAATCCATAACCACATTAGCTAATAGAGATAAAATAAAAATTATCAGTAAGCCACAGCTACCTCCCAACAAACTTAAAAACACACTCTCAAACAAAAATTGCCATAAAATAAAACGTCGTTTGGCACCCAGTGCTTTCTGAATACCTATAATACGGGTTCGTTCTTTTACCGACACAAACATAATATTGGCAATACCAAACCCACCTACTAAAATAGAGAAACCACCTATTAACCATCCGGCCATATCGATGATTCCAAACAAACCATCAAACTGTTTTTGCACCATACTAATTTGATTAAGTGCAAAATCATTATCCTCTGCGGGTTTTAATCTTCTTTCAACTCTCAGTATCCCTTCCAACTCAGCAAGCAAATCATCAACAGCAACACCTTCTTTAGCCTTTACTATAATTGCCGGATCAACCCTTTCGCTTTTTATATCAAATAGCCCTTTAGCATACTGAATAGGTATAATAGCTTTTTCATCCAGGCTATTGCCAAACATATCCTCTCCCTGCTTTAAAACGACACCGATAACGGTTAACTTACGCCCCATTAATTTAATCCGCTCCCCAACAGGATTTTTACCCCGAAACAATTCATTTGCAATATCATACCCCAGAATTACCACATTTGCTCCATTCTTTGATTCAAAAGGGGAGAAATAGCGCCCTCTACCAATCTCAAAACTCCAGTTCTGGTCAAAATTTTCCGACACCCCAAAAACTGCCACTTTATCATACGCATTATCTTCATACAAAATAGTCCGCTCTGAACCAATCATAAAGGTAGAAGCCACAGCCAGCTGTGACTTACGCTCAATTACCTTCTGTTCGTTTAACGAGGGTACAGGACGATTCAGATAACGCCACCAGGGATACTCCGTTTCCCCTTCCGGTTGCGTCCATGGCCATTTTTGCACATACACTACATGATCGCCCAAAGACTGAATACTATCTCTGATTTTATATTCCAGAAAATCAATTAGTGTAAAAACGGTGATAATAGAAAAAATACCTATGGTC
>JBFHEL010000430.1:0-3050 GCA_041584155.1 Saccharicrinis sp.
ATATAATTAATTTGACTACTTTCGCGCCGCTATGAATAAGACTATTGATTTAACCTCAGGATCCATATTTAAGCAGTTACTTAAGCTGGCTATTCCCATCATCGGAACCTCCCTTATGCAAATGGCTTACAACCTGACAGATATGATCTGGCTAGGGCGCTTAGGAAGTGATGCTGTTGCATCTGTAGGGGCTGCTGGATTTTTTGTATGGTTAGGTATTTCTATTGTACTTATTCCCAGAATAGGGGCTGAAATAGGAGTATCGCAGGCTTTAGGCAGAAAAGATAAGGAAGAAGCAGCTCGCTATGCCCGTCATTCACTTTTCTGGGCCTTGATATTATCCGTATCCATCTCATTACTTGTTTTAATTTTTACGCCACAATTGATTGGCATTTTCAGGTTATCAAAAGAGATAGTTGAAAATGGAGCTGTAGGATACCTTCGGATTGTATCGGTAGGATTTATATGCACATTTATAAATCCAACATTTCAGGGTATATACAATGGCGCAGGCAATAGCAAACTTCCCTTTTATTATTTATTGGTAGGATTAGGGTTAAATATGCTTTTGGATCCCTTATTTATTTTTGGTTTAGGTCCGGTACCTGCACTGGGCGTAAATGGTGCAGCATTAGCCACTGTCATAGCTCAGGGAGTAGTATTTATTATTTTCTTTATTCGTTTTGTATGGATTAAGGAGATCATGAATCCCGAATTCAAACATTTCAAATTATCGAAAGAGATTACCAGAGGTGTTTTTAAACTAGGTTCCCCGGTAGCTATAGAAAGCAGCTTATTTGCCATATTCGCACTTATACTGGCCCGGATGATTACTAAATGGGGAGACATGCCCATTGCTGTTCAGAGTGTTGGTGCTCAAATTGAAGCATTGTCATGGATGACCTCGTCGGGTTTTGCCACAGCACTGGGTAGTTTTACCGGCCAAAATTATGGGGCTGGCAATTGGCATAGAATAAAAAAAGGCTATTTTACGACTTTAGGGGTTGGTGTATTTTTAGGAAGTCTGGTTACCTTCTCCTTCTTTGTTTTTGGAAAAACCATATTCTCCCTTTTCCTGAAAGAACCCGCTCCCTTACAATTGGGTGTTACCTACTTAAAAATTCTGGCTATTTCACAAATTTTCATGATCATGGAAATTATAACCAGAGGTGCTTTTAATGGAATAGGCCGTACTATTCCTCCTTCCGTTACAGGTATTGTCTTTACAGGGGCAAGAGTTCCTGCTGCACTTATCTTATCGTCGGAGAAATTATTAGGGATGTTAGGAATCTGGTGGGCCATCAGTCTTTCCAGTATTGTTAAAGGAATCATACTAATGCTCTGGTATTTGCGCATTTTATACAAAAAAAACAGCCGGAATTAACCATTTAAATAACGGCTAGCTGTGTGTCGGACATACCAAGTTAAACCCTTTAGAATCTCATATTTCTATACCTTTCTCGAACAGGGAGCTAAAAAAGACTAAAGTCCGACAGGCTCCCAGGATAATTTTTTTCACCCTATAACATGCGTGATAGAAAATAAAAAACAGAAAATCCCTTTTGCCACCAGATTCGACAGTTTACTTCTTTTTTAAAAATCACTTTGTAAACCAAGGGCCTTTATCGTTGCCATTTAAAACATAAAACATTTGAATTTGTTGAGTATAAATATAAGGAAGCGCTCTTTAATTTTATCTAAATTTATTTTCACTTAAATTAAATAGGTAATTCAAACACCATAAACCGTAATTTGAATTATACCTGTTTTCTAAAAAAGATTCAAATTTGCAATATCTATTTCATGCTTTGAGAAGTTATAAATTTGTCATAGACATAAAAAACAAAATAGCTTGTAAATATGAAAAAACAAATACAACTTCATATTTGAATATAAAAATACACAGGTTGTGTTAAAACATAAAAGCACATTTATTCTGTAAAGTCAGCAATAAATCAAAAGAGCCTGTAAAGCAATCAGTAAAACATTGGTATGAAACCTGTAAAAAACATAAACATTCATTCAGTAAAAGACATTCATGAATACTTTGGCATTCCTGATGAACTTCAGCACCCATTAATTACACTGATTGATTATAGCCAATTGAATAAAGAAAGACTGGTGTTCGACAAGCATCGAATTTATATGAATCTTTATTGCATCATTGAAAGTGAGAAATGTGTCAACAGCATGATGTACGGTCAAACACCCATGGATTATACCAATGGAACGCTTGTATTTTATAGTCCCGGACAGCATATGCTTATTGAGGCAGCAGATTACAGAAAAGAAGCAAAGACCGGTTGGGGTTTGTATTTTCATCCTGATTTTCTTCTACAGTCACTTTTAAGCGACCGAATTCAAGAATATACCTTTTTTGACTATCAATTAAGTGAGGCCTTACATCTATCGGCTAAAGAAAGGATGATACTCAAAGACTTAACACTAAAAATAAAAGAAGAGTTAACCAACAATATCGATAAGCACAGTAAAGATCTTGTAATAGCCACTCTTGAATTGGTATTAAAATATTGTGAAAGATTTTATGACCGACAATTTATTACCCGAAGTCAATCAGGCAATAAGGTAGTAGGCGAGTTTAAAACATATATTAAAGACTATATCAATACCAAATCCATGTATAAGCATGGCAGTCTTACCGTACAAAAAATAGCCAATAACTTAAACTTATCTCCCAATTATCTTAGTGATTTATTAAAAAAAGAAACAGGTAAAAATGCTACTGAACTGATTCATCTTATGATGGTAGAAAAAGCTAAAAGCCAACTATTAAATACCAATAATACTATTCAGGAGATTGCTTATTCATTGGGCTTTGAGTATTCGCAATCCTTTAGTAAGATGTTTAAGAATATGACAGGATTGACGCCTTCCTCCTATAGAAGCATGAACTAAAGTTGTAAAATAACAAACATAAAATTATAAACTAAATAGCAGTTAACAACGCAATAAAAAACTTAAAAACCATGTTGAATTTCGATTTTTATAACCCAACACATATTGTATTTGGGAAAGACAGACTAGAGGAA
>JBFHEL010000431.1:0-3044 GCA_041584155.1 Saccharicrinis sp.
AATGTGATAATATTTCTGTTAGGGATGAAGTTAAACCAGGTTTGTCGTCACCTGAGATATTTACAAGGATAATCTCTCTGTTGCTAGCCATGTTTAATATAATATTTACAATGAACAAAAATAATAAATCATTATTAACACGCAGGTTTAGGGATGAAAAATAATGACATATTTCATATTTTTTAACATCGATATGTTAATAAGTCTTTAAAATTGCTTAAATCAATGTGCGATTGTGCTTAATACGATTGTACTTCAAATAAATTCCCTTTTCATTATTTGTTCTTTAAGGGGGTCAACAGGTACTCCAGTCCGTTTAGTTTTATTTCGTATAAGGTGTGGAGTAACATCCCTAATTTGCCTTCGGGAAAGCCTTTCTGATGATACCAAACTAAATAGTACTCTGGTAAATCGCAAAGTAGTCTTCCTTTGTATTTCCCAAATGGCATTCGCATCCTGACTAAATCAAGAAGTAATTTCTCATTCATACATTTACATTTGCCGTAAAGATAGTATTTTGTAGTATACATAGGTGGTTTGGATGAGAGGAATTATAGCTTTATCATCCCGATATGTTATCTAACTGTTTCATAGTTTGTTTGTTGTTGAGTTTACTCTCATGATGTCAACAGGAAAAAGACCTTATCACCCGATTTCTCTGCCAGTAAAAAATGCGTTAACAATTAAACCTTATCTGTACTTAGAGTGTTTGACATATTCAATGATGAATCTCAAAAACATAAATATAATGCAAATAAGCAATGCGTTGGCAAAAGAATCGAGCCCATATTTATTAATGCATGCTCATAACCCGGTTAACTGGTACCCATGGAACAAGGAGGTTTTACATAAAGCAAAAACGGAAAATAAGTTGCTTATTATTTCCATTGGCTATGCAGCATGCCATTGGTGTCATGTGATGGAACGTGAAAGCTTTAGTTGTGCTGAGGTGGCTGAGTTAATGAATCGCTCTTTTGTGAGCATTAAAATAGACAGGGAAGAGAGACCGGATCTGGACCAGGTTTTTATGGATGTGGCCCATCTTACCACAGGAAGAGGGGGGTGGCCCTTAAATATTATTGCCTTGCCTGATGGCAGACCTGTATTTGCCGGTACTTATTTTCAAAAACGGCAATGGATTAATTTGCTGAATGAGGTTCTGCATATCTTTGAGCACGAGCCGGATAGATTGAATCAGATTGCACAGCAGATAAAAACAGGCGTGGAAAGAATGGATTTTGTGAGTCTGGTTAAAGACTCGGCCTTGTTTACCAAAGAAGCCCTGGATAAAGCCGTTAATCAGTGGAAGGAGAATCTTGACTTTACCTGGGGAGGAAATAAAGGAGCCCCTAAATTTCCTATGCCCGTGGAGTTTAATTTCCTATTGTCCTACCTGAGAAAAAATGACAATCCTGAGATACTTGACTATGTAAATCTAAGCCTTCAGCGCATGGCCTGGGGGGGGATATACGACAGGCTGGGAGGCGGATTTGCACGCTATTCGGTGGATTCTTACTGGAAGATACCTCATTTTGAGAAGATGTTATACGATCAGGGGCAATTGCTCGAAATATATGCTCAGGCCTATCAGTTTACCCGAAATCCCTTGTATAAGAGGGTTATTGAAGATACAGTTAGCTTTGTCAATCGTGAGCTAAAATCGGAAACAGGAGGATATTATGCTTCTTTGGATGCTGACAGTGAAGGGGAAGAAGGTGCCTTTTATGTCTGGTCGAGAAATGAGATAGATGACTTGCTGGGGCATGATGCGGAAATATTTTGTGCCTTTTATGGTATTACAGCAAATGGAAATTGGGAGAAGGGAAAAAGTGTTCTGTTTCAAACTGTTGCTGAAGAGGATTTTGCCCGGAAATATCATATTTCCATGGATAAGTTAAATGCCGTGCTGGAGCATGGTCATGCAGTGCTTTTTGAACACAGAAGTAAGCGTGTGCGTCCGGCATTGGATAATAAAATACTAACCTCGTGGAATGCTATTATGATTAAGGGTCTGGTGATGGCTTATCGGGCAACCGAAAATAAAAGCTATTTAAATGATGCCATAGAAACTTCAGTCTTTATCAAAGAAAAAGCCTTACGTAATGATGGAGGATTATGGAGAAGCCTGAAAGGAAAGGAAGGAAGTATTAATGCCTTTTTAGATGATTATGCCCTGCTTGCTGATGCCTGGATAGAATTGTATCAGCTTACCTTTGACCAGGAGTGGATGCATCTGGCACACAGTCTGTGCGAGTATGTTTCGGCTAACTTTTTTAACGACGATAACCAGTTGTATTATTATACCTCTATTGATGATGATCCTTTGCTGGTGCGGAAAAGTGAGCTGTCGGATAATGTCATTCCTGCTTCCAACTCGGTGATGGCAATAAACTTGTATCGGTTAAGTAAGTTTTTCTTGAATAAAGAAGCCTACCATACTTCTTTTCAAATGCTTAAAAACCTGAGTGGTCGTATTGATGAGCATGGAAAATATTATGCCAACTGGCAACGTCTCAAACTATTCTTTATTCATCAAAACCATGAATTGGTTATATCCGGCGATGAGGATGGAAAAGCGCATAAGGAGCTATTGAAAGACTTTAATCCCTTTGTTTTTTTAGCCTCAGGAAAGCATCATATTCCCCTGACAGGATTTAAAGAAACAGAGAAGTTGATTTTTTATCTGTGTAAAAACAATACCTGTCAACTACCCATTTATTCTTTAGAGGAGGTAATGAATCAGATCAATAAGGAGTAACGTATTTGCCATCAGTCATCTGTTTATAGCTGAATTAGTGCCTGTGCTTTTTTTGAGCTTACTTTGGCTGTTGGTAATTTGTTTTCGGGTAAGAGAGTGTGTTAAAACATAAATGGTAAGTGTCATGTTTTTTGGCAAAGCAGCTTATTTTAAGGCAAGAGTTAAGGGATTTAAAAGGTATTTCATGTTAAAAGTACTATTTTGATCGGTTAATTAGTATTAGTCGTGATGCTTATTCTGTTTAAATTTTTCCTTTTATCAAATGTGCCATATCCGGTAGCTGCCG
>JBFHEL010000432.1:0-2988 GCA_041584155.1 Saccharicrinis sp.
AACCTGGAAGAAAAAACGATTAACCAACCTTATCAATTAACCATCGATTTTGAATAATACCTATGGTAAGATGAATTGAACCTAAATTAATACTTCGGCATTATCACTAGTTCTAATGTTACAATACAAAGGGTATCATAAGGCTTATTTCAGAATGATATGCTTACAAATAACCGAATGATTACCCGGAGAATATAAGTAAAAAAAGGCATCTTTTTAGATGCCTTTTACTCTTACAGTGCTTGTATATTATCTAATAAAGCAACTGCCTTTTCCATTAAACTCTTACGCAGACTCTTATAATAAGCTTTTACTATCTTCTTATTGTCTTTGCCATCAGGATGATTAGCTCTGGCAATAAAGTCATTCCGCATGCTTATCACATCTACCATAATAGGCTGAATATCCTTTTCACTTACATTATCCATCAAAGCCATTTTTAAATATCCTTGTGATAATATTTCTGAAGCCAGATAATTAATATCCTTCTTTAGTTCTCTCACATTTGCCATAATTACTATTTTCTATGTGTTTTACAATGTATGCAATATACGCTTAATTTATAACTTTTATCTAAACATATGAGTTGTTTATAAAAAATTTACCTCCATTAACAACATATACAAAAGTAGTACTTTAATTATCATTAAATTGAATAGGCAGTGAATATAATTTAATCAGATTATCAATATTATTTTAATAGAAGGGAATGAAAAAAATATACTACCTATCTACCTGTTCAACATGCCGAAGAATACTTAAGGAAATTAATCCCGATGATAGTTTCGAAATTCAGGATTTAAAAACCATGCCTATTTCTCAGGAACAATTGGAGGAAATATATCAACGATCTGGTAGTTATTTGAATATTTTTAACAAGCAGGCGCGTAAATATCGTGAACTCAATTTACATACCAAGCAACTAACTGAAGAAGAGATGCACCAATTAATATTAGATGAATATACATTTTTAAAGCGACCCATATTTATTATTCAGGATCGCATGTTTGTTGGAAATAACAAAAAAGTGATTAATGAATTACATGCTTTTTTAGCTGTTTTAAAAAAGAGAACCGAACGTATTAAATACTAGCTATCGAGCCAATTTTTAAAAACTGTAGCCTTGGCTCTACTTACCACGAATTTTTCATCAAACTGGGGTAATAGCTTTACCACCAACTTACCTCCAAAATAATTCTCCAACGAATGAATAGCATTTAAATTAACTATAGCCTGCCGGTTAGCCCTAATAAACATCTGGGGATCAAGCTCCTCTTCTAATTTATCCAAAGTAAAATTAATTACTGATTCTTTATTATCAAAGGTTACTGCGTAAGTTAATTTCGACTCAAAATAAATATAGGCAATATTTTCAACAGGAATGGTAAAATAAGCATCACGTTTGGGCACCAGAAAACGTTTACGATAAACATTCTCTCCACTTTTTAAACCCGCCAATAAGGATCTATAATCAACCTGTTCTCGGTTTCCTTCACCCAATAATTCAATAATATTTTCGTATTTCTCAATGGCAGCTTCCAGCAAATCTTTTTTAATAGGTTTTAAGATATAATCAATACTATTTAGTTTAAACGCTTTAACGGCATAGTCATCGTAAGCGGTTGTAAAAATCACCGCACTATTCACCTTTATCCTATCAAAAACAGAAAAGCTAATACCATCGGCTAATTGAATATCAAGAAAAATAAGCTTAGGCTGTTCGTTATTTTGCAACCACGATGTTGTTTCTTCTACGGTATCAAAAGTGCCTTCTATATGCCAATCAGGACGAAGGTCTTTAATCATACTCTCCAACATTCTGGCACTATGCATTTCGTCTTCAACAATTATATAACTCACATTCATTGCAACAATTATAAATTATCAATCAATCAATGGTATCTCTACCCTATACATATCATTATCCTCAAAAATCTCTAACTCATCATCCGTTAAAATCTTTAGCCGCTTACTTAAATTTGACAAGCCTGTTTTTGTAGAATAAGTAGACTCTTTAAGCTGTTTATTATTAGCCACATATAGCTTCCCGTTGATCACACCTATTTTTATAACCAATGGCTTGGTTCGAGAAGTAATATTGTGTTTAATTGCATTTTCAACCAAGACCTGTAAACTCAAATGAGGCACTTTCTTTCTTCGGTAATTATCATCCACACTAACAATTACTCTTAATCCACTGCCCACTCTGGTCATGTGTAAGGTAGTATATGAATTTAAAAAACGCAACTCATCATCTACCGTTACCGCTACCTGCCCCTCTTTAGTTAAAACATATCTGTAAACATCTGTAAAATTCTCAGCAAACTCAATAGCCTTATCTTTATTTGTATGAATAATGGCAATCAGGGTACTTAAATTATTAAACAAAAAATGAGGGTTCAACTGATCCTGCAGGGCCTTATAATCACTCAGAATTTTATCCTGTTTTAATTTTTCATTTTCCATGAGAAAATAATTCAGGCTTTTCTGATAATTTCCGGCAATAACCAATACTACATAAATAACCAGATATAAAAAGCCAACCATCATGGTCAGGCTGTGTTTTTCTTTATCTAAAATTATCTCATTTACAAAGTAAGGTTCAATCATGGGTATCAGCTTACTGAAGACAAAAAATAATGCTACAGAAAAAACCAATAATGAACTTACTCTTTTTTTAACAGCTTCATGCCAGGGAAATTTCAAGGCTATTAACCTGTCAAAAAGAAGCGTACATTCGGCAAAGAGAAAGAAAACAACAACAGTAAACACAATACTTTCGAAATGAAAGTATTGAGAATGGAGTATTAGTTTATATACGGTAAAATAAAAAGCGAAAGACATGATGATATTAAAAAGCACTCGTTTTCTCAAGCGAGTAAACTTTTCTTTATGAAGTTTACGCCAATGCAAGCACTTCTCATCAAATTTCTCTGTCTTAATCATATCTTATACACTCACAGGCAAGAATAAAATCAGCCATAAAAA
>JBFHEL010000433.1:0-2947 GCA_041584155.1 Saccharicrinis sp.
GTTCCTTTTGTGCATAATCGGGAATCCAGCAATAGTTGTATTGGTAAATGATGCTTTTTAAGCAAAGGTGAACAGGCCATTCCAGAAATTTAAAAATACCGGGTAATTTTATCATCATTTGATGGGTGATAAAAATACTTTCCACCTGCTTATTCCAGAGTCCGTAACGATTGTCCGATATAATTACATCAATATTAAAATCAGATATTATTTTTTTTACCTGCTGGTGCTCTTTAAATATATTGACCAGAAGCGAGGGGATGAGAGGAATTAATTTAAAGACTGATTTGTGGGAAGAAAACCTGATTTGTATATCAGGCAAATGTACTGTAGTTAAATCCCCAAAATATTGATGTAAAAGACCCAAAGCGGAACCGTCTCCGGCTAATATGACCTGGTGATTCTCTCGTATCAATGAGCTAATAACAGGAATCATTCTGGAGGCATGTCCAAGGCCCCAGTTTAAAGGGCAAACCAGATATCGTTTGGGTTTAGTCATCATTTATCCCGAAACTTGAGTTTCAATGCCTAATAGGTTAACGCGTGAGGCAATCTCATTTAGTTTACTCAGGGAAACCTTTTCAAGGCCTTGCGCGGGGGTATCTCTTTCGATAGTGTATATCATCACCATTTTGGGTGCAATTTTTTTGAGAAGATGAAGCCATGTATCAACATCCTTTTCAGTGGTATTATCAATCGACTTATTTTGGTAGTTTCCCTTTATAAACATTGTTTGTATAGTCAGGTTGCCCTTAAAAAGCATCAGATTGTTGACTAAGGTTTGTAATGAAAAAGGAGCAACAGGCTGATCCAATTGTAAAATACGGTTCTCAGACCCTGAGTCAAGTTTTAAAATATTGTCGTCTACCTTATTTAAGGCATTAAAAACAGATGGTTTGTGAATTAAAGTGGCATTAGATAGAACAGCTATCCGGGCATCCGGAAAGTATTGATTGCGCAGCGCTATGGTGCCATCTATAATTATTTCAAATTCAGGATGTATGGTGGGCTCTCCATTGCCGGCAAATGTAATCACATTGGGAGCAGTGTTTTTGCCTTTCATATCTGCCAGTACCTGGTCCAATTTAGCTAATACCTCTGTAGCCGCAGGCATAAGTGTTTTTGCAGAGGCGTGCTCAGCATTAAAACCACATTCGCAATAAATACAATCGAAGGTGCATATTTTTTTATTTACAGGCAGTAAGTTAACTCCGAGAGAAACACCTAATCTTCTGCTTTTTACTGGCCCAAATATGATATCTTGAAAAAGAAAAGTTCCCATCCTATATTTCGTTTTATTGTTATTTTTTGGCTTAAACAGGTAAAATGATGCTAAGCAATCACAAAAGTAGTGTATTTTTTTAGAGAAGAGTTTTTTTAGAAAGTATAGTTGTTTAGGATAGATTAAGATTGTGTTTTGAATTTACTATCTTTGGCAGATTGTAAAGTAAATGCGTATTTCACATGCTGTTTAATCAAGTTGTAGGACAAAAAGATATAAAATCAAGACTTATTCGTATGGTTAAGGAAAACCGGGTAAGTCATTCATTGCTTTTTACAGGCCCCGAAGGGAATGGCAAATTAGCTATGGCTATTGCATTTGCTCAATATTTAAATTGTTTGCATCCTGGTGAGCAAGATGCTTGTGGAAAGTGTTCTTCCTGTATAAAATATGCCAAACTGGTTCATCCGGATTTACATTTTGTTTTTCCGGTTATTAAATCCAATTCCGAAAAAAATCCTGTCAGTAATACTTATTTATCAGAGTGGCGTACCCTGGTAAATGAAACTCCATATTTTAACCTGACCACCTGGTTGAATGCCATTAGGAAGGAAGGCGAAAATAAACAAGGAGCTATTTTTACCTCTGAAAGCGCTGAAATTATACGTAAGTTAAGCCTGAAAACATTTGAGGGCAAGTATAAGGTCATGATCATTTGGATGCCTGAGAAAATGAATGAAGCAACGGCTAATAAGTTGCTTAAAATTCTCGAAGAACCTTCGCAAAATACGGTTTTCATATTGGTGTCAAATAACCCCGATGAGATGATATCAACCATCTTATCCAGAACACAACAATTAAAAATACCAGCCTTGCCTCAGTCCGATATTCAGGCGTATTTGATTGATAAATATCGTATTACCGAGGAGCAGGCAGCTGGCGCGGCTAAGGTAGCTAATGGTGATTTGATTGCAGGTCAGGAGCAGGTGCAAATGAGTGAGGATAATCAATTTTTCTTCGATCAGTTTGTGCAAATGATGCGACATAGTTACGCCAGAAAGGTAAAAGACCTGCTTGCCTGGGTAGAAAATATGAGTAAGCAGCCCAGAGAGTTACAGCGTAATTTTTTAAATTATGCTATAAATATGATTCGTGAAAATTATATTTTGAACTTTAATCAGCCAGATATTGTTTATCTCACGCCTGAACAGTATGAATGGTCAAAAAAGTTTTCGCCCTTTATTAACGATAAAAATGCCTTAATGATTACTGAAGATCTGTCGCTGGCAGATTCACATATTGGCCAAAACGGAAATAGTAAAGTGGTGTTGTTTGATCTGGGATTAAAATTAATTGTCTCCATTAAAACAGGCGTGGAGAATTAGTATAAAAAAGTTGGGTATATTTCCGTTTGGAAAATTTACCTGTCTTGGTTATTTTTAAGCAAAATAAACCCAATAGGGTCACTAAAAATAATTCGTTACATTAGCTGAGGATGGTTGTAGTAATCATTATTATCGGGTATTTACTA
The DNA here is from genome assembly GCA_041584155.1 of Saccharicrinis sp. Classification (GTDB taxonomy): domain Bacteria; phylum Bacteroidota; class Bacteroidia; order Bacteroidales; family Marinilabiliaceae; genus Saccharicrinis. The sequence goes on from JBFHEL010000433.1 coordinate 2,754, forward strand.
AGCGAATTATTGTATATAAAACAATAAACATGGAAGAAGTACAATCAAAATGTAGTACTTGCAGTGATAAATGTGGAAAATTAGATGTATTTGACTGGTTGGCCGATGTGCCTGAAAGTTGTAATGTTTCAGATATTGTTGAAATTAAATTTAAGAATACACGCAAGAGCTATTTCAGAAATAGTAATGGTTTA
>JBFHEL010000434.1:0-2933 GCA_041584155.1 Saccharicrinis sp.
ATCAGTAAGTTTAATGAATTTAATATCATATTTTAAAACAGATGAGAAATATCTTCATGCGCATAAAGAAATTTCAACAAGCGATATATTAAAGCATTCACCCCAAAAAAATAAAATGAGGAATAGAAAAAAAACAAATATGGGAATCAATATAGATACGGATATGGAAGGGTTTGAAAAATATTAGATGATTAATACAATCTATTTTCACTCATCAAAACCCCTGTAATAGGGGTTTTATTATTTTAATTAAAATTCACCCTTTACATTTTAATTCTTATTTCGTAAATTATAATTGATATTTTCCTTTAAAACATACACATATGAAAAAATTACCTATTCTACTCACTATTATTTTTCTTGGACTACTAATGATAACCGGCTGCAAGCACAAGCCAAGCGTTGGGCTTTTAGTTGATAACTTAGTACGGGAAAGATGGGAAAAAGACATGAGTCTTTTCGAAAAGCAGGTAAATGAATTAGGTGGCACATGCATGATATCCATTGCCGATTCAGATCCTGACAAACAATTGGAACAGGCGAAAGAAATGATAAGTAAAGGTGTGGAGGTCCTCGTTGTTATTCCTGTTAATCAGGAAAAAGCAGCAGATATTGTTGCTTATGCACACAATAATTATGTACCTGTAATTGCTTACGACCGACTTATTAAAAACTGTAATCTTGATTATTACATTTCTACAGATAATATTAAAGTAGGTGAGTTACAGGCAGGATTTCTTACCAAAATTAAACCTGTTGGCAAATATGGTATCATTGGAGGCTCTACAGTCGACCACAATGCTTACCTGCTTAACCTGGGACAGATGAATATATTGCAACCCTTGATTGAAAAGGGAGATATAGAAATTGTATTTAACCAATATACCAAAACCTGGTCCTTACATGAGGGTTACGAAATAACCAATAATTACTTAAATACCAACGGAAGTATAGATGCTATTATTGCAGGCAATGATGCTCTTGCTGATGGTGCCATCAGTGCATTAAAAGAGCATAATTTGGATGGTCATGTATTGGTTGCGGGTCAGGATGCTGACCTTAATGCCATACGTAATATTGTGGCAGGAAACCAGACCATGACCGTATACAAACCTATTGAGTCTTTGGCTTATGCAGCAGCCAACGCGGCCATTAAAATTTCTGAAGGGACAGCTCCCTCCAATATGAACCTTACCATTCATAATGGCAAACGTCTGGTACCTGCTATTTTACTGGATGCTCAGGTTGTTCATCGTCAAAACATTAACCTAACGGTGATATCTGAAGGATTTATTCAAGAACAGGATATTACCAATGATAAAAAATAATTTAAATCAATAAACATAAGGCAAGCAACATTTTTAATAGAACAAGAGTGATTAATAGGAATATAAGAGAATATTATAAAATTTGGGATATATTTACGTGTTGCTTGCCTTTCTTTTATCTTGCTTAGTTTTAGTCTGTGCTTAAAAAAAAGATGATTCATTTTTAATTTGCTATTTTAGCGCTAAAATAGCAAATCATGTCGCAGCTTAAAATATACCGGGCTTCTGCCGGATCAGGAAAAACCTTTACTCTCACCCAAGAATTTTTATTTCTTCTTTTTAAAAATCCTTTAAATTACGCATACACTCTTGCTGTTACCTTTACCAACAAGGCTACGGGCGAAATGAAAGGGCGTATTCTTGAAAAACTCTATCAGTTATCTATGGGTACTACCAATGATTATGTAGAGGAGTTAATGAAGAAGTTTAAACTCACCGAAAAACAAGTCCGTCAACGAGCAGGTGTTTTATTAAGCTATTTGCTACATGATTTTTCTAATTTTTCAGTAAGTACCATCGATAGTTTCTTTCAACGCATCATCCGTTCCTTCGCCAGGGAAGCAGGCTTAGAAAGCGGATTTAAGATTGAACTAAATGCTGCTTCGATACTGCAAAAAGCTATTGATCATTTATTAATGAAGGTAGATCTACCTGAATACAATCACCTAAAAAACTGGCTGGTTCAATTTGCTGAGCAAAAATTAAATCAGGGAAAAAGCTGGAACCTAAGCAATGACCTGAATAAATTAGGAAATGAAATTTTCAATGAGCTTTTTCAACTGGAAAGCAGACATATTTTATTGACCATTAGCAATAAAGAATGGATGCAAAACTACCTCAATGAGATACAACAAATAATTCATTCCTTTGAAAAAAAAATAATAGCCATAGGCGAAGAAGGCAGCTTGGCGATCGTGAAATCCGGATTATCATACGATGATTTCACGGGTAAAAGCCGTACGCCCTTAAAGTATTTTGAGAAGCTAAAAACCTTAAACAACCCGGAAGCAGGTCCTTCGTTACTAAAATTAATTGATGAACCGGAAAAATGGGGTCGTAAAGACAATTCGCCTCATATTAACCAACAAATAGAAATAATATTTCCCCTGCTTAATAAATTACTCAAACAGGCACTTTATATTATTGAAAAAGAATGGGAAATATATAACACAGCGAAGGTAATCAGCCAAAATTATTTTGCACTGGGCATTATTGCTGACATCGCCAACGAAGTTCAGAAAATTTGCCGGGATGAAAATATATTTTTAATAGCCGATTCTTCTCATTTCCTCAATCGTATTATTGACCAGAATGATACCCCTTTTATCTATGAAAAAATAGGTAGTCGTTACCAAAACTTTATGATCGATGAGTTTCAGGATACTTCAAAATTACAATGGTTAAACTTCAAACCACTGATTGATAATTCATTGTCGAACAACGAAACCAGCCTGATCGTTGGAGATGTTAAACAATCTATTTATCGATGGCGTAATTCCGACTGGAACCTACTCGACCATAAAATAACAGAAGACTTCAGGCAGCACGGCAACCAGCAAAAAACCCTGGATAAAAACTGGCGTAGTTTCTCAAACATCATTCAAT
>JBFHEL010000435.1:0-2917 GCA_041584155.1 Saccharicrinis sp.
ATCAAGGCGAAGAATAAGTAAAAATTTATTGGTAATATTATGAAACATAACAAGTTAAGCATTAAGATTATTATTGGGTTATTAGGAGTTTGTCTGCTCAATGGATGTACTTCTAAACAGGAGTATAAACTGGTATGGAATGATGAATTTGATTATGAAGGCCTGCCGGATTCCACTAAATGGGATTATGATACCGAAGGAAATGCTGTTGGATGGGGAAATAATGAAGAACAGTTTTATACAGTAGCCCGTAAAGAAAATGCATGGGTCGATCAGGGTGTGTTGAATATCCATGCTGTTCGTGAAGAATATGAAGGTAAGGATTATACCTCGGCACGACTCATCTCTAAAGTTGATTGGAAATATGGAAGAGTAGAGGTCAGAGCTAAGCTCCCTGACGCCAAAGGAACCTGGTCTGCTATCTGGATGATGCCCGGAGGTTGGTCATTTAACGATGGCAACTGGCCCGATATAGGAGAGATTGATATTATGGAACATGTTGGTCACGATTTGGGCGTTGTTCATTGTTCCGCTCACTCAAAAGATTATCAGTGGCAAACAAATACTCAGCAAACAGCAACCATAAAAGTTCCTGATGCTTGCGAAAATTTCCATACTTATGTGCTGGAATGGAATCAGGAAATCATGAAAGGTTATGTGGATGATGATCTTTACTTTACCTATCGTAACGAAGGTCTTGGCGAAGATAAATGGCCCTATGACAAGCCCTTTTACCTGATCTTGAATCTAGCCGTTGGGGGTGCCTGGGGGAGTGTTCAGGGAATTGATGCCGAGGCTTATCCACAAACCATGGAAGTTGATTATGTGAGGATTTATCAGAAAAACGAAAAATAAATTGAGAGATGCATCTTTAATCAGGTATTAAAGGTGCATTTTTTATTGTTTTTTGACTGGTAAGTAAAAAGATGAATAGAGATTCAATAAAAAAATAAGGAAGTTAAAATGCTATGTAGGTATTTATTAACTTCAGACTTTAAATTTTGAAACAGATGAAACGACCATTTGCTTTATTAATCATAAAGTACATACAGCAGGATGATTAAAAAAGTGAATGCGAGTTCCAGTCCGGCCGCTGCCGGATATAGCACATTTCCTAAAGACAAAAATTAGCGTATATGAAACAGATAGTCACAAAATTATCCATCAAAGAAAAGATTGGATATAGCCTGGGCGATACAGCATCTCATTTTGTATGGGATATGGTGGGTTTTTGGATATTAATCTTTTATACCGACACCTATGGTATTTCCGCAGCAGCAGCAGGAACCATCATGTTAATTGCCCGTTTCTGGGATATGGCCAATGATCCTATCATGGGAATCATTGCCGATCGTACCAATACCCGTTGGGGTAAATTTCGACCTTATATTCTTTGGATGGCTGTCCCTTATAGCGTTTTGGCCGTTATGACCTTTACCACTCCTGACTTTGGAGAAACAGGAAAAGTGATTTATGCCGCAGTAACTTATTTGTTATTGATGACAGTTTTTACAGCTATTAACCTGCCTTATTCTTCCTTAGGAGCCGTTATGACCGCCGATACCAGTGAACGTGCAGGATTAAATTCTTATCGTTTTGTCTTTGCCTTTGTGGGACAGTTAATTGTTTCTGGTGCTGCGTTAACCTTAGCCAATTTTTTTGGAGGAGGTAATAGTTCTAAAGGATATCAGTATACGCTTATATTATTTGGCCTCATTAGTATGGTGCTGTTTTTTATAACCTTTAAAACCACTAAAGAAAGAGTACAACCTCCTAAACAGCAAAAATCAGATTTGTTGGCGGATTTTAAAAATCTTTTTAAAAACAGACCCTGGGTAATCCTGTTTTTTGTCGGTATTATTTCATTTGTGATGTTTGCCATGCAAAATCTGGCTGTGGCCTATTATTTTAAATACTATATAGGGAAGGAAGAAAATGTACAATTATTCAATGTCATAGGTACCATTGCCTTAATTATTACCATTCCTATATCTAAGCCATTGGCTAAACGCTTTGGAAATAGAAATGTTTTTTTAGCAAGCTCACTGATCTCAGGATTGTTTTTTATTTTGCTTTATATACCAAACCAGGAAGATGTTACCATGGTATACGTATTTAATATATTGGCTAAAATGGCCTATGCTCCTGCTGTACCATTGTTATGGACTATGTTAGGAGATACAGCGGATTATTCAGAGTGGAAGTCAGGCCGCAGGGCCACAGGTCTCGTTTTTTCGGCAGCTACCTTTGCCCAAAAAGCAGGATGGGGAATTGGGGGTGCGCTGGCTGGTTGGTTGTTGGCCTTTTATCGTTTTGAACCCAATGTAGAACAAACAGCTACCGCAATTACAGGTATTAAAATGATGATCTCAGTATTTCCTGGTATCCTTTATATGTCATGTGCTATTCTGCTTTTCTTTTATAACATTGACCATAAAACCAGTTTGATTATGCAAAGAGATTTGGAAAACAGACGTTTAGAAGAAGTTTAATTTATTTAGAGTATGAAAGCTATAAATTTTATTATTGCTACATTAATAATCAGTATGCTGGCAAGCTGCAATAAACAGCAAGATAAGCTAAGCTTTGAGGTTTACGAAACCTCCGCCGGTGGTAACCAACTCGCAAAATTAAGCGAGTTTCAGGATGCAAACAGAAAAGTGTCAATCTCTATATTGCCCGATGAAAAATACCAAACCATATTAGGTTTTGGAGGTTCTTTTACCGAGGCATCAGCTTATCTGTTAAATCAACTTAGTAAAGAAAACAGAGATAAAATATTGCAGGGGTATTTTGGTAATGAGGGTGCGCGTTACTCTTTAACTCGTACGCATATTAATTCTTGCGATTTTTCATTGAGTAATTATTCGTATGCTCCTGTTGAGGGAGATAAAGAGTTGGTGAATTTTAGCATTGA
>JBFHEL010000436.1:0-2886 GCA_041584155.1 Saccharicrinis sp.
AAATGGGTTTGCTGGTTGCAATTTAATTGCCTTAATTTGCAACAATTGTTTAGCTATTGTTTCTGATACTTTTTCCATGCTGCAAATGTATAAAGTTTTTTTCAAGGATAGAATTGTTTTTTTAACGAACAACATAGAACGTGACTTAAGTAGTGATTTTGGTGCTATATTTAAATACTCCAACCCCAAAGAACTGCTGGATTTCATAGTCAACTTTGAGAACCATGAGGAGATTAAAAAAGCCTTTATTTATCATCATAATCTCGAAGAACTGATGATCCTCTTTTCAAAAAGTTTTAAACTGATTCATGCAGCCGGAGGTGTTGTTAGAAATAAAAACAATGAAACACTTTTCATTCATCGACTTGGTGTTTGGGACTTGCCCAAAGGAAAAGCAGAAAAAGGAGAGTCTATTGAAGAAACAGCCACAAGAGAAGTGGAGGAGGAATGCGCCATCGCTCCCTTAAAAATAATCAAAGCCCTACAACCCACCTTCCATACTTACCGGTTAAAATCAAAACTCATCTTAAAAAAAACATACTGGTATGAGATGACTTACCAAGGAGATAAAGCACCACAACCTCAGCTCGAAGAAGATATTACAGAGGCCAGTTGGATTGCTGATAGTGATATTGAAAAAGTATATAAAAACACTTACCCCAGCATAATTGAAGTACTAAATGAAATTAAAAGATAACTAAAATCATCTGTACATATTATTTTTAGCCCCTTTTCGTTGACAGAACGCATAAACACTAAGTTTTTTTTATATTTTTAGGAGATTTTTTAGCTAAAAAAAACAACTGGCATGACACCTCAGGAAATAGAACACCAAAACATAAAGGATAAACTCAGAAAAGAAGCTATAGATAAAGAAGTTCATCGCTTAAAAGACCTCAACCGTAAACAATCGCAGAGAATTTCCAATCTTCGCAAAACACTGTATTTTCTGATATTATTTTTCATCACATTAACTTTGATATTGGTAACCAAAGGGATCATCAATTTTTCCGGATCTCAGGATGAAAAAGAACTCGAATCCTTCGAGCTCAAATACAAGCAGCTAAAGAGCGAAAATATCTCATTAAACGACTCGTTAAACCAATACAAAAAGCAATTAAATGCCATATTGGATAAAAACATGAACGAACGTAATGAAAAAGGATTAAAATTCAGAGTGCAAATCGGAGCCTTTAAAGAAATCAACTTAAAAAACTTCACCTCTAATCTGGTTGCCATAAATCAGGAAAGCTACGACAGCATAAATCAATATACGGTTGGTATTTTCACTGATTACAGCAAGGCTAAAATTTTCCTTGCCGATATTAAGCGCATGGGATTTAATGATTCATTTATCATATCAACAAAAAATGGTCGTCGTATTCCAATTGAAAAGTTATCTGAGGAAGATTTATACCCAAACGGAAAAAAATAACTTCACCACGGTAAACTCATGCAATAGTCTATTACCTGATCAATAGGTATTTTATCCTATTGTTTTTGCTCTATCAGCTCTTTTCTGATATAAGAAATAATTTTCCACCTGTCATCTTCCTCTATTTGTCCCTGATGAGCACCCATCACACCGAAACCAACTGAGATAACATGAAAAATCTCACCATCAGGATTTAGCGCTACTCTATCAGCCAACAGACTGGCCGGAGGGAAGGAATACTTTCCACTGGTATACAAAAAGCCTTTACCATCTCCTTTGTCACCATGACAATGCCAACAATAAATAGTATATAATCTCTTACCCTCCACAACAGCAAGTGAATCAACACCTTTACTTAAATAGGGATTTTGCAACTCTACTCCTGCCAGCTTTCTGTTTTCATCCGTCTTTACAAAATCATAAGGGATAACTCCACGTGGCACCGTATTTTCCACGGGTAACATATTAGTGATTCCATCGGGCAAAACCGGATTTTCAGAATAGGTCTCATAACTTCTTGATTGTTCCATATCCGGAAAATAACTATACCCTGGTTCATTACGATCCACATCGCACGAGACCATCAAAACAAGTACTATCCAAATGCTATTTAATATTTTCATAGTCAAAGCTTTCTTTATAATACGGATGATTTTCAGGCACCAAAGCTCCTTTGGTTAATGAGCTAAAAGTAAACCAGCTAAATACGGACATATACAACACTGTAAATCCAATTTCAAAGAGCCCAATACATGAATCTTCAGCACCCACAGTACCCGGCATAATAGCCAGGAATAAATCGAGCCAGTGCCCGGCAAACACCACTATTGAAGTATATAACAACCAATCTGTTTTTCTTTTCGTTCCCCGTGGCATCAGGGCAAAAAACGGAACTACAAAACAAATAACAACATTCACATAAAATAATATTTCAAAATCCTGTACCCGTTGTACATAGTAGGTTGTTTCTTCAGGGATATTGGAATACCAAATTAACAGATATTGAGATACCCACAGATAAGCCCAAAAAATACTAAACCCAAACAAGTACTTTCCCATATCGTGCAAATGTTCTTCGTTAACATGCTGCATATAACCCATTTTTTGCATTACTATTAATACGATAATAATAATTGCTATAGCATTTACAAACAGGCCAATAAAGGTATACCATCCGTATAAGGTACTGAACCAATGGGCATCAATACTCATCAGCCAGTCCCATGCCGAAGTTGAACTGGTGATGGCAAAAAACACAACAAACAAGGCAGAATAGGTTCTGAGTTTTTTAAAGAGGGCTATATCCGGATTACTATCACTCAATAAAGACACCTGTCTGATTTTATGAAATAAAAAAATCCATCCTCCCAAATAAATGATCATCCGAATGATAAAAAAAGGAAGGTTCAGGTATGCCTGTTTTAGCTGCAGCACATGATCAAGATCTTCGG
>JBFHEL010000437.1:0-2848 GCA_041584155.1 Saccharicrinis sp.
CAAAAAACCCAAACAGTTAATAGTTAATACTCCACGACTAAAACAAGACTAGCCTTTTCCTATCGCTTTCACTTCAAAACCAATGCTCCCAAGTTTTTCACTATCCAGGATATTTCTGCCATCAAAAACAAATGCAGGCTTAAGCATACTAGCGTAAACTTTTTCCCAGTTATAAGTTTTAAACTCATCCCACTCTGTCAAAACAGCAATGGCATGGGTCTCCTTCATGGCCAGATAAGGATCAGCGTGCACAAAGACCTGTTGCTTCACTTTTAGTTTTGCAGCCTCCTTCGACACACCTCTTTGGCCCCATAGATATATCAGGTCATTTTCTATTTGCACCTGACTTACTTTAGGGTCGTAGATATGTATCTCAGCCATATCCTCCAATAATTCATCGGCTACATAAATAGCAGCAGACTCACGGGTATCATTGGTATCCTTTTTAAAGGCCCATCCCAGGAAGGTAATTTTTTTACCTGATACGGTATTAAATAAGCTATCAATAATATTTTTAGCAAAACGACTCTTCTGGTAATCATTCATTTTCACAACCTGCTCCCAATAATCAGCCACTTCAGGTAATCCAAAATGATGGCACAGATAAACCAGATTGAGGATATCTTTTTGAAAACAAGAACCGCCAAATCCTACCGAGCTCTTTAAAAACTTAGGTCCGATACGCGAATCCCGTCCTATTGCATTGGCTACTTCATCCACATCGGCACCGGTTTTTTCACATAAAGCAGAAATAGCATTGATGGAAGATATACGTTGAGCCAGAAAGGCATTAGCCGTTAATTTCGACAGTTCAGAAGACCACAAACGAGTAGTAATAATTCTTTCTCTCGGGATCCATCCTTCATACACCTTCACAAGCGCTTCTATAGCAGCATTTCCTTCTTCCGTCTCAATTTCTCCTCCTATTAAAATTCTATCGGCATGATGCAGATCCTCTATAGCAGTTCCTTCAGCCAGGAATTCAGGGTTTGAGAGCACCTGAAATTTTACTCCTCCATTAGTTGCATCAAAAATACGCTTGATAGATTGAGCAGTACGCACCGGCAGCGTTGATTTTTCAACAACAATCTTATCTCCTTTAGCTACTTGTGCAATCTGTCGGGCACAAAGCTCCACAAATTTCAAATCAGCAGCCTGTCCCTTGCCTACACCATAGGTCTTAGTAGGTGTATTCACCGAGATAAAAATCATTTCTGCTTCATCGATAGCCTTATCTACTTCAGTTGAAAAGAAAAGATTACGCCCACGCGCCTGCTGGACAACATCTGCTAAACCCGGCTCATAAACAGGGAGTTTATCCGGATCTTCGTCATTCCAGGCAGCAATCCTATCCGGATTAATATCAACAACTGTAACTTTTATATGTGGATTTTTTTGAGCGATAACCGCCATGGTAGGTCCACCTACATAACCGGCACCAATACAACAAATAGATTTTATGCTTGTCATAGTTTATATGGATTGTGAAAATAGTATTTGATAATTTATATAAAATGCAAAAGTAAGAATGATAAGTATAAATACAAAAAGAGGCCTATCGAAAGTTCTATAGCAGCTAAAACACTACTCTTACCCCTTACCAGGCCTCCACTACTGTATGAAAGGAATCATTACTCCATGCATCTCCTTTAAAAGAACCGTAAAAATTGATATTTGAAAAAAATGGAGATAATAAATGATACAATTCCTCCTTTTTCAGCGGCAAGAGCCTCACCGTTTGTTTACTGACCTCACCACTCATCAAAGCCTTTAGAGAGGTTGAAAAATCAATGGCTCCATCCTCACGTAAGGAATAATAACGCTCAAACCTATAATTTTCACTTTCTATAGTTGGTAAGGTATGCAAATTATTTTCCAAAATTCTGTCGTAATTCACAATTTGCAACAACAACTTTCCCTGGGTCTTAAGAAGCTTACTTACCGAGTGAATAAATTGAGTGATCTCATTGGTATTAGCCAGATGAACCAATGTATTGCCAAAGCAATAAACCATATTAAAACTAAAACCGTTATAATCCTGCCCTATTGTTAATAAGTCACCCTTTGCAAATTTTACATTTAAGGCCTGTGGGCATTTTTCTCTAGCCTTGAATATCATATCCTCATCCAAATCAAAAGCCTTAACACCCGCTCCTTTCCTTCCCAGATCAATGGCCAGACTACCTGTACCACAACCTGCATCGAGAAAATATTTACCCACAAAACCGGGGCATACTCGCTCAATAAAAGAAACCTGCATTTTATTTAAGGGAAATATCTCATCGTAAGCCGAAACAATATCCTGGTAAAAAGCCATATTATATTTATTTAATGTTTAATCTCATAGTAATAGCTATTTTCAAAACCTGATAAAAATACAAAACTAAGACATCAATCTGCAATGTAAACACACCAATCTTTAATTCAGAACCCTTTACGTTCTTCAATCTGATAACGATTTCTATCCGGACTATTACGCGAAACTAATTCTGCCAAAAAGCCAGCTACAAAAAGCTGTGTTCCAATGACCATACTTACCAGAGAAATATAAAAATATGGGCTACTGGTTACCAAGGCCTGTTCTATATGCTGGTAAACATAGTAGAGTTTTCTAACCCCCAGATACAATGCTGAAAAGAAACCCACTAAAAACATAAGCGTACCCAGTCCACCAAAGAGGTGCATGGGTCGTTTACCAAACTTAGATATAAAAGTAACCGATAGGAGATCAAGAAAGCCCTTTAAAAAGCGCTCAATACCGAATTTAGAAACGCCAAACTGACGTTCACGATGTATAACCACCTTTTCCCCTATCTTGCTAAAACCATTTTTCTTAGCCAATACAGGA
>JBFHEL010000438.1:0-2814 GCA_041584155.1 Saccharicrinis sp.
AGTACTTGCAGTGATAAATGTGGAAAATTAGATGTATTTGACTGGTTGGCCGATGTGCCTGAAAGTTGTAATGTTTCAGATATTGTTGAAATTAAATTTAAGAATACACGCAAGAGCTATTTCAGAAATAGTAATGGTTTACGATTAAATAAAGGTGATGTAGTGGCGGTGGAAGCCTCACCAGGTCATGATATAGGTACGGTGTCCTGCACTGGTGAAATTGCCGTGATGCAGATGCGTAAGAATCGTATTAATATTGCCGACTTCGACTTTAAAAGAGTCTATCGACATGCCAAACCCGTGGATTATGAAAAATGGGAAGAAGCAAAGAAGTTAGAGCATCAAACAATGATTGAAAGTCGGCAAATTTCTGCCGATCTTAATCTGAATATGAAGATTGGTGATGTGGAATATCAGGGTGATAAAACAAAAGCCATCTTTTACTATATTGCTGATGAACGTGTCGATTTTCGCCAGTTAATAAAAGTACTGGCCGATCGTTTTAAAGTGCGTATTGAAATGCGCCAGATTGGTGCACGACAGGAGGCCGGGAGAATTGGAGGGATTGGCCCTTGTGGCCGTGAGTTATGTTGCTCTTCCTGGATTACCAACTTTGTCTCTGTCACTACAAATGCAGCCCGTTATCAGGAAATCTCACTTAATCCTCAGAAACTAGCAGGACAATGTGGTAAGCTGAAGTGTTGTCTTAACTTTGAGCTGGATGCCTATATCGATGCTCAAAAAGACTTCCCAAGGACTGATATCCCTCTTGAAACAAAAGATAGTACCTACTATCATTTTAAAACAGATATTTTTAAGGGAGCGATGAGTTTTTCTACGGATAAACATATACCTGCTAATATTACAGAAATTCCTGTAGCAAGAGTCAAGGAGATTATTCGTTTAAATCGCAGAGGTAAGAAACCTGAAACTTTGGCCAGTGAAACAACAGTGAAGGCGGTGTTGGCAGAAAAGAACCTGGATTATAAAAATGTGGTCGGAGAGGATAGTATATCGCGTTTTGATGATCCTAAAAAAGGAGGTAACCAGGGCTCTAATAGACGCCGAAGAAAGCCCTCTAACAGGAATAATCCTAAAAACAAGAAATAGATGCGTATTTTTGTTTTCTTGCTGATGGTTACACTTATGTGTGCTTGTGGACCTAAAGAATGGTACAATAATGAAGTGGAGATATCGGAAAAGGGCTGGCATAAAGATACCGTTGCCGTTTTTAGGAGTGAGGTTTTGGAACTCGATAAGTCGTGCCATATATTGGTACAGGTTACTAATAAGGAAGATTATCCGTATAGTAATATCTGGTTTTTTATGGATGCCATCTCGCCCTCTGGGCATATAGAACGCGATACCCTTGAGTGTATGCTGGCTAACGACCAGGGTGATTGGTATGGTAAGAAAGCCGGAGGGCAGAGCTATAAAAGTTTACATCCCTATAAAATCAATATACGTTTTCCAGAGAAGGGTTTATATACCTATTATATGATTCAGGGGATGCGGGATACTCTTTTAACGGGTGTGCAATCGGTAGGGATTAAAATAATAGAAGTGGAATAACAAAGTAAAGAAGTTTGAGTTAATCTGATTAATAGCTTATTGTAGGTGAAAACGACTGACTATTAATCATATCATGCTGTTTACTAATAATTAAATAGATAAGTGGGTAAGAATAAGCTGTTTAAGTTTGCAAAGCTGGAAACTTATGATCATGTCTTTCAGGTTTCGTTTGATGAGCCAAATAGGGAAGATTTTTATTTAAAAGGGCAATGGAATACTAAGTTTTTTAAAAATGATCATCCGCTCGTTTTAGAATTGGGCTGCGGTAAAGGTGAATACACAGTAGGTCTTGCTGAATTATATCCCGATAAAAATTTTATCGGGATGGATATCAAGGGTGCCAGATTGTATAGTGGTGCTACGCAGGCTTTAAATAAAAAAATGAATAATGTGGCCTTCATTCGTGCTAAAATTGAATTGATTAGCTCTTTTTTTGCACAAAATGAAATAGATGAGATATGGATTACATTTCCGGACCCTCAAATGAAAAAAACAAGAAAACGACTTACTTCAACACGATTTCTTGAATTTTATAAGGAAATTCTAAAGCCCTCTGGAACTATTCATCTAAAAACAGATAGTAATTTCTTATATACTTATACTGATGCGGTGGTTAATGAAAATAAACTACCTGTAGAGGTAAATACCAGTGATTTGTATCATAGTGATTTAGTAGATAAAATATTGTCAATTAAAACATTTTATGAATCTCAGTTTTATGAACAGGGCATACCCATTAAATATATTCGTTTCAATGTGCCTAAGGGTGCTGTGTTGGTTGAACCTGATATTGATATAGAATTTGATGAATATCGTAGTTATAACAGGGGGTCAAAAATGCCTGATCATACCAAAGGAAAGTAGTCTTTTAATGGATTATGGAGCCAAACTTTTTTGAGAATGTATATGCCGTTGTACGGAGAATTCCATACGGAAGAGTGAGCACTTATGGTGCTATTGCCCGTTACCTGGGTACGGCTCGATCAAGTCGTATGGTGGGGTGGGCTCTAAATAATTGTGGTTCAAAAGATCCGCCAGTGCCAGCTCATAGGGTGGTTAACCGTAAAGGTTTGCTAACAGGAAAGGCAGCATTTGTTGGAAAAAATGTCATGTGTGAGTTGTTGGAAAATGAAGGAATAAGAATTGTCGATAATCAGGTCCTTGATTTCCAAAAGCATTTTTGGGATCCCATAGAACTGGAAGAAGAAATATTTTAATGAGCATATGCTTAAAATAAAATGA
>JBFHEL010000439.1:0-2785 GCA_041584155.1 Saccharicrinis sp.
ATCCCCGTATCTGAACTCATATTTTATAATATATTTAAAATTCAGATAAAATTATCTCATAAGTTATTTAAAAAGAGATTTTTTACAATTAATTATGGATTACAATTCTAATAGGAAGAAATTACTTCTACCTGAATATGGTCGTCATATTCAAAAAATGGTTGACTACTGCGTTACCATTGAGGATATAGAAGAAAGAACAAAATGTGCGCATTCTATAATCGGAAACATGGGAAATATGTTCCCTCACCTTCGCGATGTAAACGATTTCAAACACAAACTCTGGGATCATTTGGCTATTATGTCTGATTTCAAGTTAAATATCGAAACTCCTTTTGATTTACCCGAAAAGCAAACATTAAACCAGCGACCACAAAAGCTTGCCTACAACAATCAAAACATGAGATACCGTCATTACGGTCGTACCATTGAGCGATTGATTGAAAAGGCCGTTGAGATGGAAGAAGGGGAACACAAAAAGCATCTTATTATGCTTATTGCCAACAACATGAAAAAATCATTGTTGCTTTGGAATAATGATTTCCCAGGTGACGAAAGGGTATTCTCTGATATTAAAGAACTATCAGGAAACCGTTTAGAAATAAGCGATGACATAAAAATTCCTGATCAGAAAGAACGTGATTATCAAAATCAAAACAGAAGTAAAAAAAGAAAACCATACAAGAAGCACGACGACCGTAAATAAACTAATCTTTCGTATACACATTCACAATGCACTGTTTCGAAATTGAAGGGGGACATAAACTTTCTGGCGAAATAACCCCACAAGGAGCAAAAAACGAAGCTCTACAAGTAATATGCGCAACACTTCTTTCCAAAGAAGAAATTATCATAAGCAATATCCCTGATATAGTAGATGTCAATAACCTAATCAGCCTGTTGGCTGACATAGGAGTTGTTATCAACCGAATTAGCAGAGATACATGCTCATTTAAAGCAGAACAGATAAACCTCGAATATCTTCAATCCAAAGAATTCCGCATGCAAGCCTCTTCTCTAAGAGGCTCCATTATGATTATGGGCCCCTTATTAGCACGGTATGGGAAAGCTTACTTCCCAAAACCCGGAGGAGACAAGATAGGCAGGAGACGACTGGATACCCATTTTATAGGCTTTGAAAAACTTGGCGCTCATTTTCATTTTAATCCCAATGAA
This sequence comes from Saccharicrinis sp., assembly GCA_041584155.1. GTDB lineage: Bacteria > Bacteroidota > Bacteroidia > Bacteroidales > Marinilabiliaceae > Saccharicrinis. The sequence goes on from JBFHEL010000439.1 coordinate 1,177, forward strand.
ATATTTTATAGTGTAGAAGCAAGCGAACTCAAAGGATGCTACATGCTACTCGACGAGGCATCAGTTACAGGAACCGCCAATATTTTGATGGCCGCTGTATTAACTCCCGGAAAGACTACCATATACAACGCCGCCTGCGAACCATACATACAACAACTTTGCAAGATGCTGGTGAGCATGGGGGCTAAAATTTCAGGCATAGGATCCAACCTACTTATTATAGAAGGCACAAGCTCCTTAATTGGCTGTAAGCATCGTATCCTGCCCGATATGATTGAAATAGGTAGCTTTATAGGCATGGCAGCAATGACTGGTTCTGAAATCACCATCAAAGATACCGCTTATGATGAACTTGGAATAATCCCCGAAGCTTTCAGACGGATGGGCATAAAACTGGAGCGTAAAGGCGATGACATATACATTCCCGCACAAGAATCCTATGAAATAGATACATTTATTGATGGTTCTATTATGACCATTGCCGATGCGCCCTGGCCTGGACTAACTCCGGATCTCTTGAGTATATTCCTGGTTATTGCCACACAGGCCAAAGGAAGCGTTCTTATTCATCAAAAAATGTTCGAAAGCCGTTTGTTCTTTGTCGATAAACTAATTGACATGGGAGCCCGCATCATTTTATGCGATCCACATCGCGCTACAGTTATTGGTTTAAACAAGGAAACAATGTTACGTGGCACTGTGTTAACATCACCCGATATTAGAGCAGGTGTAGCTCTGTTAATAGCCGCTTTATCCGCCAACGGGAAGAGTATCATCCAGAATATCAATCAGATTGACCGGGGATACCAAAATATAGATGAACGCCTGCAAAAACTGGGTGCTAAAATAAAAAGAGTGTAATTTATCTCAAACATTAAGAAATATTAACAAACAGACCTTTGCTCATTTAAATTCGAGCAAAGGTCTGTTTGCTTATTAAGCTGACAATAAGATATATACCAGGGTATTTGACCCCATGTATTCTTTTAACATTCGAACCAAAACCCACGAAATTAACCATAATTTCTATTTTTTCAAAATACACACACTTGTTTTTAAATGTTTTTGAGCATACTTTTGCCAAACGTTTTCCTAACATTTGTCATGAAAACAGATACGTTAATCTAATTTGAGATTGACGGCATCGCAAAAATGATAAACTTTGCGACGTGAGTATTAACGAAAATATGTATGTATGAGAAAGCTAAAACTAATTATTTTAGTTGTTTTAGCAGGGCTGGGATTTATTTCCTTTATCAACGGCGTACCTGAACCAAAGGTAGGCTTATCATTAGGAGATAAAGTACCTGATTTTAGTACAACTTTATTAAACGGGTCTGAATTTGATTTGGAGTCATTACATGGAAACATGGTTCTAATTGACTTTTGGGCCTCATTTGATGGAGAGTCGCGCATTGACAATCATGAAAAAATGCGACTTCAAAAGAAATTTGCGAACAGTAAGTTTTACAAAGGTGAGGGTTTTATTATTGTTTCTGTTTCCCTCGACAGATTTAAATCACCATTAGCTAAGGCTATTCAGGAAGATGGACTTGTCAACGCCCTGCACATCTGCGACTTTAAAGGAGCAGAATCGTCTATCGCAAAA
>JBFHEL010000440.1:0-2779 GCA_041584155.1 Saccharicrinis sp.
TAAAGTGACCTTTGCCAAACCATAATTAACACTTATTTCATGCAGAATACCATTGATAACCAAAGAAATATCATTGGTTGAATTTAACAAGGATACAATACGTGCATTCACTTTTTCAAACTGATATTTTTTTTGTAAAACATCTTGCTTTTCAATTAATGATTTTTCGGCTCTTAAGGTGCGTATAATGGCATTAGATAAAATAAAGATGATAAATGCCGAAGCAAACAGAATAGCAATAATAAGAAAGATAATTTGTTTATTGATGGTATAAAAACTCTGAGGTGTATTTAAAACAACAGACCCTGAAGGCAAATCTCTTTCATCTATCTGAAATTTTTTAAGCATAGGATAAGAAAATGTATATTCGCTAAGGCTGCTCTGAATAATAGGGATATGATCAGCTTCTTCTCCCCTCAAAATCCTTAGGGTACTAAGGCCTGCCCGATATCCCTGATCTTCACCACTTATTACTTTTCCTCCTATCACAGCTCCTCCCATAAAAAACTTCCATGGGCAATAAACCGGAATAGAATAATCATCAGGGATAAACTCCCTGTTTTGCTTATAAGATATAAAATTCCCCTGATCATCTTTATTATATGTCACCAGCAAAACGGCACTATTATCTTTCAGCTGTCTGAGTTTGAAACGAATTTCGTCTGCACTATAATTTTCCCAGTAATGAAACACTAACTTATCCTTAAACTCTTCTTCGATATTGACCAATAAGTTCTTATTTTCTTTAGCTGTAGTTGTTTTATTGTCGTTAATAATATAAAGCTCAGTAACCTGAGGATGAAACTTACTAATCAAAGAAAGAGTGGCCTCAAAGTCAGGATTCTCAGCAATCCCGGTAATATTCCCCTGTCCCTGAAGCACTTCTTCTTTGTAGTTATTTATACCACAGAAAACAATAGGTATATCTTTAAAATGCTCGTTTCTGTGTTTAATTACAAAGTCTAAGGCATCATTATCGCAGGCGATGATGACATCATATTGGATATTACGAATCTTGTTTTTATATAACTCCTCTAATTGCGCATAATAGTCCTCACCCAAATTTCTTTTGCGGTCAAGATATTCAAAAAAAAGCTCTACACTATCTTTGGTGGGGATAAAAGCCTGATGGATTCCACGATTAATATTATCGGTCCATTCTAAACCGGAATGATAGGAATGAAATATTAACACGCCTTTTCTTTCTGCTGATACAGTAAAATGGATAAAAAGAATACTAAAAAAAATAAAATACTTCATGCCCCTTAAATTATAATTCATCGCCATATGGTTAGCAATAAACAGATATCTCACCAATATAATTACTTAGCAATCCTCCCGGTCATTTACAAGGCTGCTCAGTATAAATTTATGTGAACAATTTTCTTTGTCGCTTTTGGTATTGTATGCTATAGCTCAATAAAGATATCTAAATATTAATAATTAGCTAAATAGCACTATCATTGAATCAAAACCTATAGGACAATGCATTTAATAAGCAATTTTGAAGCTGAATATAGCTTATTTAATTATAATTGTACTCTTTAATATCAACCATTTTTCATGCAGCTTTTAAAAAAGAAATACACCTATTCAAAACTGATATTTAACTTATCTCAGTTACTATTTGCTATTTTTTATTGGAATATTACCATCCGACTAGCTATATTTTTACACTCTCTGGGTTATAAGGCAGATAATTTATCCGACGCTTTAACCACAGGAATGATTTTTATGCGCGAACGCGTATTTACCGCAAGCATTATTATCTCTGCATTTACCATCATAAGCTGGTGCATTCGGTTTTATATTTACCCTAAGTTATTTAGAAAATATAAGTTTAATCAGATAACCTTTGCAATAATCATATTAGATATTTTATCTTTTGTGATCCTGGGCGCCTTATTGGGGATGGCACACTATACCTTCGACCAAAAAACAGTTATGCATAAAGGCATAGGGGATTTTTTCATTAATTCTACCATGCTATTCTTTTTTATAACCATGCTCATTGGTAGTTATGTATATCAGCTATTAACCACTCTCTTTCGTCAGATTGGTTTTACCAGACTGGGCAAAATATTGATTGGTTATTATAAAAAACCCAGAGAAGAAAATTTAATATTTATGTTTCTCGACCTACAATCCTCAACTACCTTCGCTGAAAAACTGGGGCATAAAAAGTACAGTTATTTTATACAGGATTGTTTTCGTATCCTATCAAACCCTCTACTAATGACTTCGGGCAGGGTATATCAGTTTATTGGTGATGAAGTTGTAGTGACCTGGAAGGCCACTAAAATAAACAACTACAAAAAGGCAATAGACTTTTTCTTTTTATTTACGCAGGAATTAAATGAAAACAAGTTGTATTTTGAAAAGAAATATGGATTAATCCCTATTTTCTCCGCATCTTTTAATGCTGGAAGAGTAATGTTGGCCGAGGTGGGTGAAATTAAAACAGAAATGGCCTTTCATGGCGATGTACTTAATACCGCTGCGCGTATACAAAAGCAATGCAAACATTATAAAAAACCGGTTTTAGTAACCGAAAACTTTGCTCAAAAGCTGGCTAGCCAACAAAATGGTTATCAAATTAATTTAGTTGACAGAGTAAAATTATCAGGCAAGGCAAAAGAAGTAGATCTTTACGAGGTAGGTATTTGTCAGTAATTATATGCGTCAGCATAAAATCAAAAATAGGATTGTAATATATACAATTCATCAATGGGCACACACTCATATAAGCCTAACAATAAAGATATATACCAATTTTAAA
>JBFHEL010000441.1:0-2718 GCA_041584155.1 Saccharicrinis sp.
ATTATTTTTGAGGTGTTAATTATTTTGACATAAGGAGTAAAAAATATTTACAAAAAATACTGAGTTTACTTAGTAAAAAGAAAAGGGATACTTTGATCAGTATCCCTTTTTATTCTGTTATTGTTTGGTTTTTGGAGGAGTCATTACTACTTCCATTACGTTATCGCCAAAAACATTTTGTGCCATTTTTTGCACTGAATTCTTAGATATTTTATGAATGACATCTTCATAATATTTGTTGTCGTAAATATAATATCCATCTTTTAAATAAGTTTTGGCGGCATTTTGCAGTTCTTTATTATCCTTAAGATTTTCATTTTTCATTTTAAGGAAATATTCTTTAGTTGCGGTAAGCTCTTCTTCTGTTGGTCCCTTGGCCTTAAATTCGTCAATCAGGTTGTAAATGATTGTATTTAAGGTATCTACTTTTTCCGGATCGCAGTTAAAGTGAGTTAAAAAGCTATATATTTCCTTAGGTTGTTTGCTAACTTTACCATATACAGCTACCCCATAGGTACCACCCTGCTCTTCTCTTACCTGATCAACACAACGCATGCGAAGTATATAGCTAAGCGCATCCATATTAAACTCATTGCTTAGGTTGTATGGCATATCTCCCCAATATTGAATACGTGAGTATCCTTGAGGATCCTTCATTTCGCGGGTGAATCGGCGGTTTACCTTTCCTTTGGGAGGGCGTACCCCATCGTCCTGTGCTTGCTCTGTTACATTGGTTGAGGGAATGCTTCCAATATATTTTTCAATTAATGGCTTCATGTTTTCAGCCTGCACGTTTCCGGTAAAAATAAAAGTAAAGTCACTGGCTCCTGCCATTCTTTCTTTATAAATCTCCATTGCTCTGCTATAATCCGCTTCATCAAAAAAGGCCTTGTCTTCTATTTTAACTCTTGGATTATAATTACTACCAACGACTGTAAGTGTATCGTAAAAGGTGGTTCGTGGATCAAGACTTCGGTTTTCTAAAAATGAAGCTAACCTTTGTCGGTAAGCATTAAACCCTTCTTCATCTATCCTTGGTGCTGTGAATCGTAAGTGTAATAACTGCAGTAAAGTTTCGAAGTCGTTTACATTTGAATTACCATTAAATCCCTCTTCATTATCATTAATGTAAGCCGATAGATTTACCTGTTTACCCGATAATTTTTTATCAAGTTGTGTCTTTGAAAATTCGCCTAAACCGCTAAAAGTAGCAGCACTACTCATAATTTCCAATGAGGGTATATCTTCATCTTTATACAAGGACTTGCCTCCTGTGCTATAGGCAGTTAATAATATTTCATCGTCCTTATTATCGGAATAATTAAAAACTATTGTTGCTCCATTTGATAATGTAAATATTTCACCATTAAAAGCCGTAATCTTTTCATTCGTAGTAATTTTTCCGGGTTTTGGTAGTTCTCCAATCAAAGGGGCACTTGCCACATCATCTACATAAGCAGTTACCTCAGAGTTTTTAACCTTATTTAAAACCTCTAATAACTCCTGCTCGGTGGGAACAACAATGCCTTCTTTCTGTGGTGCGTGAAATACTATACCTCCAAAATCATCTTTAAAAAATTTGCCGGATAATGTGTTTACTTGATCCAAGGTTATTTGGGGTAAATAATCCTTCTTTAAATGATAGCGGTATTCTAAAGAGGTACCTTGGTAATCATTATAATAATGATTCATTATTTGGCCGATAAGCTTTCTTGATTCTTGCTTATCTCTGTTGTTATAGGCTTTTTCTGAGTCAGAAAGTGCTTTTATTTTGGCGCGCTCTAACTCAGATGATGTAAATCCATACCTTTTCACTCTCTCTAATTCAGTGAGCATCGCAGCAAATCCCTCCAATGGTTTATCCTGCATTGGATATACGCCTGCGTTAAAGGCATCCAGATATTCGCTAAACGAACCGTAATAGGTATAACCAATTATAAATGGAGGATTGGGTTTAGAGGTTAATTCTGAAATTCTGGCATCAAACATCTCAAAATATAAATCCTCAACAAACGATTTTTTTATTGATCCTATGTTTTTAACGGTGTCTTTGGGTTGTCTGATTGCCAGGTTAATGGTAACCCTACTGGCTTCAGGGTCTGTGGCTACAGCAGCAGTAAAAGCCTGGTTTTCTGGCACCGAATAATCTATTTCAGCCATGGGTTTTGCGGGTTTTTGAATACTTCCAAAGAGAGCTTTGATCTTTGCTTGGGTGGCTTCAATATCTACATCCCCAATAACCACTAACGCTTCATTATCCGGGCGATACCAATCCTGATAAAACTGACGCAGTAATTCCGGATCACAATGATCAATTACTTCTAATTTTCCGATCACATTATGTTCTGCGTATCTCGAACCGTTATAATAAACAGGGTTTGTTGCATCTCTCATCCTTCTATTCGCACCTCCTCTGACTCTCCATTCTTCGTGAATAACCCCTCTTTCTTTTTCAATTTCAGAAGTCTCATATTTTACAGCACTGGCCCAATCGTGCATAATTAAATAACATGAATCCATTAAGTTTTGGTCTGTTGTAGGTATTTGGTTAAGCATATAAACCGTTCTATCTTGTGTAGTATATGCATTAAAACCTCCGCCAAAGGACATACCTCTCGATTCCAGATATTTACGTAAATCATGACCTGGGTAGTTTTCTGTGCCGTTAAATGCCATATGTTCACAAAAGTGTGCCAGACCATTTTGCTCAGGGGTTTC
>JBFHEL010000442.1:0-2713 GCA_041584155.1 Saccharicrinis sp.
GCCACCTTTTGAGTCTCCTCTGCTTGCCTTCTCCTTTATGTCTGCAATTTATAAGCATCGCTTGGGTGCGCGTCTTCGCACCGTGCTTTGCTAGCCTTGTTGCAGCTGCTTGTGTTGCTTTGTTATCAATAAGCAATGGTAAACCAAAATTTATTGATTTGATAAAAGTTAGTTTTGGGCAAAGTGCACCCAAATCATCGCTCATGTCTATGCCAATAAAACCTTCTTTAGCCGAAATAATATCTTCACCTATCTCAAATTACAGCTAAATAGCTTTACCCTACTTTATCTCCCTAAAATGGTAACTACTCCTTTTAATAAGTCAGGTAAATAGAGGCTTAAAGGAACCTAAGCGGTGATCATAAACAATTACGTTTATGCTTGCTGCTGTGGTAGTTACTTCATTAATAAGGAGATTGCTTCCTGTATTTAATGCCTGCAGGATCAATTGCTTTTGTGTTTACATTTTTGAAGTGTATCAAAGATAGAAGGAATTCGGCAATCAACAAACGAAATAGTTTCTTTTTTGATAAGCAATACTGTTATTTTGTACGCCATATCTTCGCTTCTATCACAGTGCCTGTTCTTGCAGGATTGCTATTCATGTTTATTATATCGAATTTTATTTTATTATAATGGTTGCGTTTTTTAGGATAGGTATCCCTTTGTTTTGGACAGGTGGAGGTATTTGGGCTCTTTTTTAGACAGAAGTGATGCTTTGATAAGATTTTGAGGATTAGTTAATCATCAGAATTAAACATTAAAACTGTTTGTTGAGCTATAAGGCTTGTTTTTAGTTTACCATAAGTATTTATGTAGAGTATATGTTTAGCACACAAATGTAAGCAGATGATAGAAGAAATTGAAAACACAACGCAGTGTTTTCAGGACCTGGGAGCTGAAGATTTAGCCATTATTAACAAAAAAAAGAAGCAGGAAGTCTTTTTCAGGATGAAATATTATTTAAACAGGGAGCTTTTGCTCCGCATGTTCTCATCGTTAGTAAGGGATTGGTTCGGTTGTATCTGCAAAGCAATCAAAACATGCAAATTATTATCAATGTGGCTAAAAGTGGAGATATCCTTGCCTTTTTTCGTCTGTGTTTAATATAAATACTTACCTGTATTTGTATGGCAGATAAGGAAGCCTTAAAAAGACTACTGCTAAAAAAAATCAGAATCAGCTATGCAGATAACTTCTAAGAGTAGCAAAAACGAAAATCGCTATCAGACAAAATATTTAGTACAAACAGGTGCGTGGTAAACTATCCTCAGCCTTGCTTTATCTCTCGTATGATTATTTTTAAGATGAAAATTTGTATGAATATTTAACGCGTCAGAATATTGTCGACTTTGTTTCTGTTACGGTAGAGAGTGCCGTTAAATTTTTAAAATAATTTGAGAAAGAATAGATTATCAGCGACTGGAGTATATAAATTTACATGGTTAATATCAGACTATTGAATGGCCGCCTGACTGATTAAGAATACTTTAACTATAAAACTTTAATGGCTTCGTACATTCACGAATCATTAAATTTTCACCCATGTCATGGGTTGTAAATCTAACAATCCGTACCTGTAAAAATGATGCTATTGCCATAAGTCTATACGTATTTTCTAAGGCTTACATACATATCGAGTATTGCCGTAATAACTACCCCAATTACCCAATAGCTCCGATGGAAATATATACTAGCAATGGCTGCCGCTAAAAATAAGGAACTAATTACTAAAATAGCATGTAGTCGTCTGTTTTCCGGTTTGCCTTTTATTAGATTAAAAAGTCGTATCCCTAAAAAAGGAACAATACCAATGGTTAGTAATAGTGTGGCGTAGGATATGTCATTTAGTTTAAAAAGTATGCCTGTTACAAGCATTATCATGCCAATATAGTATGATGCGCTTAATGTTTTGTATAAGTTCATATAGGTAAAATTTTAAAGGCGCAATATTAATCATTTTTTTTAGATCAGTGCCCAAATAGAATTGCTGCTGTTAAGTTTCATGGCTTTGTTATGTCTCATAACTTTAATAATTTGTGTAAATGATAATTATCATCCTTCTGCTTACTCGTGAAAGATTGTGTGGTTAATAATTTGCTTAGCCCATGCGGGTTTCATGTATTAGGCTAACAGTGATGGGTAGTAGGTTTAGTTGATTATCATTTCTAACATATAATAAGTATAGCGGTTTTATAAGCCGCAATGCATTGATATGTTTATCAATATTTCGTGTGAGATTGTTGGAATATGATTGTAGATTGTATTTGACCAATCCAGGCCTTAAAGATTGATGTTGAAACTGAATATTGGGGATAAATATTATGCATGACAGTGAGCCAGTATAGGGTATTAATCTTCCTTTTCAATAATAACAAAAATATCCTCGTTCTTTTTTTTCATCAGGTATTGTTCTCGGGCAAATTTTTCCAGACTCTCCGGGCTCTCCTGAATCTCATTGAGTTTGCGTTGGTTTTGCTCAATTTCTACCTCGTAATGGTGCTTTTGTTTTTCCAGTTGGTTGATTCGGGAAGAAAGCTTTGCTCTGTCCCATAGATTATTTTGATCGAAAAAAACAATCCATACACCAAATACAACAAGTGTTAGGATGTACTTGTTTTTTAATAACGGCGGTAATTTTATTTTTGGAAACGTCATGACTGTTTGTTTAATACAAAGATAGAAATTATCAGTGAGGAGTATGCCTTATTCA
>JBFHEL010000443.1:0-2693 GCA_041584155.1 Saccharicrinis sp.
AAAATATAGCAAATCTTTAAAGTAGAATATTTATGAAAGTAACTGTAGTTGGAGCAGGAAACGTAGGCGCTACCTGTGCAGATGTATTGGCGTATAGGGAAATTGCCAACGAGGTAGTTTTAGTAGATATTAAAGAAGGTGTTGCCGAAGGTAAAGCTTTGGATATATGGCAAAAGGCACCTATTAATTTATACGACACCCGCACCATTGGATCAACAAATGATTATGAAAAAACGGCAGGTTCTGATGTAGTAGTAATTACATCGGGTTTACCACGTAAGCCAGGAATGACACGTGACGACCTGATTGAAACCAATGCTGGAATTGTAAAAATTGTTACTGAGAATGTAGTTAAATATTCTCCTGAAGCAATCATCATCATTGTATCTAATCCTTTGGATGTGATGACTTACCAGGCTCATATCAGCTCCAAATTTCCAAGATCAAGGGTAATTGGTATGGCAGGTATTCTGGATACTGCACGTTACCGTGCCTTCCTTGCTGAGGAATTAAATGTTTCTCCAAAAGATATACAAGCGGTATTAATGGGTGGTCATGGTGACACCATGGTTCCTCTTCCTCGTTATACAACAGTAGGAGGTATTCCTGTAACTGAGTTAATAGATACTGACAAATTAAACGAGATCATTGAACGTACCAAATTTGGCGGTGGAGAACTGGTTAAATTAATGGGTACTTCTGCCTGGTATGCTCCGGGGTCAGCTGCCGCACAAATGGTGGAAGCTATTGTTAAGGACCAAAAAAGAGTATTCCCTGTTTGTATTAAATTAGAAGGCGAATATGGTATCGATGATTGTTATCTTGGCGTTCCTGTTATTCTAGGAAAAAATGGCGTTGAAAAAGTTATTGAACTTCAATTAAATGAAGATGAGAAAGCGCTACTGGAAACAAGTCGTCAGCATGTACTTGAAGTCATGAGTGTACTAAAAAAATAGAAGCTCAAAAGCTTATTATAGTACATAAAATTATAAAAATTTAACCCGCTGCCTAAGTAGCGGGTTTTTTTATTTACTTTTTTCCATTTTTTTGCGTTAATTTATGCTTTAAAACACAACACAACAATTAAAAACATGAACAACGTGAAACATTTGATCATCAAACCTCTAGCTTTTGCTATTTTATTTGCATGTACACTAATCAGCACAGCTCAGGATACTGAGCAAAAATCAGGTCTCGATGAAGGATCTCTTGATAGTCAGTTTGATTATATCATTAAAAAATCATCGTCTTACGAGGCTTATCAGGTTGTTAAGCGCACGTGGCTAAACAAAGTCAAGGCAAACACCCTAGACTCCATTAAAGGCCTAAAAGACAATATCCTGAATCTGGAGACTAAAAACGAAGCTCAACTGAATGAAATCAACAGCTTAAAAAGCGAATTAAAGGAAACCAACGAGAAACTAAATCAGGTAACCAGCGAAAAAGATAGCTTTTCGTTTATGGGTATTTTAATGAGCAAGAAAACCTATAATGTGATGGTGTGGACATTGGTTTTTACATTGACATTGGCTGTTGTTATTATATTCTTGCTATTTAAACGAAGCCATTCTGTAACCCAGAAAACTAAAGAATCCCTTAACGACAAACAGGAAGAATTAGAATCGCACAGAAAGTGGGCATTGGAAAGAGAACAAACTCTTGCTCGCGAACTCAATAAATTAAAACAAAAATATAAGGGACTTGATTAAGTCCCTTTTTTTTTGCCTTTACATCAACTCAGGGATTTTTAATTAACTCTTAATTTCTTTGCAAAATAACAACCAAATCGTAATCCCCTAACTGCATACTCTATCTTTCTCAGTTAATTTAGTTGACATCATGAAATCGCTGCTATATTAACTATTTAACAATCCAAAAAAACAAACTATATTCATTTTTCGATAATAAATAAAGCAATGTGTTCATATTCGTACATCTCTTCGTGCTAATTCGTTCACTATCTACCTACCTCATTTCTTGGTTACGATCTCTCTATCAAGCTATTATCCATTTCGGCACAGGAAATGATAATTAATAAACGTCTAACAATAAATGGAGGATAAAACGATGAAAACACATGCCAATCAAAACCATTATCACTTAAATGCAATGGCTATCCTAGTCAGTATCACTGTATTATTGTTAACCTTAGGCATTTATAAAGCGATTACAATTTCACAAAAAGAGGCTTTCAGAAACTATTCAACCAATACTACAGGTTCGGCTCCAACTTCATTGGCTCCTGAAGTAAGCGAAATGTTATATTCTCATTCATATAATGAGCTTGCCGAAGAAGAAGCATTAGAAATTGAGAGCTGGATGACAGATTGCAGTACATGGATTACACCCACTACTGCTACCTCCTCTGTAACCAATAATAGCGAAGAAGCCTTAGAAATAGAAAGCTGGATGCTTAATTCAGATCAATGGCTTGAAACAACACCTGCTCCGGTTGCTATTCCTCAGCTTGAATCCTACGAGCCTGTGTTAGAAGTTGAACCATGGATGTTAAATGATGCCGAGTGGCACGAAACAGAGAATCTACCCATTGAATCAGATCAGGAGATGAGTTTGGAAGTCGAAAGCTGGATGCTAAATATTGGCCAATGGGATGTTCCTATCGTCTCAAATTAACAATTGAAAGCATTAAACCTACCTGTATACGAAGAAGGATTAGCATTAAAAGCATGGAC
>JBFHEL010000444.1:0-2678 GCA_041584155.1 Saccharicrinis sp.
CCCATATACATAACTGCACCATTAAAGACCAGGTATATATTAAAAACATAGGCTGTACCATCAGTCACTATATCGTTGAAGAAAATTGCATGCTGATAAATGTGGCTTCCCTCACCGTTAATGAAGAAAATACCTTTGGGAATGGAATAAATGTAAGCCCTGTGAACGAAGCTGGAGGGCGCGAAGTCAGCCTGTATAATGAACTCTCCGTACATACGGCCTATATGATGGCTTTTTATGGCGATAAACCTCAGCTCACCTCCCGTATAAGGAAGATGATTTCTGATTATTCCGCAAAAATAAAATCCAATACTGGGCGAATAGAAAAAAACACCCTGGTAATGAATTGCGGCACCATCGCAAATGTAAACATCGGAGAGTCATGCACCCTTGAAGGAGTTACACTTCTCAAGAACGGCACCATCAACAGCAGCATCGATGCCCCTACTTATATAGGTCACGATGTAAATGCTTGCTCTTTTATTATTTCCAGTGGATCGCTTGTTGGCGATGGAGCGTTTTTGCGCCATTGTTTTGTAGGACAAGGATGTGAAATAGCCAATCATTACACGGCAGAAAACTCATTGTTCTTTGCCAATAGCCAATGTCTGCAAGGCGAAGCATGCAGTATCTTTGCCGGACCCTATACTGTTACGCATCATAAATCAACCTTACTGATTGCAGGATATTATTCCTTTTTCAACGCCGGAAGCGGAACCAACCAGAGCAATCACATGTACAAATTAGGTCCTTTACACCAGGGGGTGATTGAGCGAGGAAGCAAAACAGGAAGCGATTCCTATGTTCTTTGGCCGGCAAAAATCGGAGCCTTCACCATGATACTGGGCCGCCACTATGGAAACCCCGATATCTCCGAATTACCTTTCTCCTACCTGATTGAAGACAATGGCAAAAGCGTATTGATGCCTGGTCAGAATATTTTTAGCGTAGGGACTACCCGTGATGTGGACAAATGGCCACAAAGAGATAAAAGAAAAGGCCATGCCTGGCTCGATTATCTGACCACAGATGCCCTCAACCCTTTTACAATCAACAAAATACTAAAAGGAATTGAGATCCTCAAACAACTGCAGGAGAAGGCTTCTCCTCAGGGAAAAAATATTATGTATAAAAATACTCAAATACCTTTAACCTCCATAAAACGTGGAATTAAACTCTATGAACAGGCATTAATCAAATACATTGGCGATGAATTGACTTCTACAATAAAACAAACGAATTTTGAAAAGGCAAAGTCATTTAATGCCTCGTTGAATCATATAGATGAATGGATAGATCTGGGTGGTTTAGTGTGCCGGAAAAAGAGCATAGCTGCTCTAATTGAACAGATTGAAAACAAAGAAATACCCGTAGAAGAACTAAATGCACGCTATGCTTTATTGTTTTCGCACTACCCTTCATTAAAAAAAGAACATGCCTATCAGGTATTGATGTCTTATTTTCATATAAATATACATCAATGTGAGACAAAGGAAATAACAGAGTTCCTGCAGGAATGGATGACTAACAACGAAAAGATACTTTCGTCTATTACCATGGATGCCAAAAAAGAATTTAACGCCAAAAGCATGATTGGATTTGGTATGGATGGTGATATGGAAACCAAAGAAGCAGATTTCAGAAACGTCAGAGGTACTGCTGAGGATAATTCCTTTTTAAAAGCATTGCGCAGCAAGTTTGAACAGCAAAATAATGACGCCCAAAAAATTATTGAGAGCCTGCAATAAAAAAGGAAGTACGTATAAGACCACTTTAAATGGTCATATCTATTACAATAATCAACAAAAAAAATAGAACTATGTGTGGAATAGTTGCTTATGTGGGAGAAAAACCCGCTTACCCAATATTAATTAAAGGACTTCAACGGCTGGAATACAGAGGATACGACTCTGCCGGAGTAGCGTTGATCAATGCCAGCACCCATACTTACAAACAGATGGGAAAGGTAAAAGATCTGGATGCTTTTACCAAAGACAAGGACCTGGACGGCCATATTGGCATTGGCCATACGCGCTGGGCCACCCATGGAGAACCCAATGATGCCAATGCCCATCCCCATACCTCCATGAATGGAAAATTTACCTTGGTACACAATGGAATTATAGAAAACTATGCACATCTGAAAAAAGAGTTAATCAACAGAGGTTATCAATTCAAGAGCGAAACCGATACCGAAGTGCTGGTAAACTTTATTGAGAGCATTTATTTGCAACAAAAGGTAACTGCCGAAATTGCCGTACGCGTGGCTCTGTCAAAAGTAATAGGTGCCTATGGACTGGTTATTTCATGCGAAGATGAAAAAGACACACTGATAGCAGCCCGCAAAGGAAGTCCTTTGGTTATCGGAGTAGGTGTGAATGAATACTTTTTGGCCTCAGATGCTTCGCCTATCATAGAATATACCGACCAGGTAATTTATATGAACGATGAAGATGTAGCAATTTTAACCAAGGATGATCTGATTTTAAAAAACATCCAGAATGACTCTCAAAAACCTAAGATCCAGAAAGTAGAGCTAAGTATTGACGAGATTGACAAAGGAGATTACGAACATTATATGCTCAAGGAAATTCATGAGCAACCCCATTCTATCTCAGATACTTTCAGGGGAAGAATCTCCATTGATAAATCAAAAATATTTTTAGGCGGCATCATCG
>JBFHEL010000445.1:0-2601 GCA_041584155.1 Saccharicrinis sp.
GCAGTATAATATGACATAAATAACTAACAAATTCAAATTTAAGTACTTTATTGTATATTTACATGTTACAATTTGCAATTTATTTAGCATATTTGTCGCCCCTTTCCCTTTCAGCAAATTAAAATTTTATGAACAACAATGGATTTATAGGCATGATTCACAATGCCTTAACGACTTATGATGAACAATCGGCTTTTACTGATTACAAAGGAGAAACTTATTCGTATCATCAGGTAGCAGAAAGAATTTACTGGATTCATGAACTATTTAAGCAGTCGAATATTAAAAAAGGTGACAAGGTAGCTCTTATAGGGCGAAACCTGAGCAACTATGCTATTACCTATATTGCCTCTGTTTCATATGGAGCCGTTATCGTTCCCATCCTGGTTGATTTTGGTAGTAATGAAATTCACCATATCGTTAATCATTCTGAGTCAAAATTTTTATTTTCGACTGATCTTGTTTTTAATAAAATTGACGAGAGTAAGATGCCGCATATTAAAGGCATTATGAATATAGAAAATTTCACTCCTTTGATTAGCTGCAGTGTAGACCTGGAAAAGATCACCAATAATATAAAGGTACCGAAAGATTTCAAGGCTAAGATGCTAAAATTCCCAACCATTGGTGCAGATGAATTAATGGTATTATCTTATACTTCCGGCACATCCGGTTTTTCAAAGGGCGTAATGCTACCTCATCGAAGCCTCTGGTCGAACGTATTTTTTGCCTGGGAAAAGCTTGAACTGATGCCCGGGAACAGAATTGTTTCTTTTTTACCTCTGGCTCATGCTTACGGTTGTTTATTCGATTTTTTATGGCCTTTTACCAGAGGGTGTCACATCACTTTTTTAACCCGAACCCCTTCTCCCAAAATCATTACCGAGGCTTTTCAGCAAATTAAACCTCACCTGATATTATCCGTTCCGCTTATCATCGAAAAGATATTTAAAAAAAATATACTCCCTGCGCTGGAAAAACCAACGATTAAAGCCATCAGTAAAATTCCTCTGCTTAATCAGGTGATTTATCAAAAGATAAAAAAACAGCTAACACAGGTATTTGGAGGCGAGTTTTATCAAATTATTATTGGTGGAGCTGCCTTAAACAAAGACGTAGAAAACTTCCTGAGAAAAATTAGCTTTCCTTTTACCGTAGGGTATGGAATGACAGAATGCGGACCACTGATCAGTTATGAAGCATATAACAGCACACAGCCTCATTCTGCAGGAAGGTTAGTCGACCGCATGCAGGTACGGATTGATTCAGCAGACCCTTATAACGAAGTAGGGGAAATCATGGTAAAAGGATCCAATACCATGTTAGGCTATATTAAAAATGAGGAAGCTACAAAAATGGCTTTTGACAAAGATGGCTGGTTACATACGGGTGATCTAGGAATTATAGACCAAAATAACTTTATTTACATCAAGGGCCGTTGTAAGAATATGATATTAAGTGGTTCAGGCCAAAATATCTATCCCGAAGAAATTGAAGCAAGGATTAATCACATGGAATATGTGCAGGAATGCCTGGTTCGTGATATGGGTGAAGGCAAGCTAGAAGCTCTGATATATCCTGACTACGAATTGGCTGATGCCGAAGGATTAACAGAGAACCGTTTGACCCAGAAAATTGAAGGCTTAAAAAAACTGGTGAATGCAGAGCTGCCTGCCTATATGAACTTAACTAAGGTAACACTCTTTCCCGAGGAATTTGATAAAACACCCAAAAAGAGTATAAAGCGATACAAATACGTTAAGTAATATAGACTACATTATTTAAATACTATTCCAATAACTTAGGTAAATGGATACAATGTTTATTTAAAATACGCTATGCCTTAAGGTACGATTCAAGTGAAACAAGCAGTGTACAGTAATACAGAAAGTGAGACAAGAGCATCAGATTTTGATTATTGACAAAAACCTACTTATTACCTTTTATAGTAAGTTATATGATCCTATAAAATGAAAACAATTAAAATTATTGCCGACAATAAAATACCGTTTCTGCAGAATATATTGGAACCCTATGCAGAGGTACAGTATTTACCAGGAGCCGATACTGGAGCCGAACAGGTAAAAAACGCTGATGCGTTAATAACCCGGACCCGTACAAAATGCACCGAAAACCTATTACAAGACAGTAGGGTAAAAATAATTGCTACGGCTACCATTGGATTCGATCATATTGACACCCAATATTGTACACAAAATAAAATTGAATGGACAAATGCACCCGGCTGCAACTCGGGTTCAGTACAACAATATATCGCATCTGCTTTAGCTATACTGGCTAACAAAAAACAGCTCTCTCTGGCAACTAAAACACTGGGAATTATTGGGGTTGGTAATGTGGGCTCTAAAGTAAAAACCATCGCCGAGGCCTTGGGCATGCGAGTGCTGCTTAATGATCCTCCTCGCGCAGAAATAGAAGGTAACCTTGACTTTGTAGATCTGGATACCATATTATCTGAATCAGATATCATCACCTTTCATGTTCCACTGCAACGCAACGGAAAATATAAAACATTCCACCTGGGTAACCATGAATTATTTGCCAAATGCAAAAAACAGGTTACCATCATCAATAGCTCCA
>JBFHEL010000446.1:0-2600 GCA_041584155.1 Saccharicrinis sp.
AACGGATTTGGCCGTATTGGTCGTTTCGTATTTCGTCAGGCTGTTGCCAAAGGAACTATTGAAGTTGTAGCTATCAATGACCTTATTGATGTTGATTACATGGCTTACATGTTAAAGTATGATTCTACTCATGGTATCTTTGACGGTACTGTTGAAGTAAAGAATGGTAAGTTAGTAGTTAATGGATCTGAGATTCGTGTTACAGCTGAGAGAAATCCTGCTGACATTAACTGGGGAGCTGTTGAAGCTGAGTACGTAGTTGAGTCTACTGGTTTATTCTTAACTAAAGAAAAAGCACAAGGTCACATCGACGCTGGTGCTAAAAAAGTAGTAATGTCTGCTCCTTCTAAAGACGACACTCCAATGTTCGTTATGGGTGTAAACAACGCTACTTACACTAACGACATGAACTTTGTTTCTAACGCTTCTTGTACAACAAACTGTCTTGCTCCTATTGCAAAAGTATTAAATGACAAGTTTGGTATTGTTGAAGGTTTAATGACAACTGTTCACGCAACTACTGCTACACAAAAAACTGTTGACGGTCCTTCTATGAAAGACTGGAGAGGTGGACGTGGAGCTGGTCAAAACATTATTCCTTCTTCTACTGGTGCTGCTAAAGCTGTAGGTAAAGTAATTCCTGAGCTTAACGGTAAATTAACTGGTATGGCTTTCCGTGTTCCAACTCCAGATGTATCTGTTGTTGACTTAACTGCACGTTTAGAAAAAGGTGCTTCTTACGAAGCTATCTGTGCTGCAATGAAAGAAGCTTCAGAAGGAGCATTAGCTGGTGTTCTTGGTTATACTGAGGATATGGTTGTTTCTAACGACTTCATCGGTGATACTCGTACTTCTATCTTTGACGCTAAAGCTGGTATTTCTTTATCTGACAACTTTGTAAAAGTTGTTTCTTGGTATGATAACGAAATGGGTTATTCAGCTAAAGTATGTGAATTAATCCAATACATGGATTCTGTAAAATAATTACAGTTCACTATATAAAATAAAAGCCCGTCTCTGCGACGGGCTTTTTTTATGCTTATTTTTAAGCTAATCATTTTTACAATCAATTTGCTTATGAAGTATTATTTGATTGAAAATACTAGCGCTTGATATATCTGTGAAACAATTATTCACCAATGGCTGATCATTTTGTTGCCAGTATAAAATAGTAATGGATACTGATCTGGTATAGCTAGATTTAACAAGGCATATTTCAGATTCTAAAGGGTATTAAATAAAAAACACTCATCCATACATAAATAATTCGGATCATACGCTAATATTTAATAGTGAATTCCTTGTACCTGCGGATTAGTCACCGTTCCTTTTACCTTAAAAACATAATCGTCCCCTTCTTTAGGCAACTTTAAACCTAACATATACTCAATATTTTTTATTCCCTTTTGAAATGACGGTTTAATATGTCCGATCTGTAATACCATCTCATTAATCTCCGAATCATCTGGTTTTGTTTGATTAATATTTATATCGGCATATAAATCAGCGCTAAAAAAGGGAAGCAATAACCTCGTATCATCTACAATAATATGCTGATCCTTTAAGGTTGTATTCACGGTAAATTCGCTGATGGATATATCTTCAGCATGCAGACCAACCAAAGAGGCCTGGGCATCCAAACGAGCTTTCGCACTCCCTACATATTTCACGCTCAGATTTTTTAAATGCAAGTGCATGTCAAATGATGACTTTATGCCATCCATCTCTCCATTATTCTTAAAAAACAAACTCCCTGAAGAGTTATTAACTGCCGAACCCAACATAAATAAACCCTCCCGGTTTGGATCTCCCCACGATAAGCCTGTTCTGTTTTGAATATCTGTATTAAAATCGACCTTAATTAGCTTACATGAATCAACCCTATCCCCTTCATAGGTAAATACTGCATCACTTTTTATATTCATCATATCAGAATCAAGCCTGAACTTTTTAACCAGTAAACTAGAGCTATCGGGGTTCCAACAAATACTCATATCAACGTTTTTCAGCTCATCATTTCCTGAAACGGGTGCAGGTGCAATACGTTTATTACTTAGAGAGGCAAAATTTACATGAGTCCCTTGTAGCTTTACCTTAAGTGCTTGCTTTTTAGTTGGAAATTGATATGAAAAAACTGAATTTTGAAACGGATTAACAGAACCCTCAAAATCAACGTCTAGACGTTCTGAATCTATTAAAGGTATATTATCCTTAATTTTTAGATTAAACTGATCAAATAATAACCTGCACTTTGTTAATTCTTCAAGACGATAGGTCTGAGATAATTCAACAGCCTCTAAATATTTCATATTCACCTTTAGCACTTTTGATGCCAGCTCAAATCCTGCATCTTTATCCTTAATGATTAAATCATAAAAGGTAAACTCTGAAAACAAAGGATTCACCCTCACCTTACTATAAGAAATATCGACGGGAATAGTTCCTGATTCAATACTGGCCTTCAAGCGATTATCCAACTTCACTCCAGCACGGTTACCATATATCCAATTCCCCACAAAAACAACAACAAACAACAACAGGATGACTATACTAATCTTTTTCATGTGTTTAAATTTAATTTTCAATGGCCACATAGGCTA
>JBFHEL010000447.1:0-2600 GCA_041584155.1 Saccharicrinis sp.
ATGTTAAACAATCTATTTATCGATGGCGTAATTCCGACTGGAACCTACTCGACCATAAAATAACAGAAGACTTCAGGCAGCACGGCAACCAGCAAAAAACCCTGGATAAAAACTGGCGTAGTTTCTCAAACATCATTCAATATAATAATTCACTATTTACTGCAGCGGCTCAATACATTCAGGCCGATTTTAACCATAGTCTGTCGGAATATATAAAGGACGAAGATATTATTGCCTTATATAAAAACAAGATATCCCATGCTTATCTTGATGTATTTCAGCAAACACCTAAGCATAAAGAAGAAAACAAAGGTCATATTCAAGCCAGTTTTTTAGCTTCGGAGAAAGAGCTGAGTTATCACGAACAGATGCTTCCTGCCATGGTAACTAAAATAGAGAACCTGTTAGCTAAAGGATATACCTATCGCGATATTTGCATACTGGTCAGAAAAAAAGGCGAAGGCGAAATAGTAGCCAATGCCTTATTATCGGGTAGCTATTCAAAAGATGGAAATATGCTGCCAGTTGTCTCCAACGAGTCGCTTTTTTTATGCGGATCAACTGCCATTAACTTTATCATCGCACAAATCAAATACCTACAGAATCCCAATAATATTATTTTAAAAGCAGATATGGTTTTAAACAGGCAATTACTCAATGAGAGTGATCTGGAAACCAATATTGAAATTGGGAATTATTTTCATTATACTGCTTCGGAAAGTTTTGCTGACAAAAACTATAGCTGGATAGATGAGTTATTAAGCAAACGTCAGAAACCCTTACTCGAGTTAGTTGAGTATCTGGCACACCAACTCCCTGCTGCCGTCAAGGAAGAACAAGGTATCTTTATTCAGGCCTTTATCAACTGCACCAATCAGTTTATCAGGGATCATTTTCCTGATTTATCGGCTTTTATTGAATGGTGGGATGACAAAGGAAAAACTGAAGCTATTGCAGTACCTGACGATCAGGATGCTATTAAAATTATGACTATACATAAATCCAAAGGACTTGAATTTAAAGCCGTTATCATTCCTTTTTGTAACTGGAAACTGGATACCGAAATAAATAACAATATCATCTGGTGTCAGCCTCAGCAAGAACCTTTTAATGCCATTAAACTCTTACCTGTAACCTATAATAGTAAGCTAAGAAACACTATCTTTAAAGAAGAATATTTTCAGGAGCGTTTATACCAGTATGTAGATAGTATTAATCTGCTTTATGTAGCATTTACGCGTAGTTGCGAAGTATTAATCACCTATGGTCCTACTCCATCAAAAAATAATAAGAGTGGATTAAGTAATATTTCAGACTTAATGTATTTTTCATTAAGCAATGGAAAAATTACAACGGCAGAAGGCTATATTGATTTTAATACAGGATGGAATCAGGAAGAAAATACATTTACCTATGGAGAGATACCTGAAAAGAAAGAACACATCACTTTACAAAGTGATACTGCAAGTGAACAACTCAAACCCTTTACCAATAACCTGTTAAACAACGATAGCATTGCTATCAAAACAGAGAGTGATGATTTTTTCTCCAAAGATCTGAAAAAGAGCAAAGTAAACTTTGGTAAAATTATGCATGAGGCTTTTGAAAACATCACAAGTATTGAGGATGTTGAGAATGCACTCACAAAGATGATTTTTGAAGGCAAACTTTCAGAAGATGACAAGGAACATCTAAGTGTAGAGATTAAAAAACTGATATCACAGAACCAAACCCGGGAATGGTTTAATAGCTCACATCTGATCAAAAAAGAAAATACTATTTTAACACCCAATGGTTCATACCGACCAGACAGAGTGGTATTTATTGGTAAAGAAACTCATGTGATCGATTATAAATTTGGCGATAAAGAAGAGAATAAATACCAAAAACAAATATTACAATATATCAGACAAATCAAAAGCATGGGCAATATGCACGTTAAAGGTTTTATTTGGTATATTACACTAAATAAAATTGTAGAAATAAACCCAGAAGCCGTACAGGGAAATTTGTTTTAACTTTAGACATCTTCTAAATAAGCTGTTTACACCAGATGTAAACCGTATGCAAAAGGCTCACATATGAGTTACCATCCAGTTAGTTATCTCAATTACAAAGAAGTAAAACAATCCTTTAAATCCGCAATATGCATTCGAAAATCTATTTTGCATCAACACTGCTTCTAAACAAGACACTTCGTTGCTTTATCTGGGCTCACAAGAAGGATGCTCTAGAAAGCAATCGGGACAGGTTATGCATCGTTTCTTTAAAGCCTTGTTTAATGGCATTTTCAATGCTTATGACAAAGTGCCAACACACAATCCGAGTTATAAATAAACAGGACTATCTCCCCATGCCCCAAGACTATTTGAAAACATAGCGCAATGATTGAATAATTATGAACCATCAATGAGGTATTTAAATGACTAAAAAACTACTGTAAAATTTTCATTACCGAGATAAAAAATGTAATTTTGCGCCCGATTGTACAATCTGCATGTAATCTCTTATTGAACAGGTGGTTCACGTAATATTGCATGTATTTGTTAAATGCAAAAGATTTTATAAAAATGGATTTAATTAAAATTGCAGAAGAAGCA
>JBFHEL010000448.1:0-2558 GCA_041584155.1 Saccharicrinis sp.
GGCCAGATCTCTATCTAAACCGGAAACCAGATAATGAAAATATTCGTTATCAGAATTTGTCCTTATAAGTTCAATCATATTTTGAAAATAGCTCTTAATAGTTTTTTTAAAACCCATTTTTGCTTAAAAAAGCTCCTTGCTATGGCAGGTATATACACAATTTGAAATAGTGATTTACCAAAACCTTAAATTTTAATCACAACAAACCCATCTGATTTAATGTGAATAGGGAAGTATCCAAAAGGAAAATCAGTATAGAAATGAAAACCCAGGATTAAATAGTATCAATAAACCTTTTAAGTTTTTGCTGAACTTCATTTGCAATACCTGCCAGTTTCACATTTTCTACTGATTGCATAGAAGCCATCGGGTCAACAGCAGCAACTTCCGTTTGAGTTTCTGAAATTTCCTGAACAATGACATTACAAGGCAACATGGTTCCTATTTTATCCTCTTGCTGCAGTGCTTGATAGGCAAAAGCAGGATTACATGCCCCAAGTATCCGGTATTTCCTGAAATCAACACCTAATTTTTCGTTGAGCTTTTCGTGTATATTAATTTCTGTTAAGACTCCAAACCCTTCTTTTTTGAGTCCTTCTATTGCTCTTTCTACTGCATGATCGAAGGAGCAATTCATTTTTTTTTCGAAATAGTATTTCATTTTTTGTGTTTTGTGATTGATGCCTTTTGGTTTGACAAGAATATAGATTAATACCTTATCTAATTTAGCGAATATTTACTCAATTACAAATACTTCTTTTTCAGCAGACTTACACATTTTAATAATCCCATGCTTATACCTTAGGGTCCGACCAAACGACAAGTGTAACTTTACCTTTCAATGTAGTCTGTTATTTTTACTGCAATTGCACATCATCCTTGTCTTACGACAAAACTAAAAATTAAAATACCTGTAAGTCTATAGCCAAATTTAGTATGGATAACTATTTTACTTCGGTTTGTGCCTTTAAGCGCCTTACCCAAATATTCATCACCAGTACTATGTCAATAATTGTGGGCGGTATTGAAAAAAATTAACACCAAAAAATAAAGATTGATAAACCAGCGTAACTGCTTCGGTTTCTGTCATACTTCTCCAACTTGTATTTTGACCCAACTGTCATGCACCCGGTCCAATTTCAGAGATCTTTACTGAGTCTTTAATGTGTACTCTATGATGTGAAAAATTAATTTTAAACAACCAAACTCACTCTTGCTTTTTACAAACCCATATTTTACGTGCAAACTGCCTTTTCCCGCTTTTGCTAACACGACAGCTATCTAATAACTGAAACCCCACATGTTTTATTAAGGTACTAATGTCAGAAGTAGAAACAATTACCAGTCGATCAGTAACCTTGGCAGCCGACTCCATAATATGAATGATTTCATCATCAGACACCGTGCTAAATAAATTATATGGCAAATCAACAATTGCCGCCTGATAATTCTTATTAATATCTTTTAAATCAGAACGGTAAACCTTAGCGGCATAATTAAAGTGATCCAGATTTTGGCGCGCATCCTGACATATTTTCCTATTTATATCGCATCCATCTATTTTATAACCTACAAAACAAGCTTCGAGCATAATGGTACCTACTCCACAGCAGGCATCCAACAGGCTTACTTCTGTATTGGCTGCAGAGGCTATATTAACAATGGCTTTTGCAACATTTGCACCTATTGAATTACTGTACGAAAATGGTTTTTGTCGATGTTTATGCCAATCAAAATTATCTTTAATTAAAACCCCAAAATGCCATGCTCTTTGAAAATAACATAAGCCGTAGGTTGTACTTGGGTGATAATAATCGGGCGTACCCTCAATGCTATACCCAACATCTTTTAACTTGCTCAGCCGATCGGAATATTCTGTAGAATCACCATCACAAACCAGATACTCTACTTTAAAACCTTCAATACAAATCTTTTGCCTTTTAATTTGCTTAATTAAGGTTTCGTAATCTTCTGAAGACGAACTTAAGTGGAGCCTCTTTTTAATAAAGGCACTACTCGAGGGTTCTATTTGTAAAGAAGATACTAGTTCCTTATTTTCTTCTTCCTGATTAAAAATGTACTTCGATTCAAGTTTACACAGCTCACTTTCGCCATGTTCATAACTAAACGTGTATAAATACTCAGTCATCTGCATTTTGTTAGTCCTTAATCCTCCTTCTCTTTCCAGATACAAATCTGCCTAGAATATTTTGAAATACACCTTATATTCCAGATTAGTATGTAAATATATTTTTTATAGAACATAACAGTAGCATGCATAAATCGTAGCATGCCCCTAAAACCATGCTCTGCTTTTTTTCAATATACTAATACAAGATAGCTTACTACCTTATCAATAACGGTAGTTTAATTTCTCCTGACGTATTGCTTTTATTATAAGCACGATAGCTTAACTGGACGTATTATGATTGATTCACAGGGATATAGGGTATATAGAGTTTAAATGTAGCCCCCTGATTTTTTTTAGATTCAACAGTAAGATCACCACCCAAAAGGATTGCATTTTCTTTTGATATGGCTAAACCAAGCCCTAAACC
>JBFHEL010000449.1:0-2547 GCA_041584155.1 Saccharicrinis sp.
CCTAGAGTACTAAAAAAGTGAAAATTTAGCTTATTTTAGCAAAAAACTAAGTCATGAACTATTTTGATATTGTTGTAGGAATCATCCTTATTCTGGCCATTATCAGGGGATTTAGAAATGGATTAATCATTGAACTGGCCTCGCTGGCAGCATTAGTTTTAGGTGTTTTAGGTGCCATCAAATTTTCCAGTTTTACCGAACAATGGCTTGCCCAGCATTTTTCCAGCTCTTATATCGGAATCATTGCATTTATTTTAACTTTCATAGCCATCGTTATCGGAGTACATCTCATTGCCAAAGGCGTTAATAAATTAGTTGAAGCTGTGGCACTGGGTTTAATTAACCGTATCATGGGTGCTTTATTTTCATTGGTAAAAATTGGCTTTATACTGAGTATAGTAATGGCTGTTTTTATATCCATTGATAAAACACTTAACATTATTCCCGAACAAACCCGGGAAAGCTCCATCTTATATAAACCTCTTGGAGAGTTTGCTCCCCGTATTTTTCCATATCTGAATTTTGATAAGCAAGATGCTAAAAATAAGATGCAGGAGGTAATTACAACAACCACTTAAGTAAGTTAGCTGATCATTTTATATTTAGACTTTTATCTTTTGCCTTATATCTATTCATCTAATTACTTATCTTTGCCCTTGGTTAAAAAAATAGAAAATACAATTCAAAAATACAAACATGAATTTTGTTGAGGAACTGAAATGGCGTGGCATGATTCACGATATGATGCCGGGAACGGAAGAGCAATTACAAAAAGAAATAACAACGGCTTATGTAGGCATTGATCCAACAGCCGACTCTCTTCATATTGGACATCTGGTATCGGTAATGATGCTAAAACACCTTCAGGTATGTGGACACAGACCTATCGTATTGGTAGGAGGAGCTACGGGTATGATAGGTGATCCTTCCGGAAAATCGGACGAGCGTAACCTCTTAGACGAAGAAACCCTTCGCCACAACCAGGACTGTCTGAAAAATCAATTGAGCAAGTTTCTGGATTTTGAAAGTGGCGCTGAAAACCAAGCCTTAATGGTGAACAATTACGACTGGATGAAGGAGTTTTCGTTCCTAGGTTTCATTCGTGATATTGGTAAGCATATTACCGTAAATTATATGATGGCTAAGGATTCTGTGAAAAAAAGAATAAGTGGCGAATCTAATTCAGGACTGTCATTTACAGAGTTTACCTACCAATTGGTTCAAGGAACCGACTTTTATCATTTGTATAAAACATACGGATGTAAGTTACAAATGGGAGGATCAGATCAATGGGGAAATATTACTACCGGAACAGAATTGATCCGAAGAATGAGCTCCCAGGAGGAAGAAGGGAAAGCCTATGCCATGACTTGTCCTTTAATTACCAAAGCCGATGGAGGTAAGTTTGGAAAAACCGAATCGGGTAATATTTGGTTAGACCCCAAAAGAACCAGTCCTTATAAATTCTATCAGTTCTGGCTCAATACTTCGGATGCAGATGCTGAAAAATATATTAAGATATTTACCCTGTTAACTCAGGAAGAAATTGCTGCACTGGTAAAAGAACATGCTGAAGCTCCTCATACTCGAGCCCTTCAAAAAAGACTGGCCGAAGAAGTAACCGTTATGATTCATGGTCGCGATGCCTATGACGCCTCAGTTGAAGCCAGTCAGATATTATTTGGTAAAGCAACTATGGATGCCCTAAAGAAGATAGATGAAGATACTTTCTTATCTGTATTTGAAGGAGTACCCACTTTTAACATCTCAAAATCAGAGGTGGAAACCGGAATTGATATTCTGGAGCTATTGGCTGTTCAAACTGCTATTTTCCCTTCGAAAGGCGAAGCTCGTAAAACCATTAAAGGAGGTGGCGTTAGTTTAAATAAAGAAAAAATAGCTGCTGCAGAAATGATTGTCAATGCAGAGAACCTGTTGAATGATAAATATTTGTTGTTCCAAAAAGGAAAGAAAAACTATTTTGTGGTTATCGCAGAATAAAAATATAATACCATACTATCTAAAGCCTTCAGCTGATTTATTTCGGCTGGAGGCTTTTTAATGTAAAACTCCTTATTGTATTTACAGACCTTATTATCTTTTATTATATTTGCCCAGATTTTTTTTTGATGAATACCAATGCATGCATAATATGGATTGTTGAATGACATTAGCGTTAAGTTCACTCATTCCTTAACACTATTCATTTACACTTCGGAATTATTCCATATGCTCTGTCGAAGTAAAATTGGGATATCACGCGAGTAAATCACATTTTCCCTAAAAAGGATGTGTTTTATAAACCCATTTTTATCTCAGTGCAAAAGGTAAGGAGTATCGGCATCTGATCTCCTCCTGAGCCTGAAAAGATATTCATCAGACTTCATTAATTTGACAATAAATAGTAAAAGAACCAGGATATGGATCCAAATAAGGAAAGAAGAGATTTAATAAACAGGTTAAGTCCTGAAGAGTTAAAAGAAAGACTTTCAAAAGAAACATTTAAACGAAAAACCATTTCTTTTTATCGGTATATCATTATAGATA
>JBFHEL010000450.1:0-2540 GCA_041584155.1 Saccharicrinis sp.
ATAGGCACCTCCACCACCACCGGAACCTCCTGAGTTATTACTCGAAGAACCACCTCCGGCACCTCCAGCACCCCAACACTCAACACTTATAATAAATACGCCATCAGGCACCACAAAGGTATAGGTTCCGGGAGTATTTTGCGTAATACCGGCTTCTGTTATGATGTTTAATTCTGATAACAAATCCTCTAACTCGTCATAGTCATCATCATTTCTCAAATCCTCTTTATCACCTGTTTCGCGATATCCGCTGTACGAACCTTCAATAGTACTCTCCCCAATGACATAAACATCACCATAGGAGGATTGATATAAGTCAGCATTCATATATAAATCACCCCCAACAACAAGATTTGTACTGGTTGACATATAGGCACTATAGATATCTGCATCTCCACCAATAACCACATCTCCATAAAGATAATTAATATCTCCACCAGATAACTGAGTAGTTGTTAAATCACCTTGTACAACAACTGTTCCCTGAGTATCAACCCATAATTCTCCTGTTACATCTACATCTCCATAAACAATTAATGTACCTCCATCATCTACAAATACAGTTTCCGCAGCTTCTAAATTACCATAAACGATTACAGTTCCGCCATCACCAATATAAAAGGTACCTCCTGTTACATCCAGATCACCCTCAATGGTAAATGTGCCAAAAATATATCCACTATAAGTGTAATAACTTCCTCCAGCAATAATATCATCTCCACTCCCAGTGTCAGCCCTGGTAATTTCAGAACCAGGTGGAATCCAAATCATATCATCCAAAATTCCATCAGCTGGAGGTTGATCACCATCCCAGGCAGTAGTTTCTGAATAATCATAAGTTCCTGTATTACCATAATAATAATAGGAATACTGGGCATTACTAACACCCAAACCCATAAACAGCAATACAATAACTAAAAAAGCGTAAACCTTTCTCATCTCTCTCATTTTATATTACAACAACACGTAAATCTTTAGCATGGATAGAAATAACCCCATAGAGTTAAATACGTATTTTTTTTAAAAGGTTTCACTTCTCATACACAAATGCCGTTATTTTTTTCCAAAGGCGAATATCTGGAAAACAAGAATATTTATTAAGATAAAAACACAATGGAATTATACCATTTTTTTAGCGCAAAACAGTTGTATATTAAAATGAACTTTTCCTTCGTTTCACTTGAATAGCACAATTATCATTACAACTGTTTTATTCATATAATAACATTTTGATAATAAAGGGAGCACTTCGTATTATGCCGATGGATTAATCAGCGTAATTGCGAATCATATATAACGCTCGGGTCATTAACCATTCGGGATATGCTATTATACAGTTAAATTAAAATAATACAAATTATTTAACAACTTTAGTATTAGGTTCACCACATGCTTAACACGATTCATTAATAAACATAAAACTATATCCAGAAATATTACAAAACCGATATAAACAACAGCGAGGGCTCCACATATCGTGAAGCCCTCGCCTCTATCTTTATTTTTTGGTGCGCAACTTAAGTCCCTCCACAAAACCTTATTAATTCAAACTCACCACCTTTTCCTGATACGATGTATTATCAATACTTACTTTAATAATATACACCGTATTGGTTTGTGGTAAATCAATCTCGGTAGTTGTTGTATTCAGCTCTGATGTTGCGATTAACTGACCGGCCAAATTAAAGACTTCAATCAATCGGTCACTGCCTAAGAGCACATCATCCGATACCTGAACCGTAGCCGTTTGTTTCACCGAATAAATCATCACATTGTCGCCTGAAAGAGCTGTCTCTTCTTTTTCATCAATAGCTGTGGTGACTGCTTCACTCTCTAACCTGATCTCAAAACGATCATGATCTTGTGTTTTGGTAGGCGTGAAGGTATAACTCGATTCTTCGCGAAGATTAATCACTGCATCTTCTCCCAGGTCATACAAATAAACAGAATAGTCCTCATCAAAATCATCAATATTAGTCACTTTAAAAGTAAACTCGCCTAATCCACTTGAAGCAACTTTATATCCCAATGGAACTATTGTTTCACTGACTACTTCAGGAAGCGTATTTATCACCAAATCCTCCCCATCTTTTAGACTATATAAATTAGCTATCGAACCATAGGCCAACATTTTATCGACATCATAACTATTAGCTGACTCTGATCCATTCTCACTAAATACCAATACGGTTTCATCACTAGAATAATCACTTTCTAACTCAAAACGTAATTCATTACTATTTACTGTTGAAACACTTTTTAATGATACTGCCGTTGATTGTTGCTCTCTGGCTGAACCCGAAATAGTTATCTCTGAACCTGCTGTTGACGTCCATACCCAAATACCCTGATTAGGTGACAATATATTACTTCCTTCATTTACAACTACCGGTATATCTGGATTTGATAAATCATAAGTAGTTACTACATCATCTCCTTTTCTTATATAAATTGTCTTCTCAAATCCTCCAAAATCAAAACCATCGCTTGCTGCATTTATATAAGCAGCATATGGATTTGCTACCAGATGCCACCCTTTA
>JBFHEL010000451.1:0-2525 GCA_041584155.1 Saccharicrinis sp.
ATCGACACCCAGTTTTTCAAGTTGCCTGGCCACTTCTATTTTTTCAATAGTATTCAACTGACAACCCGGGACCTGTTCTCCATCCCTTAACGTGGTATCGAACACATAAATTTTATTATCCATAACCTATATAATAATTTAGCAGAAAGAAGCCTTGCACCTCTATCCAAAATAAATTAATGATTAAAATTCTTCAATTCCTCTGATTTTAGCCTCTGTTCTCAGCTTCTTCAAATATTTTTCCAGCAGCTCTGTTCTTAATTTAGTGATGGCTATTCGGCCAGAACGAATAAATTGAAGAACACCATATTTATCTAGTTTAACAAATAACTCCTGGGTTTCGGCTTTGTGACCTGTTTTTTCAATTACCGTATATTCGGGAGTCACTTCCATGATTCTTGCCCCATACTTTCGAACAATCTGCTCAATTTCGTTTCCGTTTAACAAAGCATCTGTAGGCACCTTATACAAGGCTAATTCCTGATGAATAATTTCATCTGTGGTAAACACAAAAACCTTGAGAACATCTATCTTTTTTTCCAGTTGCCCGATCAGTTTATCTATTTGTTCTCTTGTGGAATAAACCACAATGGTAAACTTATGAATACCCTCAAGCGATGATTCCGAAGTATTTAAGCTTTCTATATTAATACTACGACGGGTAAATGCTGTTGTAACCTGATTAAGCAAACCAACATGGTTCTCTGAAAATATGGTCAAGGTGAATTCTTGCTGCATGGTGTCAAATTTAATGATTGAACAAAAACTATTCTAAACGGATATCTGAAACAGAACATCCTGAAGGTACCATAGGAAATACATTACCTTCTTTTTCTACTCTTACCTCTAACAGATAAGCACCTTCTGTTTTGGCCATTTTTTCAATAGCGCCATCCAATTGATCCCGCGAAGTAACCAAACTTGAATTGATCCCATAACCTTTGGCAATCATTTGGAAATCGGGATTATCCAATTCTGTTGAGGCATAGCGTTTATCGAAGAATAGTTCCTGCCATTGACGAACCATACCCAGAAAATTATTGTTCAAAAGGATGATTTTAACAGCTGCTTTGGTCTGAAAAATAGTCCCTAACTCCTGAATGGTCATCTGAAAACCTCCGTCTCCAATAAACACGCATACATCGCGATCAGGTCTTCCTAATTTAGCTCCCAGAGCGGCAGGCAAACCAAAGCCCATGGTACCCAGTCCTCCTGAGGTAACCACACTTCGGGATTGCTTAAAGTTAAAATAACGCGAAGCCATCATCTGATGCTGACCTACATCTGTGACCATGATTGCGTCATCGTGAAATGCTTTTGATACTTTGTGAACTACTTCTCCCATAGTAATTCCATCCTGAGAAGGGAACACCTCATTGGAAATTACCTTTTCATTTTCTATCTCATCACACGACCTGAACTCATTCAGCCACTCGGGATAAGCGCATGGCTTAATCACATCTGTTAGCTGAGGCAGCGTATCTTTTACACTTCCTAAAACAGCTACATCTGCCTTTATAATTTTATTTACCTCAGCAGGATCAATTTCGAGATGAATCACTTTAGCCTGATTTGCATACCGCGAAACATCACCAGTTACCCTATCATCAAAACGCATTCCAATGGCAATTAACACATCGCATTCATTGGTTTTTACATTGGGACCAAAATTCCCATGCATACCTAACATACCTACATTTAACTCATAATCAGTAGGCATGGCCGATAATCCAAGAAGAGTCCAGGCTGCCGGTATTCCTGATTTATCAAGAAAAGCCTTCAATTCAGCTTCTGCATGCCCCAGAATAACGCCTTGCCCTACAAGCGCAAGAGGTTTTTTAGCAGCATTAATGATCTCTGCTGCATCAATCAAAGATTCCTGCTTAGTCAGTGGCACAGGAATATAACTACGTATATGTTTTACCTTTTTATACTCAAATTCTACTTCTCCAAACTGTGCGTCCTTGGTTATATCAATTACTACAGGTCCTGGACGCCCTGTTGAAGCGATATGAAAAGCCCGGGCAATAGCGTCAGGAATTTCCTCAGCTGATTTAACCAGGTAATTCCATTTGGTAATGGGTTGGGTGATCCCCAACACATCAATTTCCTGAAATGCATCTGTTCCTAACAAAGGAGATCCCACCTGACCTGTAATCACCACCATAGGAGTAGAATCAATCATAGCATCCGCTATTCCGGTTACTGTATTGGTTGCTCCTGGACCTGATGTAGCAAAACAGACACCCACTTTTCCTGTTACCCTGGCAAACCCTTGCGCTGCATGAACAGCTCCTTGTTCATGACGAGTGAGGACATGGCGAAGTTTATCCTGATAATCATAAAGTGCATCATACACAGGCATGATAGCACCTCCGGGATAACCAAAAATTAAATCCACTCCCTCACATATTAATGATCGAAGCAATGCTTCCGAACCGGAAATTCTCTGTTTCCCCTTTTTGTTCTTTTCCATGAGTAATTGGCTTTGTGGTTCCATATTTACTTAGATTTTTACCTCCCAG
>JBFHEL010000452.1:0-2507 GCA_041584155.1 Saccharicrinis sp.
CTCCATGTTTTTGGGGACTTCATCGTTTAGTGTCTTCATACTATGCATATAGTAAAACTTCCAGAGTTCATGGGTCAAACTGTCTCCATTTACTTTTCGTTGTTGCTTAATAAAATGACCCAGCTCTTTTAAAATATAATAGGCATCTTTCTTCGCATTTAACTCTTCATGCGATTTAGTCTTTATATTTTCAAAATAAAAATCTCTTTTTCGGGTCTGATAGCAACTCACCGGATTTACCATTACATCAGAAATTCCATTAAAAAAATTGTTATAAATCAGTACATTATTGTTATAAATCAGTTCTTTTTTAATTTTAGAAGGCAGATAGGGGGAAAAACCAATTTTATGCCATTCATTATATAGTTCATGATCTGATATGTTTTTTAAGACAAGATATCTAAACAAAGACTCATGATACTTGAATTCTGGGTGCTTAAAAATATAAGGCAATGTAATAAATGGTTTCGACAGGGTAGTATCCTCTAAAATAATATCATGATAATACGCCAGCTGTGCTTCTTCCAGCTCTTTATATTCATTTTTATTTAACAGGTCTTTCTTTCTTAGTTTATTTACAAGAGAATCAAACCGGGCCAAGGCTGTTTGCTTAGAAATAATAGTTTTATTCACCTCCTTTTTATATATCAATTGATAAGTAACATAACGCTGTTGATTTAGTATTTGATTCACCAAACTATCATGCTTATGCTGATTAACATAATTTCTAATCCTGGTTTTATTCCATCTTCTCAGGTGAGCTAACTTTGTTCCTTTGATCTGTTTGTAAAATAAATCCCATGACTCTCCCATAATTATATCATAATCAATAAGCTTCTCTTTAATTTCTGGCTTTATCAGATTATAAACGTGGTGCCATCTTTCCTCAGCCAGTTGCTTATTACTAATCGAATCCCCTTCTATACTGGTGTAAGCCGATGCCTTTATAGCCATCAAATCATCTTTGAACTGCTCCAGGGTATTAATAATATTTTCGCTTTCTGACCTTTCCAATTCAGCGCAGCCTGCAGGGTAATCTATATGTATGAATATTGTATCCAGTTCGTCCTCTGTATCAAAAAACAAAGAAGGCTCAATTTGATTAAAACCAGTTTTATAAGACAGCTCCGGAAAGGGCATCTCGAAAAATTTCATTGGCAGATTGATATAGCTTCTATGGCTAAGCAATCTTTTATTCTTTATTAAGAATATATTATACTCTTTTTCTTGTGTATTCAGTGGTAAAGGGAGGGCAAAATACTCCGGTGCCTTTTTAATCTTTAATAGCTTGCTATAGATTAAATATTCGCGGGGAATATTTTCTTTGCTGTATTTAAATAAGTTTCTCCTGTATATCGGTTTGGAAAGTTCACCATTTAACTCAAAGGCACCGTTTCTTCTGTTGGGCGTTTTTAAAAATGCTTCTGAACCTTTATCATAATCACTAATGGGTATAAACTCAAAGGCAATTCCACTATTTCGCCCTTTAAAAAGCTGTTTGGCATCTTTGAAATTTCCTACTAAAAAGGTTTTATCGTATTGTAAAGTCTTAAATTTTTCAATCCACAGCTTATCTTGCTTCTTTTCCTTTTTTTTCTTTAAACCATAAGGTAATTGCGTATTTGTTTGAAACAAAGAAGAGGAGTAGTCCGGGTATTCAGTTATTGTAGGTGCAACATAGGAATAAGCAAATAACTGAACGGCAACTATCCTTTGATTAACTTGATCATATGCCACCGACAGCGCCGAGTAGTTATAATCTTTTGAGATTATTTTTTTATAATCATTATTAGATTCCTTCCATAGTAAGACAATGGCTTCAGCTGCTTGCTCAAAATTACCGATGCTTTGCTTCTTACCCTTTACTGTGAATGATTCCATTAAAGATATTGATTGTATATTTTCGCCTACAAAATCATAGATCACACCACCATGAATACGAACCCTTTTATCAGGTGTTTTTGCTACTTCTGACTCCTGAAAATGTGATATCTTTTTTTCCTTGACAAGATAATTTGCATGGTCTTTTGTAGCTCGATAAATTAAATTGTCCCATATTAACGCAGGCATTCGTTTATTCGTCCTGATTTCATTAATCTTTTTAAATATTGTCTGTTCTAACTTATCAATATTGGATGGGTCTATATTAAATTCTGATGCTTGATTTTGTGCAAGTAATAAGGTGTGATGTAAGAAAAACAGTACGATAAATGAATAAACAGTATATTTATTGAATTTCATGTGTATTTGATGAAGGTTTAGTCTCAGTTTGAATTCCAATGTAATTAGCAAATTTTAAAAAACCTAAAAATTAACCTAAATATTTCATTATTTATCATAATTGATAGCATCTTGTATAAAATAACGTTTTGTATCTCTTTTATTAATTTGGTGTAACTGAAATTTTGCAATACTCCGCGTTAGTGGTCTTACTTTAGTTTAAGCTAAATAACTTTATTGCCTGACTAAAACTTTTGCTTTTGCGATACAAATTAATTAAAAATACC
>JBFHEL010000453.1:0-2501 GCA_041584155.1 Saccharicrinis sp.
GCTCGTTTACCTCCCATCAGAGCCCCATGAAACAAACCCAGATAAGGCTGAACTTTCATCTTAGCACCTTTTATATATGCCCACTTTTCATGTACCTGAACATCATTGGCTTCATTACTTAAGCCCAAACTTGTTCTGTCATCATTCAATAAACCATGCGATAAACCACCTTTTATTTCAATAACCCCATTCAAAAAACTCACCGGCCAATAGTCAAAAATACCTATCTGTGCCCGGGGAATAGGACGGGCATTGGCATTGCGCATAAAACCACCTACTGTGAGCTGATCATTGTATGACACCGGTGACCAGGCTTGCTTTCCTATGCTGATATCCATAAAATTAAATAACTTACCATTGATATAAGCCTCTTGCAAAAAACTATCTTCCATGTTATTTCTGAATACACCCGAAGTGCCGACATTCAGTTGCAATTTTGTTTTGTTTACCAGTTGATACTGCAACCCTGCTATCATGAGTCCTTGCGATTGCTCAAAGGCCGAAACCACTCCCCATTGATTGGTGTATTGATAAAAAGGTTGCAGATTATCTTTGGAAGAGAACAGATATTGGGATTCGACCTTTAGCTTAATCTCCTGTTGCGAAAAAAGCTGAACAGAAGTAAGAATCAAAGTAAATACAAAAGCTATTTTTATGTGGTATTGCATATTTATTCCATATTAATTTGGCTTAAAACGATTTTAAATCGACTTTAGATTACAAATTACCAGACGTTTAAATTGTTAATTTTCAAATCCTTTCCCACCTTCTTTGGGGCATGACTTATTTAACACGCTGTTTTAAGGCAAAATGATCTTTATGATTAATCCATCCCTTTCGCTCAACAAATTCATTAAGATCGTGACAATTGGAAACCCAACTTACTCATTTCCATCTTCACAAATCTGGCTTTACTGTTAGGTGGATTTTCTGTTAAAGAAGTCTGAATCCTTGCAGCAGCCTCATTATCTTTTGCACAGATTAAAATAAATCCACCACCTCCGGCACCCAGCAACTTATATCCCAGGGCATAATCTGCTATTTTATGAATGATCTGCTCTATTTCCGGTGATGATGTTCCTGAGTCGAGGACTTTATTATATTCCCAGGAACGTAACAACATCTTACCAACCCCTTCAAAATCACCAGTTTGAATTAACTCTGCCATATATTTCGAATGCCTTTTGATATCTTCAACAGTGGACAATACTTTGCCCTGATTCAAAAACATTCCTCGTACAATTTCTCCTAAAATATTTTTGGCTACTCTGGTAATACCGGTATAATACAATAACCAATTTCCTTTATACTCTGTTTGTGTAAACAATTGATCAGGCAACCAACGCACACGCATTTTTTCCTGCGTACCCGGTTCTGACTCCAGTAGTTTTACACCTGACAAAATACCGCCATACTGATCCTGCCATCCTCCTCCGGCTGTTAATAGCTGTTCCAGTATTAAGGTCCGGTGTGCTATCTCATGCTTATTCCATGAAAAACTGCAGAAATCGGATAAGACACCTAAAATAGTTGCACCAAGTATTGAGCTGGTGCCCAAACCCGAACCCTTGGGGATTGCACTTAACATCGACATTTCAAAACCTCCACCAAAGGAAGATAACTGCTCCTTTAATGATTTAAATTGAGCACCACAAAAATCAGGATGAAATCCAGCCAGACAAAGTGCTGCTTTAGGAATAGAAAAGGACGAAACAACAGTATTGTATTGCGCTAGTTCCTCATAAGTGCTGACAACTTCAGCTTCCCCATTATCAATAGAGCGGAGCGTAATAACCGGTTCAGAAGAAAGCCTGATAAAAATCTGAATAGGTGGTTGCCCATTCATCTCAACCGCAATATTTACCACACTACCTCCAAATTGCATACAAAAAGGAGGCGTATCTGACCATCCTCCTGCCAAATCAAGTCTGGCAGGACTGCGACCCCATATAATCTGATCGGAATAAATATTTAGTTTTGGGATATTTCCGTGATCAATTGACTGGGTAATTACATCATGTAATGTGGCAAAGGCCTCCTTTTCATAGGTAGCCGACTTATGAGGATCGGTTGATTGATAAAAAGAAGAACGAAACATTAAATCCCTTGCTCTGATTAATGGTCGTTCACTTAGAGGTAGCTCTTCAGGTAATGCATTCCCCGATCGACGATACTCTGAAGCCACATGACTGAGATCCAATTGATAAAACACACTTCGCTTATAGTTAACAGCCAAAGGTTTCAGCGTTTTACTTCGGAAACGAAGCCGCTGAGTTTGCAAACGAGTAAGATTAGCCTCATTACTAATATCATTGGCCGATAATTTATCGGCCCTGAGCCAAATCTGTTTCTGGGCAATACCTTCTCCCCCGTTTAGCAACCAATGAATAAACTCCTGTGTCAGATTTTCTTTAGCAATAAGCGGAAAGAGTTTTGTGAACTGAATATCCTTATCCAGCTCAATGCCACAAGCCTCCTCTTCAATGCCTCGTTTAGCTAAC
>JBFHEL010000454.1:0-2501 GCA_041584155.1 Saccharicrinis sp.
GGAAAGATGGGTATCAAAAGGTGCAAAATAGTCGGCCGCTGTTTGGTCGTAATATCTGAAGCTCGGGTAAAGGGTAAAATTCCTTAAGAATTTAATGGGCAGTTCTACTTGATAGGTGTTTGAATGAATACCCCAATCATCAGTATAGTATCTGTAATAGGTTCTCAGGCTTATAAATTCATTTATGAAATAATTTAATCGCATTCCAATGGGAATTTTAAGACGTGTGTCGGGCAGTTGTTCAATGTCATCAGCAAGCATAAAAACGTCGGTGTTTTGTTTGCTGGTATAATAGGGAATACTCTCGCTGTTGCCAATAAAGTAATTGTTTTTATCGGCAAAGTAAACGCGTTGCATTGGGTTTGAAAGCCATCCATTCTGTTGAACCAAATCGGCAAAGATAGAAACCTGGGCATTGCGACTGAGTATCTGAGAAAAGGACAGGGAAAATGAGTAAGTGTTTCTTCCCTTATCGGTAATAAGCATAAAGCTTTCAGGATTCCAGGTGTTCCCACCTTTATCCGTCACACTCCCGCTCTGATCTAAAATATCCGCCGTACTAAAAAATCCCGATGTCAGATTTCCATTCTCTTCGAGGTAGGTGTCCAGTTCTGTGGGATATACGGGTTTCCAGGTATCCAAATAAAGATTGGCATTTATTCCTATCTCGGTATTTTTTTCGTTAAATAATTTACTGAATCCGCCTCCGAATCCAAACGATGTATAGTCAAATTCTTTAGCATAGGATGTATTGGCGCGCCATATTTTATTTCTGTCGTCAGAGTAATGAGTGTAACCAACATTCAGATTAACCCATGTGTCTTTTTCAGAAGCACCTGATGAGGCAAGCCAGGGACTACCGGTAATCATAGCGATTTGGTCATCGTCATCATCATCATGCTCGTCATCCTCGTCCTCCCCAGAGGAAGCACCGGAAGCGTCAAAAGGATCTGCATTACTCGAAGAAGCCGAGGTGTAGGTAGAGAAACCAAAATCTACAGTAAGTATAGCATCGTCGTTAAGGGGCATGCTAATAATGATATTTGGGGTAAAGTCGGTTAATTCTTCATTTCCGATACCTCCCGTAACCGCTGCGTTATCTCCTTGCTGTTTAAAATAGCTGGATAGAATGTCTACTTCTGTACTTTCCAGTACACGCTTTTTATAAACGGCAGTACTATCAGATTGTGCGACTATATTTGCTGAGATAATTACAAATATTAGTATGAATTGTAATGTCTTCATTCGTGTGGTTTTATAAATTAATGTGAGATTGCCAGAAGATGGCAGGTGATTGTTGTGGTTAGTTGCAACCACAACCTCCTCCCGCTTTTCCTCCATTGGCACCAGAAGCTCCTTCCCGGTATACCTGATAATTAGTTTCGAATTTATTGAGCTTTTTATCACTTAAAACCATGTCGGGATCGTTAATGTTAATTTTTTCATATTCCTTAAGAGTAGTGCATGAACTGGATAGGATGATTGTAGTTAGAACTATTGCAATCTTAAGCCATGGCTGATTTATTATAGTATCCATCTGATTAAAATTTTAAATTTATATTTCTTTATTTCAGAGAATATTGATTTGTTTGATCCAGATCAATATTTTTTGAGGTAATGATTTTATTGTCAGCATCTACAATGATGCATTCAATGCCTTTGAGCTGGTTGATAAGATCCAGACCGGTATCAACCCCCATAACAAAAATGGATGTGGCCAGGGCATCGGCAATCTCTGCAGAGCTGGTAAAAATAGTTACACTTAAAATCCCTTTGCTGGGATAACCTGTTCGTGGATCAATAATGTGTGAATATCTTTGACCATTGAAGGTGACGTAGTTTTCGTAGTCCCCGGAAGTGACCACTGCCCCGTTTTTTACAGGAAGCCAGGAAAATACCTTGCTTTTATTCAGCGGGTTGATAATAGCTACCATCCATTCTTTGCCATCGGGTTGGGTACCCCATGTATTTAAGTCGCCAGAAGCATTGATGATGCCTGCTGTTACTCCGTTTTTCATTAACAGTTCTTTTGCTTTATCTGCAGCATATCCTTTCCCAATGCCTCCAAAACCAATTCTCATACCTTTATTGCGGAGATATACAGTTTTCTTTTCATTGTCTAATTCAATATTCGTAAAGTCGATGTGAGCAATTGATTCTTTAACAAGTTCTGGAGAAGGCATTTCTTTCATGCTTCCATCAAATTTCCATATTTTGTCCATCGATGCATAGCTGATGTCAAAGGCTCCATTGGTTAGCTTTGAAATCTTGATTGCCCTCTCTATCAGATTAAAGAGTTCGTCACTTACTTTAGTAGGTTGTATTCCGGCATTTTTGTTAATTAATGACGTTTCAGAGGAACTATCCCAGGAGGAAATAATTTTTTCAATTCTTTTTATCTCCGACCTTGCCATATCAATATAATGGCTGGCTGAGATTTCATCTTCAGCGACTACAGTAAATTCAAAACTGCACCCCATGAGTATATCCTTTTCCTTGTA
>JBFHEL010000455.1:0-2491 GCA_041584155.1 Saccharicrinis sp.
CGTGGACAATGTACACAGCCCTGTAGAAGATTATTTAATGATAATGGTAAAGAACATGCTATTTTTTCGTTGAAAGATAATCAGCAGATTAAACAGGTGCCTGATTTCGCACGAATGAAAGTAGCATCGCTGAAAATAGAAGGCCGCATGAAATCGGCAGCTTATGTTTATAGAGTTGCACAGGCCTATAGAATGGCTATAGATGATCCTTCAAGATTAGCTGAAGCAGAAGAACTGCTGAAGTGGGATTTTGGTAGGGAGAAGACAGGATATTTTATGGGAGGAAGAGTGAAAGGAGCCATCTCTGAAAATACCAATAATGGCGTTTTTGTAGGTAAAGTTGTGCGCTTGAGCGATCATGGCTTTTGTGTAAATGCTAATGTAGATATTGAAAAAGGACAACAGCTTCGTGTGTCTAATAAAGTAGGTGATGCTGTGTCGGTTAAGGTAAAGGAATTTGCCAAAACGGATGATTGGGTGGAGATTTATACAGAGAAAGAAATACGAAAAGGAAATGATGTTTATTTGATTGGCCTTCCTTCAAAGAATTTTTCCAATAAGTTTGAAACATTAAAACACGAACGAACCAAACCTATCAGTGGCGCCTATAAACGAAAAATACGCCAGGATATTCAGATTCTGAATCCTAAGAAAAACAGACCTGAATTTTATGTTAGAATAGATAATCTGGAGTGGTTAAGGAAGTTAAGGGTAGACGACTTTGACGGAATATTTTTGGACTTGCATAAGTCAGACTGGAGAAAAATACCTTTTGATAGTCCCTTCTTTCAAAAAAATATATCTCGTTTTTATATTGAGCTACCAGGCTTTATTACCGAAAATCATGTTCTGCAAGTACAGCAAAATATTAAATGGTTGGTTCGTAAAGGGATGAAGAATTTTGTGATCAGTCATCTTTCTCAGTTGGATATGTTACCCAAGGGGGTAAATGTTGTTTCCAACGAGAGGGTTTATACCTATAATGATGCTGCCATACGAGGAATAAAATCATTGGGGATAAAACAAATAACCTACCCTGTAGAAAATGATTTCGAAAATCTGCAAAAAGGAACTTCCCGTGATGGAATTCTTCCTGTTTATTCAAATCCTCAACTGTTTTTTGCCCGTATGCCTGTTGATGTCTATAATAAAGAGGATGAGTTTACTGATAATACGCAAAAAGAGTTTAAACGCTATGTGAGAAATGGAATGACTTCGGTGCACTCAAAAACACCTGTGGCTCTGCTTCAATATGCCAACACCTTGAAGAAAGAAGGCTTTTTTAGGTTTTTATTTGATCTGCGAACAGAAACGCCATCTAAACATTTACCCGTTAAATTGTTTAAGAAATTTAAAGAATCAGAACAATTGCAACCATCAACCACTTTTAATTTTAAAAGAGGATTGAGTTAGGACTGAGCCTCTGAAATAGAGAATTATATAATGCTTATCGGTTTTAAAATGCACAAAAGGTTTAGTAATAAGGTCGTGTGTTTTAAACCTAATGAGTTATTAAAGGGATAGATTCATCAGGATGGCTAAAGTTAAACTATCAATAGTCTTATGCTGTTTTTACTAAAGAGTTTTATTTATTGGTGCTTTAATGGTTGCTGGCCTATGAGTAATTTATGTTTTTTTGATATATAAGATCGTTAAAATATAATATCATTGGTTTGAGAATGATAGACTTTGCTATAAAACCATTATTTTTGCCTACTTAAAAGATTTGAATGGGAAGAATATTAGCCATAGATTATGGCAGGAAGAAATCGGGTTTGGCAGTTACAGATCCATTGCAAATAGTAGCAAATGGGCTGGATACTGTACCCTCGCATACTTTGATTGACTACCTAGAAAAATATTTCGGTTCAGAAGAGGTGGAGCTGATTGTTTTAGGTTATCCTAAGCAGGCGAGCGGAGAAGATTCTGAGTCGATGAAATATATCAAGCCATTTTATAATCGTTTAAAAAACAAATTCCCCCATCTGGACGTTGTATGGGTGGATGAACGTTTTACCTCAAAAATAGCTTTTCAGGCTATGATTGATGGAGGATTAAAGAAAAAGGCAAGGCAAAATAAGGCTTTAGTGGATAAAATTAGTGCCACTATTATTTTGCAGTCATATTTAGAACAAAAAGGAAATTATACATTATGATATTACCAGTAGTTGTGTATGGTCATCCTGTTTTACGCAGGGTGGCAGATGAAATTGATGAAAATTATGAAGGCTTAAAGGAGCTGATTGATAATATGTGGCAAACCATGTATAAATCGGATGGTATTGGATTGGCAGCACCCCAGATTGGAAAATCAATACGTTTAATTGTTATTGATGCAGATCCTTTGAAAGAAGAATTCCCGGAATTAGAAGGGTTTAAAAAAGTGTTGATAAATCCAATAATCACGGAGTATGGTGATGGAAAGTCAAATGAGTCAGAAGGTTGTTTAAGTCTTCCTGGTATCCGTGAGGATGTCAATCGCCCGTCTAAA
>JBFHEL010000456.1:0-2441 GCA_041584155.1 Saccharicrinis sp.
ATTTTAATGAAATACTAAAGATTACAGCAATTAAACTTATTATTCAGATTATTCTGTTTCGCGAATCTTATTATATTTGTTTGCTAAAATTTAGGAATTTCTCCTAACACTGTTTTTATGCAAAAGAATTTTAAAATATTTTTCACTATACTCCTATTGTTTTCAGGATTTAGTTCTAAAGCTCAGATAAATACCGATAAAGTACTCGATTCTGGACGGTTTGCCCTTTATCAGCAAGAATATGTATTAGCTATTTCTTTTTTTAATAAGATTATTAACACAAAACCTTATTTGGGAGTACCATATTATTTTCGTGCCAGGGCAAAATATAGTCTTGACGATCTGATAGGTGCCGAGAAAGATATGGATAAGGCTTTGGAAATAAGTCCTTTCTATGGCGAGTTTTATCGTTTCAGAGGTGATATAAGAAATAAATTAGGTAATAATGAAGGAGCACTTCAGGATTATGGGGAGGGTTTGCGAATAGAGCCCGAAAATATAAGTATTTTTTTCAATAGGGGTCTGGTGTTTATGGATATGGAAAAATACGACAAGGCAGTTGGAGATTTTAGTTCGGTACTAAAATTAGAACCAGCTCAATATGGTGCTTATATTAATAGAGCTATTGCTAAATTAAATATGAAAGATACTATAGGCGCAGTTACTGATATGGATGAAGCGATTGAAGTAAATCCTCTTGTAGCAGAAGCCTATCGTTTTAGTGCAGCTATTTATTATGATGTGAATGATTTTGGAAAGGCATTATCACGAATCAATGAGGCTATTAAACTTGATGGCCAACAAACCATGTATTATGCCTTAAGAGGTGTAATAAGATATCAGTTAGATGATTTGGAAGGTACTATGGCGGATTTTAATAAGGTCATAGAATTTGAACCTAAAAATGTGATGGCTTATGCAAATCGGGGTATATTAAGAGTGGAGATTGGAGATATAAATAATGCGATTGATGATTTTT
This sequence comes from Saccharicrinis sp., assembly GCA_041584155.1. Classification (GTDB taxonomy): domain Bacteria; phylum Bacteroidota; class Bacteroidia; order Bacteroidales; family Marinilabiliaceae; genus Saccharicrinis. Next base: position 980 of record JBFHEL010000456.1, read on the forward strand.
CCAGAGTACTCGCATTAAACCCCAACGACCTGCTTACTCTCTATAACCGATCTTTATTGTATCTAAGGGTGGGTCAGTATAGAAATGCTATCTCCGATTTAAATCTTATTGTGAGTCATTATCCAGATTATCCTGACGCTTATATGGCACGAAGTCAGGCGTTTGCAAGGTTAGGATTGGAAACGGAGAGTAGAAAAGATATGAATATGGCTATTAAGCTGGAGCAAGACCAGAGAAAACAAGCTGAAAACATAAATAAGACCAAAAAATCAGGTAGTAATAAGCCCAAGGAAACCCGAAGTCAATCGGATGAAGATATCAATAATCATGATAAAATCGCTGTGTTAGATGATTTCAGTGTGGATCAGGGAGAGGTGGATGAAATTAAATCATTGAAGGGTAAAATACAAAATCAGAATATAATAATTGATCTGGAGAAATTTTATAGCTTAACCTTCTTTACCAATGATTCCTTAAATAACCGTACGCCTTATTTCAAACCAGAGATTAACCAGTTTAATAATCGTAAGGCCTTTCATAAACCGTTGGTATTTTCGAATAAAGAAAAGGTGCAGGAAGGAGAAAATGCCATGGATTATTTGGCTAATGTTGATAATGTTTCAGAATTCCTTGCCATTAATCCTAATCATGCCGATTTAAGATTTATCAGGGCTATTTTATATGGTGTTGTTCTTAATTATAGCAGTGCTATTGCTGATTATGATTATATTATTGATAATAACCTGGGTGAAAAAACAGAGCGGTTTTTTTATTATCTGAATAGAGCAAGTGTTCGTTTTAAAATGGTTCAAATAATGCAGTCCTTCGATGAAGAAGAATTGCCTATAAAATTAACTACTAAAAGCGTTGTCTCTGCTCAACAGCAAAATACAGAAAAGAAAGATAATGTGGTGAAAAGAATGCTCGATTACGATTTAGTTGAGCAAGATTTAAATAAAGTGTTGGAACTGAAGCCTGATTTTGAATTTGCTTACTATAATCTGGCTATTTTACAATGTGTGCGTAAAGATTATAAGAATGCATTGAGTAATTTTACTAAAGCTATTCAACTTAATCCCTTATTTGCAGAAGCTTATTTTAACAGAGGGTTGACACGTATTTTCCTTAAACAGGATGAACAAGGTACCATGGATTTAAGTAAAGCCGGTGAGCTGGGAATGTACAAAGCATATAATGTGATGAAACGTTATGGCATGCAGAAAGAGGAGAAACAGCAAGAGGAGGAAGAAAAAAAATAAATGGATGAATGGATAAATAATATTGATACCGATAATGCAGAGTTTCAGGATGCTTTAAAATTGGTTCAGTATACAAATAGATCTGTTTTTTTAACAGGTAAAGCAGGTACTGGTAAGAGTACTTTTTTAAAGTATATTTGTGCCAATACGCATAAAAAATTCATAGTGGTCGCGCCTACAGGTATTGCTGCTATTAATGCGGG
>JBFHEL010000457.1:0-2413 GCA_041584155.1 Saccharicrinis sp.
GATTTTAAAGCCTCTAAAAAAGGAAGGAGATTATAAATTGTTAATTGCGTTATCTACTTTTCTTATAGTTGAGGCAAATATAATTTAATAAACTTACAAATTCAAATTAACTTGCAGTATTTTATGACATTTGTCATCTTTATGTAAGAATTAACTATCAATTCTTAGGTCTTGTAATAGTTGGAGATAGATAAATATACCCTCCTTTATTTCACTTAGTTTGATATATTCATCGGCAGTATGTGAACGTGCCGAATCTCCTGGACCTATTTTTAATGTAGTAAAATGCATTAAAGCCTGATCAGAAGTAGTTGGCGAACCATAATAATCTCTGCCAAGCTCTTTTCCTCTTTTAACCACCGGATGATCAAGCGGAATAAAGGAGCTGTTTAGCCGGATGCTACGAGGGATGACTTGACATGTAGTGTGCTTTTGAATATGTTCAACAGCCTGCAGGTTAGTATATCTTTCATTCACCCTAACGTCTACAACAAATTTGCATTTGTCAGGTACTACATTGTGTTGTGAGCCTGCCTCTATTTGTGTTACCGTCATTTTAACGGGGCCAAACAAATCCGATACCTCAGGAAATTGATAGTTTTTAAACCACTCAATATCTTTGAGTGCTAAGTATATAGCATTTATGCCTTCGTTTCTGGCAGCATGGCCTGCTTTTCCTTTGGTTTCACAATCTAAAACCAGCAGCCCTTTTTCTGCTACTGCCATATGCATTTGGGTAGGTTCACCAACGATACCTAAGTCAATTTTGCCAATATCTTCCAATATGGAGGCTACTCCATTGGTTCCAGAAATCTCTTCTTCAGCAGTTGCGGCAAAAACAAGGTTGTAGGGTTGTTCAGTTTTTGCTAAAAGAAGAAATGTGGCAAGTAAGGATACCAGAGGTCCGCCTGCGTCGTTACTTCCCAGGCCATAGAGGATGTCATCCTTTAGGATAGGTTCATATGGCTTGTAGGTCCATTTAGAGGATGGCTTCACAGTGTCAATGTGTGAGTTTAATAAAATAACCGGTTTGTCCGGATTTTTATCGCCGCTCCAAACCCATATGTTATTCCCCTTTCTGTTGGGCTTATAACCTTTTTGTTTCAGGTATAGTTCAATTAAGTCGGCTACCTTATCTTCTTGTCTGCTAAGAGATTCGATGGAAATCATCTTTTTTAAAAGTTCAATGGCATCATTGCTTACTTGTTCAAAGTTTTCCATTAGTTCTTTTTTAAGAGAGTTCCACCATTTAAGCCTTGTTTTAAACCCTGTGTATTGGTGATCGTTACTTTGCATACACCCTGCTCTAAGGCATGGAATCCGTTATCAAGTTTAGGAATCATACCTTCGGCTATAACACCACTTTCCTGATAGGCTTTAAAAAGCTGATGAGTAAGCTCTGGAATTACAGCCTCGTCATTGTTGGGATTGCTTAGAACCCCTTTTTTCTCAAAGCAATATACCAGGTTTACCTTGTAATGACTGGCCAGAGCACTGGCTAAGGCCGAGGCCATGGTGTCGGCATTGGTGTTGAGCATATTGCCATTTCCATCGTGGGTTAATGGCGCAATAACAGGCACCACATTTTTATTGAGCAGATCCATTAGTTCTTCTATCTGAACCGATTCTACATCTCCAACATAACCATAATCAATATCAACGACTGGTCTTTTTACGGCTTTTATAAGGTTTAAGTCTGCTCCCGTCAGTCCAATGGCATTAGTTCCCTTGGCCTGAAGTGAAGCGACAATGTTTTTATTTACCAATCCGGCATAGACCATTGTTACTACTTTCAGTGTTTCCAGATCGGTAATTCTTCTTCCTTCAACCATTTTAGTTTCTATGCCCAGCTTTTCTGCTACTTTGGTAGCCGAGCGTCCGCCGCCGTGAACCAGAATTTTTAATCCGGGAAGGCTTGCAAAATCTTTCAGCAGCTCTTGCAAGGTTTCGGGTGTTTCCACTACTTTGCCACCAACTTTTACAATGGTTATATCTTGCATATATTCAGTATCAAATATTTTATTACAATTTATATTGGTTGAATAATCAGCAAACCTGTTAAATACCAGGTTGCTTGAGAATTCTTAAGCCATTTTTTACAAGAGGTAATTTTTTATTCTTGTAATTTTTCAAGCATTCGTTTGATTACGGTCTGAGCTGAAATAACTCTGTTAGCAGCTTCTTGCACCACTAAGGAGTTTTTACTTTCGATAACACCATCAGTTACAATCATATTTCTGCGTACAGGCAGACAGTGCATAAACTTTGCGTTATTGGTTAATGACATTTTCTTTTCGTCAACAGTCCAGTTCATGTCCATACATTTTACTTCTCCATAGTCGTTAAACGATGACCAGTTTTTAGCGTAGATAAAATCAGCATTCTCAAAGGCTTTATTCTGGTCATATTCAAC
>JBFHEL010000458.1:0-2391 GCA_041584155.1 Saccharicrinis sp.
CAGCAATAAATTATTTACCAATAAAAAAAGCGGGTAAATCATCGCTTAAAGCATCAGATTTCCCGCTTATTATAATTATATATTTTTGCTTAACCAGGCCTATTTATAAATAATTAAAGCCTCCTTACAAATGGCAACATTTAAAAAAACTAACGCTGCTGAGATTGAGATGGTCTATTTTTCTCTTGTTTTTTCATATAGGACTCAAACTTAGCCTGCTGCTCTTCTGTTAAAATCTCTTTTACATCCTCTTCAAAATCTTTTTTTAGCTCCTCCATATCCTCTCTACTGGGTCTTGAACCACTTTCCATCTGCTCCTTTACCTCATTAAAATGATTGGTAAATAATTCCAAAACGTCCTCTTGCTGAGAATCTGAAAGGTTAATTTCTTTGGCAAGATCACTTACCATTTCTTCTATTTTTTCTTCATCAGGAATTGGAGGAGGTCCTTGCTGTCCCTGAGGTTGGGCGAAAATTGAGCCCGTTGCAAAAATAACTGCTAGTAATAATAATTTTCCTAAATGCTTTGTTACTCTCTTCATAATTTTAATTTTTTTTAAAACAAAAAAACACTTTCGACTATTCATTATACTTCTAATTTACAACAAATTAAGCAACTTATTTACAACATAGAAATATAACTCATTAGCTAAACTTAATGATTCAAAAATAGAAACAAAGTTATTGATTCAAAAATAGAATCGACAGTCTGTGAATTTTTATCTACAAGACTTCTGATTCAAACCATTAAACAGATTTCCCTGCCTTAGCTCACCCAAGTCTACAAATGATTAATAGTTATAATTTAACTTCAAATTTCACTCTAATCCCAAAATCAGGAACATTTTGCACTGAAGTAGGTCGAATGCGCCATACCCCTTCCACACGAAAGAAACGTAATACATTTTCCACACCTGCTCCAACTTCTACATAAGTTCCTTCCACAGAGCCAGCATCTACGGGCAAATCGATGCCATTAAATTGCTTATTACTTAAACTACCAATCATCCCCTTTGCTGATACTACTTCCCTCAGTCCCAGTCGCTTTAACAAAGGCAATCTGTTAAAGAAAAAACCATTCATATGATACTCCAGATAGGTATGTATATATTGATCATGTATAAATTCCAGATAATTAATCAAATTAAAATCATAACGATAATAACCATAGGTTTCATTGCCTCTTGGTATCTCAAGCATGGTATAGGGCAAAGTACCAAATACCTTACCTGCTTCAACAGCATAATCAAAAAGTGTTTGTCCAAAATACCGTTTAGCTTTCAAGGTAAGATGAACCTTAGCATACCAATTACTAGCATCATTATAATCTACCTTTCCTATGTTAGTTAATAAATTGATGATTGGATAATCAGAAGAAACATACATACGCATAAAACCATCATCTATTACACTTTCCTTCCAGGAGAGCCTTAAACCCATGCCTGCTTCCATGACCTTAACCGAACTAATCTCCTGATCGTTCATCATAAAAGGGTAATACTCGGGAGAAAACTGCTCTTTATAAGCCATCGAAAAATAGGTGGAAAATCCGGTACGCCATTCATTTTCGAAAGAAAAATGGACACTCTTCTGACGATAGAGTTCATCGAATGTATCTCTTGCAAAAATACTGGATATGAGATTGGTTTCCGAGGGGCTAAGCATATTTTCATATAAAAACAAGATTTTACGATTTTCACCCATCCTGATATACTGGTCATCATATTCCAATTTTAATACTTTACGTTTTGTATCGTTAAAGCGATATCCTACACCACCATGGCCTGTTAGTAAGCTATTATCCGTACCATAACCTACCCCTCCATACCACATCCAATTTTCACTAATTTCAGAACTGGTACGACCCCCAAAATAAAAACGTAGTCCTTCAATTTCATTCGACTGAACAAAATCGGTATACGGACCTATTTCAAATTTTCCTAAATCAAAATACCCATTCAAGCCCATTTGAACTAAATCATTGGCCAGCTTTACCTGCTTTATCTGATTAACAGAATCAATAATGGCATATTTTTCTATATCATCAGATGATAGTTTTAGATGACGAATACTGTTCCAGTAAGTGGAGTCTCTCTTTTGGTAATCGATCTGTTTTATGGATTCATAGCTAAGGTTTTTAGAAGTAAGATCAATATTTTTTGAAGGATTAATCTCAACCTTATCGAAAGAAGAATACTCGGTAAATAACAATTCCAAACGTTTTTGAGCAGAATCCCCGCTAACGGGCAAATAATCAAAATCGGCCTGGATAAAGTTATCTTTATAAAACATCACAGAATCATCAACCAATTGATAGGCACATTTTACCTTCATCGATTTGATAAAATTTAGTTGATTACCAGAAGACAACTCGGCATCGATCTTTTGCAA
>JBFHEL010000459.1:0-2377 GCA_041584155.1 Saccharicrinis sp.
TAAATCTTCAGCCTACAATAAGAATAGATTAAAACTAAAAAATATTACTCAAGAACATTCAAAGCTGGTTCAGGATCAGATATCAAATTTGATAAGAACAAAATGCATTGAATTATCAAAGAGTATACATTCTGACCAATCGGAACTTAACCAAAAGGGTATACATTCTGACCCAAGTCTAAATCGTATTAAGGGTATGCATTCTGACCCTTTAAATATAGAGGCAAGCGGCACACCTTTAAATAAACGGAATATTAGGTTTGGGGATGACGTAAAACTAAGGATTGAGGAAGCTAGAAAAAACAGACGTTGTTTTATAACAGGAATCGATATCAGTATGCAAAAAGAGGAAAGTTTTTTGGTTTACAACACTGCATTAAAGTATTATCTGGAACATGATCCAAAAATATTTAAGCAGTTAAAAAATCAATACCTACGCCGAAGCTGGATTGATTCAGATATAGAAAGGCAGATTAATGAAATTGCTCATGCCATAAGAGATCGATCACGATTAATTCAGAAAAAACAAAAGAGACTGTATTCAAAAAATCAACTTCAACTATTTAAACCACATTATTAAACAAACACCATGATCATAAATTCAATAAATAAAACACTGGAACTTAGTTCATTTAAAGAAGAAACAAAAACAATAAGAGTACCCGGTATGGCCATGAGCCCCGAAATAACAAGTGGAGATGTTGTTGCTTTAAAGAAAATACATAACCTTGATTTCCTAATATTTGGAGAAAGCTATCTGGTAGTTACTAACTCATTTTATAATAGCCTCAGGTTAGTGAGGAAAGTGTATGAACATAAGGAACAAAATAAGATAACCCTTAGAGCTATTAATCCTGATTTTTCTGGAGACCTGGTTATTCCTAAAGATTCAATTGTTGCTATGTATAAGGTAAATACTATTTTAAGAGAGCGTTCTATTTAAAAAATAAACTTTCTTCAAAAGCTATAATTATTTCGTTACATAATACAAATTGTAAGTAAAGAGCTAACCGTTCAGCATAAAAAAATGAGTCTTATCTATATTTCACATAAAAGACTCTATCTGTATTACATAGGGAGGTAGTAAGGTGGATGTTTATTAATCTTATCTTTTCCTCTCTGTGATTTTAACTATCCTATAAGATACTTATAAAACAGCTTTTTATTATAATTTCAGGTCTGATCTTCACCATTTCAATTTTTTCTAACACACCAACCCCATAGAGGTATGATTGTCAATATACTTAGACATTATTTCACTAGTGAATTAGTAGTAGTTCACTAGTGAGAAAGTTCAGCCATAAAATCAGTGCAAAATATTATACTTTAGGTGTACTTAATGAATGTTAATAAATTGTATTGTTTCATCTCCATTATACATCACTTCTTTTTCTTAAATTCGAACTCTCTATACAATAACAAGTACTAATTCAATGACTATAAACAAACTCACACTCGAGACACTGGAGTCCTGGTTATGGGATTCGGCCAATATATTACGTGGAAGCATCGACTCTTCAGACTTTAAAAACTACATTTTTGGTTTACTTTTCCTGAAACGCTCTAACGATGTATTTCAGGAGGAAGTGGATAACATTATGGAAAGGGATGGCATCTCCCGTGAAGATGCTGAGGATGAAACCTACTTCTTCCTTCCTGAAGAAGCCCGATGGGAGAACATTAAAACCTATACCGAGAATATTGGTGTCGCCCTGGATAAAGCCTTTGCCGCCATTGAACGGGAAAACACCCAGTTGGAAGGAGTAATGACCGCCACAAAGTTTGGCGATAAGGAGAAACTATCCGATGAGGTATTACAACGTTTACTCAGGCATTTTAACCAACACTCATTGCGCAATGACCATTTGAAAACAAGTGACCTGTTAGGCGATGCCTACGAGTACCTGATTAAACAATTTGCTGACGATGCCGGTAAAAAAGGAGGTGAGTTTTATACGCCCCGAGGTGTGGTGCAATTGATAGTTCAACTAATTAAACCACAACCCAAACAAAAGATATACGACCCAACCTGTGGCTCCGGGGGTATGCTCATTGAGAGCGCCCGATATATTGCTGAGCAACCTAATGGCAAGGTGGGCAACAACGTAAACGTTTCTTTATTTGGACAGGAAAAGAACCTGGGCACCTGGGCTATCGGCAAGCTGAATATGTTGCTCCATAACTTTATGGATGCCGACATACGCAAGGGTGATACCCTAATAGACCCACGCCACCGTAACGAGGATAATGAACTGATGTTATTTGACCGGGTAATTGCCAATCCACCCTTTTCCATGGATGGATGGTGGACGCCAGCAGAGAACTCCATTGAAGTAAAGCTGGACAAGAATGGCAAAGAGAAAAAAGTAACACCCAA
>JBFHEL010000460.1:0-2262 GCA_041584155.1 Saccharicrinis sp.
TACAGTCGCACTTCAAACCCAACGGTAGAATATTTTGAGAGTAAGTTAAAAGAAGTAAGCGGAGCCCATGGGGTAATGGCCATGTCCTCGGGCATGGCGGCCATTTCAACAGCCATCCTTACGCTGGTAGAAAAAGGAGGCAATATTGTTTCTTCGAATCACCTGTTTGGTCACACCTATGCTTTTTTTAAGGAGACACTTCCGGCCTGGGGTATTGAGGTTCGCTTTGTAGATATGAGCAATACCCGCGAAGTAGAAGCCCATATCGATAAGATGACCCGTGTTTTATTTTTCGAGACCATCACCAATCCTCAGCTTGAGATCATCGATATCGCTCAATTGAGTGTGCTGGCACGTCAAAAAAAGCTTGTCGTGGTTGCTGACTCTACCATTACCCCGCCTTATGTTTTTGATTCATCACGATTTGGTGTGGATATAGAGGTGATGTCGACCACCAAATTTATTTCAGGAGGAGCAACAGCCGTAGGAGGAGCTATTTTAGACAATGGCTTATTTGACTGGGAGCATTTACCTGCCCTGTCCTCCTGGCATAAAAAATATGGCAAAGGGGCCTTTATGGCACGTGTACGGAAAGAGATATTCAGGCATTTGGGTTCATGCATGACAGCACATACGGCGCATTATTTAAATATAGGGTTAGATGTGCTTGCTTTACGCGTAGATCGCTGTGTTACCAACTGCATGCTGCTGGGCGACTTTTTCAAAGGGCACTCGCGCATTAAAGCAGTAAATTATCCGGGCTTAACGGACAACACGGGTTATGAATTAAGTTTAAAGCAATTCAGCAGCAAACCGGGTGCTGTGATGACCATCGATTTAGAAAGCAAGGAAAAATGTGATGTCTTTATCAATCAATTACAAGTAGTCAGAAGAGCTACTAATCTGAATGACAATAAGTCGTTGATCATTCACCCATGGACCACTATTTATGCCGAGTTTTCCGACGAAGAAAAAACAGAAATGGGTATCAGAGACACCATGCTCCGTTTGTCGGTAGGCATTGAGGATGTAGAGGATTTAATAGCGGACTTTACGCAAGCATTGACGCTATTGTAATGATGAAAAAAAGCATTATTTTATTTCTGTTACTATGTTCTTTAACCAGGAGTATTGGCCAAAAGGTTGATGCGGTACCCGAATGTTCATCGGGGATCTTGAAAACCATGGCAAATATTACCGAGTGGGGTATTGATTTAATTACCATAGAAAAGGAGAATTCCACTTTTTTCTTTTTGCCTGTGGTTGGTTATGAGGAGAGAACAGGACTAAGCATAGGCTTGTTACCCTCGTGGCGTTTTTACCTGGGAGGAAAAGAAGAAGGTGAAGGCTATTTCAGACCATCGAGCATCTCAGTTTCCAGTGAATTTTCAACCACCGGGATGTATGAGTTTTATCTCTCAACCAAGTTTTACACTAAGAAGAACTGGTATATTCAAACCAAATGGGTATTACAACAAATGCCTGATCGTTTTTATACCTTGGGTAATTCTTCAGATAAAACCTACTACTCCGAAATTGAAGAAAATAAAATCGCATTTACAGGACGACTATTAAAGATTATCAACAAAAAATGGTTTGTGGGTTTAAACTACGATATGGCCTATTTCGATGTAAACAATGTTGAAGGGGATATTTTTAATACGTCTATAGCAGGATATGGTAAGGATTGGATTGCCGGTATGGGTCCATCCTTTACCTATGATAACCGGAATAATGTGGTCTATCCTAAATCAGGTGTATTTATCGAAAGCTCCTTTCTTCATTATTTCCCTCAGGTGGGAGCCTATGATTTTAGCTCTTTTAAATTAGATGCCCGCACCTATATCGATCTGGGCAAGAAGGATCAGGTATTGGCCTTTCAGGCTATGATAAAGGCTACAAATGGTGAGGTTCCTTTTTACCGCTTATCTGCTCTTGGAGGAAAAAGAGCTTTCCGCGGTATTAGTCGCCCCTATAAATACCTCGAAGACAATAGCGCCTATGCCCAGATGGCTTACCGCAGAATGATGTGGTGGCGTATTGGCTGCGAAGTGTTTACCGGAGTAGGAAATGCCTTCGACAGGTTTGACGCTGCTCTCTTTGATAACCTGCATGTGATGGCTGGTGCCGGACTGAGATTACGAGTACTGGAAAATGAAAAACTAAGTTTTAGAATTGATTACGGAGCTACCAACAGAGGCGATAGCGGTGTGTTTTTTACCCTCGGCGAAGCCTTTTAATCAAACATAGCTTTTATAAGCA
>JBFHEL010000461.1:0-2212 GCA_041584155.1 Saccharicrinis sp.
GAAGAATGTAAGAAACTCTTCATACAGAGAATCCCCGTTCATTATTTGTACGGGGATTTTTTTTAACACATACTTATTCAAATCTGTTCTTTCATGTGTTTATAATTTTCTTTCAATGGTCATATAGCCTGTCCCGCGAAATGCGGGAGAACTCGCCAGAATTAATCATCCTTTTGTGTGCGAAACAATTCCCATGGCTCGTTTCATCTGTTGACAATCAAAATTATCAAACACAAAGGCTGTAGATTCCGTAAAACACTATGTTAGAAATTATTTACCAGGACGAATATTTTGTTGTTATCAATAAACCACATGGCTTATTGGTGCATCGTAGTTCCATAGCCACAGATGCTCAGGAATTTGCCTTACAAATACTTCGGGAACAGATTCAGCAAAAAGTATTCCCTATCCATCGTCTGGATCGTAAAACCTCCGGAATATTGGTATTTGCATTAAGTAGTGTTATTGCCCGTAATCTTCAGACCATCTTTGAACATCCCGAAACACAAAAAAACTATATAGCTATTGTACGCGGACACTTTCCTGATTATATAGAAGTAGATTACCCGCTGACCAATGACAGAGGAAAACAACAAGAAGCATTTACTCTATTTAAGTGCTTGAAACGTTCTGAACTGGAAATTCCTTTTGGAAAACACCTCACTTCACGATACTCTTTGATACAAGCATCTCCTAAAACAGGCAGGATGCACCAGATACGTAAACACCTTAACCACCTCCGTCATCCTATCATAGGCGACAGGCCACACGGCTGTAATAAGCAGAATAAATTATTTAAAGAACGCTGGAACATGACAACCATGATGTTGCATGCCAAAGAACTTCAGCTTAAACATCCCGTTACCAACGAACCCTTATTATTAAAGGCCCCTTATTTTGACACCTTTATTGAAATGTTGAACACCTTACAATTAAATGAATAGACCCACAACCCTATACGCTTATAAAAACATTAGCCATAAAACACAAAGGAACTGAACCGAGGCTATACCTATTGCTAAATAATTATTGATAACTATATTGATTTACGGCAGCCAGATATTTTTTCAGGAGCGAATATTCATGTTCAAAATTAGGCGTAAACACTCCTTTCTCAATGTTTTCTTCTATTTCAGTAAGTGGCCAGAACCGACCATCTGCTACCTCTTCTCCGTCTGGATGTAATTCTGTATCTGCGATAGCCACAAAAGCGAATACCAACTCCTTCTCTATTTCACTTTCCCAAACATATGGTTTAATAGGCTGAGCATTAAATTTGCTAAGACCAATCTCTTCATATGCTTCTCTCTGTAGACTCATCTCTATCGATTCATCAACAGCCACATGACCTCCTACTGCAGTGTCCCATTTTCCTGGTTGTACAAGCTTATGAACCGGACGTTTTTGTAAATAAAGTTCACCATTAGAATTTAAGACCTGCATATGCACTACAGGATGTAATATCTTTGCTCCTTTGTGAGCAATACTTCTTGGCATTTTCCCAATGACCTTACCATCCTCATTTACAATAGGTATCCATTCCTCAACTTGATATTGTTTTTGCTTACGTCGTTTACTATATAACTCAAAAATAAAGTACAGTCCAAATAAAACATAAAAACCCGGTCCACTAATCATTACCCAAGCCTCTTTACTCATGGTTATTGCTGATATAAAGACCAGTATTGTATGAAAAGAAAATAACCAAAAAAGCATTTTTATACTTTGCAATAACTCATATTCCTGCCAGGGATTTATCTCTATACCTTTAATATATCTACCACTCATGGCCATCATAAAATTCTGCTTCCCATAAGCCGATATCCCAAGCAGGACACATAACATTACCCCTATTACTGCTGGTTTTAGTTTAAAAAATAAATCATTCTCCAGCAATAGAGATACCCCACCCATTGCAACCAACAAACCCACATCAAATAAAATAAATTTATCAGGCTTTTGCTTTTTAGCTAAACTAATACACACTTCAAGCAAACCAAACCCAATAGCCACCAATAACCCAACCTCGGTCCCCCATATACTATCAGCTATTACAAAAATAATGAGCGGTAACAATCCCGGCAGTAGTTTTTTAATTAAATTTAATTGGTTCATATAATTGAGATAAAAGATAAGAGGCCATAAAAACAGAATAAATACTCACGTTATTTATAGCTTTGAAAAGCAAAAATAGGGAAATATTTTGTATTGA
>JBFHEL010000462.1:0-2186 GCA_041584155.1 Saccharicrinis sp.
AAAAGAACCAGGATATGGATCCAAATAAGGAAAGAAGAGATTTAATAAACAGGTTAAGTCCTGAAGAGTTAAAAGAAAGACTTTCAAAAGAAACATTTAAACGAAAAACCATTTCTTTTTATCGGTATATCATTATAGATAATCCACAGGAATTAAGGAATGAATTGTATGAGCAATGGCAGGAATTAAATTGTTTAGGAAGAATATATATCGCCAGGGAAGGCATAAATGCCCAAATGAATGTGCCGGATTATCATTGGGATAAATTTGTTAACGGCATACAAAACAACCGCTATTTACAAGATATACCTTTCAAAATTGCCGTGGAAGATGATGGAAAATCCTTTTTGAAACTGCAGATTAAAGTGCGCCAGAAAATTGTAGCTGACGGATTACAGGACGATGAATATGATGTAACCAATGTAGGTAAGCATCTGGATTCCACAGAATGGAATAAAGCCATGGAACAGGGAGCTATAGTGGTAGATATGCGTAATCATTATGAAAGTGAGATAGGCCGTTTCGATGGAGCCCTTTTACCGGAGGCTGCTACTTTTGCTATGGAATTACCGGAGGTATTAGATTTATTGAAAGGTAAAGAAGAGGAAAAAGTACTTTTGTATTGTACGGGAGGGGTAAGATGTGAAAAAACAAGTGCTTTTTTAAAGCATCATGGTTTTAAAGATGTCAATCAGCTATTAGGAGGTATTATTGATTATAAAAGACAAATTGACCATAAAGGTGAAGAAAATAAATTTATAGGCAAAAACTTCGTTTTCGATAATCGTCTGGGCGAAAGAATTAGCCAGGAGGTCATCAGCAAATGCCACCAATGTGGAAAACCATGCGACACTCATACAAACTGTGCAAATATTCGTTGTAACCTGTTGTTTATACAATGTGATGAATGTGCCAAATTACACCATCACACTTGCTCCGATAACTGTAAAGAATATGTACTGGCTTCGGATGAAAGAAAGTCAGAACTGGAAAAAATACATCAGTATAAACCCGTAAAAAGATATTTTAAAAAGAACCTTAGCTTATAAAACACCTGCTATTCAAAAGGCATCCATAAGCTCTATCTTTCATTCAGATTATTGCAATGGCTTTTAAGTAGCAGATCAACTCGTCAATATAAAAAACAACTCTTGACAGCACCAGAATATTTCACTATTTTAAGTAGAATACTATTCTTACCTTAAAATTAATATTATGAAAAAGTTCTTGTTTTTAATGGTAGTATTAATGGGCATCACTATTTCTTCAAATGCACAAACTAAATTTGGAGTAAAGGCCGCATTAAACATTTCTAATTTTTCAGGCGATGACTTTGACGATTTAGATTCTCGTACTGCTCCTGCTTTTGGTGTTTTTGCGCAAATAGGTATTAACGATAAACTGACCTTTCAACCTGAACTACTTTATTCAATGCAAGGAGCCAAAAGTTCCTATTCGGAAAGTGGATATGAAAGTGAAGACAAGATTAAAGTTGATTACCTGCAAATTCCTTTATTGATGAAATACTATGTTATCGAAGGACTAAGTATAAATGCAGGTCCGCAGATTGGTTTTTTACTATCGGCCAAAGATGACTGGGAATATAACTATGGAGGAGAAAGTGAAGAAGGTGAAGAGGATATTAAAGATTACTTTAAAAGCATGGATTTGGCACTGGCCTTGGGTTTAGGATATGAATTAGAGAGTGGTTTAGGCTTTGATTTTCGCTATAACTTAGGCTTAAGTAATGTTGTAGAAGAAGATGAAATGGGCATGGATGCTGAAGGTACAAGCAGTGTAATTCAGTTTGCTGTGAGCTTTACTTTTTAAAGGAGTACAACATCATCTTTATTTAAACCGACCTATGTCGGTTTTTTTATGCCTTTAATTTTACTTTATTTGTAATAGTAAAACTTATATATCCTATGCGATTAAAAATAACCATCTGCATGCTAATGGCTTTTATAGCCTTAAAAGCACAACGACAAATACTTGTTTTCCATAACGACAGTGCCAGACAATCTGTTCAGCTTGTTGAGGGAGGAATGCTAATGGTACAATACAATGGGTATCTGGGACAAAACGAATTAACCACCAATACAATCCTTGAATTAAACGATAGTTTGCTGGTATTGGGCAAACCTCGATTATTGGGTAAGCCAATAGAAACAAGAATGATAAACCTG
>JBFHEL010000463.1:0-2156 GCA_041584155.1 Saccharicrinis sp.
CGCAAACTTAAGTTTTATGAAGGTATATCAAGCAAATCAAATTAAGAACATAGCCCTTCTCGGAAGTTCAGGCTCGGGTAAAACCACCCTCGCCGAGGCTATGTTATTTGAGGGTGGTGTTATTGACCGCAGGGGCAATATTGAAAGTAAAAACACTGTTTCTGATTATCACCGGGTAGAAAATGAATATGGATACTCTGTTTTTTCATCTGTTATGTATGCTGAATGGCTCGATAAGAAACTCAATTTCATCGATTGTCCCGGTTCTGATGATTTTATAACAGGAGCTATCACCTCATTAAATGTAACCGACACTGCTTTAATACTGCTAAATACTACACAAGGAGTTGAAGTAGGTACACAAAACTTCTTCAGATATACCGAACAATATAAAAAACCGGTCATTTTTATTGCCAATCAACTGGATCACGAAAAGTCTAACTTTGAACAAACAATAGATCAAGCCAAAGCCAGCTTTGGTAATAAAGTGGTAGTTATTCAATATCCCGTGAGTGTGGGCGATGGATTCAACGCTCTGGTGGATGTACTAAAGATGAAAATGTATCAATGGGGTCCCGATGGCGGCAAACCAGAGATTTTAGATATCCCTGCTGACCAAAAAGAAAAAGCAGATGAATTACATAATACATTAATTGAGGCTGCTGCTGAAAACGATGAAAATTTGATGGAGCTTTTCTTTGATAAAGGAACACTCAATGAAGATCAAATGCGCGAAGGAATTCACAAGGGTTTAATAGCAAGAGACCTGTTTCCTGTCTTTTGCATCTCTGCAAAAAAAGATATGGGCGTAAGAAGAATGATGGAGTTCCTGGGCAACATAGTTCCCTTTGTATCGGAAATGCCAAAACCCATAACAAAAGATGCAGAAGAGGTAACCTGCAGTTCCGATGGCCCTGCTTCTATTTTTGTCTTTAAAACAAGTATCGAACCCCATCTGGGCGAAGTTTCATTCTTTAAAGTGATGTCGGGAAAAGTAACAGAAGGAATGGACCTGATTAATATGACCAAAGGAGCCAAGGAAAGACTCTCTCAGCTATACTGTGTAGCAGGTAGCAACCGCACCAAAATTAATCAGCTGGTAGCAGGAGACATTGGCGCAACAGTTAAACTAAAGGAAACCAAAACAGGTGATACGCTCAATGACAAAGGATGTAATTTTGTATTTGAGCCTATTCGTTACCCTGACTATAAGTTCAGAACAGCCATCAGACCGGTAAATGAACACGATGACGAAAAATTAGGCGAAGTTCTTCAACGCATGCATGAAGAAGATCCTACAATAGTAGTGGAATACTCAAAGGAACTAAAACAAATTATCGTATACGGACAGGGTGAATTTCACTTAAACACCATGAAATGGCGAATTGAAAATAATGACAAGATTAATATTGAATTCGAGCGTCCAAAAATACCTTATCGCGAAACAATTACCAAGGCAGCCAGAGCAGATTACAGACATAAAAAACAGTCGGGAGGATCTGGTCAGTTTGGAGAAGTACATATGGTTATTGAACCATACGAAGAAGGAATGCCTGCTCCCACAAGCTATCGCTTTAATGGTCAGGAATTTAAAATGAACATTCGCGGAACTGAAGAAGTAAAGTTACCTTGGGGTGGAAAATTAATATTTCACAACTGTATCGTAGGAGGTGCCATCGATGGTCGTTTCCTTCCTGCCATATTAAAAGGCATCATGGAAAAAATGGAGGAAGGACCACTCACTGGTTCCTATGCGCGCGACATACGTGTTTGTGTGTATGATGGTAAGATGCATGCCGTAGACTCCAATGAAATATCCTTTAAATTAGCCGGACGTAACGCATTTAGCCAGGCTTTTAAAGAGGCTGCACCTAAAATACTTGAACCTGTTTATAATGTAGAAGTAAAAGTCCCCAGCGACAGAATGGGTGATGTGATGAGTGATTTACAAGGCCGTCGTGCACTGATTGAAGGAATGAGCAGCGAAAAAGGCTTTGAGGTCATTAAGGCAAAAGTACCCTTGAAAGAGATGAATAAATACTCCACTTCGCTGAGTTCGATTACCGGTGGCAGAGCTATGTTTACCCTTAAATTTGCTAAGTACGACATTGTTCCGCACGATGTTCAAGCTCAGTTATTAGCTGATTACGAAAAAG
>JBFHEL010000464.1:0-2156 GCA_041584155.1 Saccharicrinis sp.
AGACATCGCCTGATCAGCCACAGAATCGATATGAAAATCACCTGCAGATTTTACATGAGTCGTTATTTTTCCAGCCATAAAGTGAACCAGCGAATCAGGAACCATTTCTTTAATCTCACCCAAGCCCAACACTACCGAACTTCGCAAATTGTATTTTACTTTTTCGAGACCATTAATGGTACCTGCAACAGAAAAAGACGATTGAGGCATTGCTATAAATGCACTATCGAGGTTGATCTTTAAATTCTTATAATCACTAATCTTGCCCCTATAGGAAGACTGAACATATCCATCAACAATATCGATTTTATAATCAGGAATAGTTAGCTTAAAGCCCTGTACATTTATTTTTCCGGGTCTGTAGCTAAAATCACCTGATAAGCCTTGAATAGCCGGCATGGAGTCCTTCTCCACCAACAGGTTTCGCAAAGATACATCGAGCCTGCTGCGGTTTAAAGCATACTCTGTAAACTCATCAGTAATTGAATCAGGTAAAATTCCGGAAGTACTCAGCTTAGCCATGAATTCTCCGCTCATCTTTTTCACTAAAGAATCGGGAATAAAAGGTTTAAACTCCTGAAGATTGGCCTTTACTTGAATAACTGCATCATATTGCCATTGCTCTAAATTTTGCAACACAGCCGATATGTCAATTGTACTATAAGCTGTTTCGGCATGAAATTGTTTGATATTAGCCGATAAGGATTGTAAACCGGTGGCATATCCATTACTTACATTACCCATGAAGGTAATATTTTTAATTTCGGGATAAATATCGTACTGTACTGTTCCTTCTGCAAGCTCTGTTTCTACATTAAACTGCGGTATTACACTTGGTGTAATATATCCTTTTGTTGTACCAGAAATATTGAGCAAACCCTCAAGCTTTTTTATTTGATATTCATTCAATAACTTTTCGGGCAGCATAGCTATATGCTTACTTAAATTTATTTTTTCTCCTGAAAAGTCCAAATCCACAAAAAGACTATCAGACTGTACCATTAATCCTTTTGCATTAATAACAGAACCTGCAATATTTAGTTGCAATTTATCTATAGCAATGGTATCATTCAGCGCTGTTACATCAAAAACAAGGTTACTCTGTTTTAATTCATCCAATTTAAAATCATCATAACGAATAGACTTTACAACCAATTCACCTTCTGTTTCTGCTGCGTAACCTGTATTTTTATATCTACCTGAGACATTCAACTCAGGGATAAATAAATCTCCTCCTATATCGAGGTAGTCATCCACATATTCCAATGTTATTCCAGTCAGGGTTAATTTTTCGAGTGCATATACCCCATGAACAACCGTGGTGTCTTTTTCTATTAGTTGTAAACTATCTTTTTCCGGAGCATCGAATAGGAAATCAAAATTACTTGCGCCCAATGAATCCACCTTATATTTTGCCTTCGCCTCTTCTATCTCAATTTTCTTAACCAATATATTACCCCGAATTAGCTCTACAATATCAACTGCAGCATACAACTTTGAAATGCTGGCTACGGTATCTACCTGCTCCTGAAATAATAGGTCTTCAGGATATTTATTCAACATCACCAGATCATTAAATTCAATAGTAGCTAAAGGGAAATTATACAGTAAACTAAAATCTACTTTTCCAACTGCCAGCGGCACATCAAAGGTATTGGCTCCTTTTTGCAGTGCCATCTTAACAATATCGTTTTTAAATATTTCAGCAACGATGATCAGGATAAGTATAAATCCTCCAATGATTAAGAATAGGTTTCGAACCAAATGTCTTTTTCGCATAGTAAAGTAAGTATCAACATTCATGTATCAAGTATTATAACTTGATTAAACGAAAATATAAAAAAATGACGTTAGGAGATGTTATTATAAAATAAAAAAGACCCCAAATGGAGTCTTTTTTATTTTAATAAGTACAAGATTCACATATTTAAAAATCATGCAAGTCTTGTGACCTTTTATTGTTTCACAACTTTTATACTTTCGCCGTCAACATTTAAGAGGTAAACACCTTTAGATAATTGTGATAAATTAATACTGTTGCTCACACTTAAATCCTGACTCAATACCATATTACCTGACAGATCATAAAGGTATACTATATTTGAACTACCCGAAACATTTATAATAGAGGTTGCTGGATTAGGATAAACAGATAT
>JBFHEL010000465.1:0-1969 GCA_041584155.1 Saccharicrinis sp.
GGCTTTTTTTGTGTTTCCCTATCCTAATACGCGCGATTTATGGGTGAATTTTAATTCCCCTTTGTTATGGGATGTATTTGCCATCTCTACTTATTTTACCGTTTCTCTGTTATTTTGGTATATGGGTCTGATTCCCGATATTGCCTCTATTCGTGATAGGCTGAAGGATGGTATTAAAAAGAAAATATATGGTTTTTTAAGTTTCGGATGGAGTGGTTCTGCTCGTCATTGGTCAAGACATGAGTCAATGAGTCTTATTTTAGCAGGTCTGGCTGCTCCTCTGGTTTTATCTGTGCATTCCATTGTAAGTATGGACTTTGCTACCTCTGTTATACCAGGATGGCATACCACCATATTCCCACCATATTTTGTTGCAGGGGCCGTATTTTCAGGGTTTGCCATGGTGCTTACCCTGATGATTATCACACGAAAAGCACTCCATCTGGAAAACTATATTACAGTAGGGCATGTGGAGTCGATGAATAAAGTTATTATAGCTACCGGTTCTATTGTTGGGATTGCTTATCTAACCGAGCTCTTTATGGCTTGGTATTCAGGTGTTGTATATGAGCGTTTTGCATTTGTAAACAGGGCGTTCGGTCCGTATTGGTGGGCCTACTGGATTATGATGACCTGCAATGTAATTACACCGCAGTTGTTCTGGTTTAAAAAAATACGAAGAAATCTCGCAGCTACCTTTGTCATTTCAATTTTCGTGAATATAGGTATGTGGTTTGAGCGTTTTGTTATTATCGTTACTTCGTTGCATCGCGATTTTCTGCCATCAAGTTGGGCCATGTATTCTCCAACCTGGGTTGAGGTAGGCGTGTATTTAGGAACCTTTGGTTTGTTTTTTACACTCTTCTTTTTGTTTATACGTTTCTTCCCCGTGGTGGCTATAGCTGAGGTGAAAGGTGTATTAAGAAGTTCAGGAGAACATTTTGTTAAGAAAGGGGGTAAAAAATGAAAGATAGTCAGTATGTAACCGGAATTTTTTACGACGATAAAGATTTGATTCAGGGTGTCAGACAGATTCAGGATAAGGGTGTTACTATATTTGATGTGCGTACGCCTTTTCCTGTGCATGGACTTGATGATGTTTTACAGCTTAAACGTTCTCGTTTACCTCGCCTTGGTTTTATTGCAGGGGCAATAGGTGGAGTAGTGGCTTTTTTGTTTCAGGTTTGGGTGTTTACTGCGGGATGGCCCCTGAATTTCGGAGGTAAACCCTTCTTATCTGTTCCATCGTTTATCCCCGTTACCTTTGAAATGGCAGTTTTGTTTGCTGCTATTTCGCTGGTTTTTGGTTTTCTTATTAAATCAGGAATTGGTCCGGGTGCCGATACTTTTATTTTTGATGAGCGAACAAGTGATGATGCTTTTCTGGTTGTGATTGAAGATAATCAGGAGATAGCGCATATTGAAATTATGGAGATCTTACAAAAAGCCGGAGCCGAAGAAATTAAAAGCGTTCACCCATCATCTAAAAATGAATAAGATATGAACAAGCAGTTTGTTTTTAATAAAAAATTAAAGTCAGCTCTTATTGGTGGGGCAATAGCTGGTGTTGTATTGTTGCTTATTGGTTTTTTTGTTTCCGATATAGGGGCAAAACGATTCTGGGCCAATGTTCTTTTAAATGGTTTTCTGGTGATCGGCTTATGTTTAGGAGCTGCTTTTTTTGTGGCTGTTCATCTGATTGCAGAATCGGGATGGCAGACTACCTTGCAGCGGATAGCAGAAGCGATGGGAAACAATATGTGGTTGGGTGCTCTTATGATGCTGCCTGTTATTTTGGGAGTTCATTCTCTTTATCACTGGTCGCATTCCGAAGATCTTGATCATGTGCTGCAGCTAAAACAGGCATACCTGAACCTTCCTTTTTTTATCATTCGGATGATCATTTATTTGGGAGGATGGATTTTTTTATTTCATAAAATCAGACAGGTGTCTTTATTGAGTGATAGTA
>JBFHEL010000466.1:0-1934 GCA_041584155.1 Saccharicrinis sp.
CACTTACTTTCTGGAGTTTTACTAATACCGATTGGTTAATGACCCGAGTATTAATATGCTTCGCAATAAGGCTGTCATTAATTCGTCGGCATAAAACGAAGTGCTCACTTTATTGTCAAAGTTGTATAATATATTCTCTTTGGTTTAACAATCACGAAAAAAAAGAGACCTGCCATCAAAGGCAAATCTCTCTTATATTGTCATTATTAAAGCTGTAATTATTTATATGGCTTGCTTTACGGGTTTTAAAAAAATTCTGTTTCGTTACCATTGTGATAGTCCCTTTCTTCATCAAGGGCTGACGAAGATTTTTTATCGCCATCGCAGTTAATGTTGAGCGAGAAGTTAATGGGTTCTTCAAAATGATCATCTTCGGTAACCG
Source organism: Saccharicrinis sp. (assembly GCA_041584155.1). Classification (GTDB taxonomy): domain Bacteria; phylum Bacteroidota; class Bacteroidia; order Bacteroidales; family Marinilabiliaceae; genus Saccharicrinis. Next base: position 383 of record JBFHEL010000466.1, read on the forward strand.
GTAAGGTTTCATCCTGGTATACGTTTTTCATATACAATGCCCAGATAGGTAATGCCATATTGGCTCCCTGACCCAAACCAATTCCATCAAAGTGAATATCACGATCTTCTCCTCCAACCCAGATACCGGTAACCAGATTTGGTGTAACGCCAATAAACCATCCGTCGGACTGATTCTGTGTGGTTCCTGTTTTTCCACCTATTTGTCCGGTGAACTGGTAGGTGTATCTTAAACGTATGGCGGTTCCCTGATTAACAACTGCCTGCAACAGGTTTAACATCAGGAATGCCGTTTGTTCGCTAATCACTTCTTTTTTATTGGGGGTGAATTCTGCAATCACATTGCCATATCTATCCTGAATGCGGGTAACCATAATAGGGTCAATGTGTACACCCTGGTTAGCATAGGTGCAGTATGCGCTGGTCATTTCTTCCAGCGAGAAATCGGGAATACCCAAACACAAGGATGGAACAGCAGGCATAGGACTGTTGATGCCCAGCTCATGAATCATATTACGAACCGCCTCGGGGTTAAATTGTTTCATGACCCAGGCAGAGATATTGTTGTTTGAGTTGGCCAATCCCCATTTCAGTGATACCATTTCGCCTTTGCGATGTTTACCTTCGTCGTGGGGAGTCCATGTTTTGCCATCGGGCAATACAAATGTTTGCGGAATATTGGGTACCATATCACAAGGAGTGAGTCCTTCTTGCATGGCTAAAGTGTATAATAAGGGTTTAATGGTAGAGCCCACTTGTCTTTTTCCTTTAGTAGCCATATCATACATAAAATATTTAAAATTAGGCCCTCCTACGTAGGCTTTTACATAGCCATTGGATGGATCGATGGAGAAGAGACTGGCTCTCAGGTAAAATTTAAGATGAGTAATGGAATCCAGCGGGGTAAGCACCGTATCTCTTTCTCCGGCCCAGGTAAATATCTGCATGTCAACAGGGGTATGGAACGATTTCATGATGGAGTCGTTGCTATAGCCTGCTTTTTTTAGTACTCTATACCTGTCGGAGTTTTTAATGGCCCTATTAATGATATTGTCGTATTGTTCCTTGCTCAGCTTATTGGTAAAAGGTGCTCTGGAGCGCCCTCTCTTTTCTCTGAAGAAAGCCTTTTGCAGGTTATTGGACAGATGGTTTTTGATGGCCTCTTCGGCATAAACCTGCATTTTGTAGTTTACCGTAGTATGTATCTGCAATCCATCGCGGTATAAATTATAATGTGTGCCGTCGGGTTTTAACTGTTTATTGATAAAACCATAGGCCGGGTTATTTTCCCATTCCATGCTGTCGGCAGTAAATTTATCCTGTAAATACGAAGGATAGTTTTTTCTTTCCGGCTTATTGGCATTGAGGGTTAGTCGCAGATATTCTCTGAAATAAGGTGCAACACCTTCCTTGTGATCTGTTCGGTTAAAATCCAGTGTAAGGGGAATGTTTTTTAAAGAGTCGTAAGCTTCGTCGGTGATAAACTGAGCTTTACGCATTTGGTTCAGGACTACATTTCTTCTGAATTCGGTGGTGTCGGGACGTCGCACCGG
>JBFHEL010000467.1:0-1827 GCA_041584155.1 Saccharicrinis sp.
GATATAATTAAACAAGAGCTTAACGCTACTATTATGCCAATTTACCATTCAATAAAAGAACAGCAATCCTTTGAAAAATTGCATCAATTTGCTGAAGCAATCTATACTACCGGTAAAGATCACAATATTTATTCTCTCACCAGATATGCTGAAGATTTTAAACAATCGGTTGAAGACTTTAATATTGAAAAAATACTAAAAATGATTAAGCTCTTTGGCAGGAGAATTAGTAATTAAAAATTATAAAACAAAATAAAGTAGCAATAGCCCTATCTAATTACCAAATAATAAGCGTTGGAACTGACAATGTATACCTGACAATTATACAGAAGGAAGACTAATTCCAAACGGATTACAGGGATTATCTCCCTCATTTAATCGTCAAATCACATTAACTTTTATAGCCCTTCTGTTAACTCTTTTGCCTTTTGAGTATTTTCGCAATTCTGTTATTTATGATTTCTGACAAGTTCCAATTATACAGTTTAGAATCGGTTGTGCTATAGAACTCAATAACAACAGCATCAATATCTTTATGATATGTAGCAAAACTTTGGTATCCAGGAACCCACCCTGCATGTTCGTACTTATAAACAGACGAATATATTTCCTGTTCACCCTGTTGAAACACTGAACCATCGTTTAAGGCTCTAATGAAAGTACCCACATCTTCTGCTGTGGCCAACATACCATGTTCATCTGTTTTTAAGTCATAGGGATGCCCTACATGATAGCCACTCATCACCTCATCTATATTCACTTCGCTAAGCGAACCGTAAGTTTCATTAAGATTAAGTGGGATTAATATATTTTCCTTAATAAACCGGAAGCTCGGATACCCCAAAACATCATCCATAATTTTGTTAATTAACAAATAATTGGTATTACAATATTCATAGTCTTCACCAGGGTTAAAGTTAGCCGGTTTGTCCAGAATTAATGCAATACTTTCCTGATAAGTTTGGGTTGGAGCTGCCCAAAAATTTGGAGTATCGGTAAAGTTTGGAATACCACTTTTATGCTGCAACATCCATCTCAAGGTAATTTTCTCAGCATTTTGAATTCTACCAGCAAGCTCTGGCAGATATTCGGCAAGAGTTTTATCCAAAGAAAGACGGCCACTTTTTACCAATTTGGCAACAGCTACCGCATCATATAGCTTGCGGATGCTGGCCAGCTTAAATAAAGCCTGTGGCCTGGCAACAATCTTAGCCTCCCGGTCATGCCATCCGGCAGCAAAATATTTTGGTGATTTACCCCCCTGGTCAACATATACAATCATACCATCGAATCCATACCCTATGGCCTCATCCATTTGCTCCTGAACGGTATCTGGCAACGGAAGTATCCATGCCTTTACCAAAAGCCACGGCACAAAAAACAAGGAGGATATGGAAATAAGAATAAATACGATCCTCAACGTTTGTTTTATTTTTATCCGAATTGTCATAGTTTAAATCTGATTTTAATAACTGCCTATTACAAAAAAACAATATTTGTCCCACTTTTATTTATTAAACAAATATACTACAGAAGGTTTGAAAGGCTACTGTAAAAAAAATTCAAACCCAGTTTCATTCATTCTTGAATTTACACTCCTATTTATTGTAGAAAAATCTATGATACCAGCTTTAAGGAGAACTAATTTTAATTTTGAAATTATTATACCAATTGGTTAATGACCCAAGCGTTATGCTTCGCAATAGCCCTGTCCTTATTCCATCGGTATAATACAAAGTGCTCACTTTGTTATCATAATGGCATTAAATAGTAAACAGGATCGAATAAAGAAAACCTGATTATACTTTGTAGTTAAACTGCCGGGTA
>JBFHEL010000468.1:0-1788 GCA_041584155.1 Saccharicrinis sp.
AAAATGTATGAAAAATGCATAATTTTATTTACAATTGTAAAAACCAATCTTAAGCATTCATACAACATGAAAAATCTTTACTGCCTTTTCCTTTTATTTACTATCCCCATTTATCTTTCTGCTCAAAACGACGCCTATAAAAAAGAAATAGCTAATGCCAATGAATTGTTGCTTGCACAAAACTACAATAAGGCATTACTTATCTACGACAACTTATTAAAACAATACCCCAACGATCCTTTTATATTTTTTAAGGCAGGAGAGTGTTTCCTCTTCTCCGAAGAGCGGATTCCGGAAGCCATTAATCTACTGGAAAAAGCAGCTAAAAAATACCCTATCAACAATAGCAAAGAGAACGAGGGTTTAGAGGTTCGCTTTTATCTGGGACAAGCTTATCATCTGAATAACCAGTTTGAAGAAGCATTGGAAACATATATGGTATTAAAAAAGCAGATACCATCTAAACGTCAGGAAGCCATCAGCAAGGTAGAGCGAGAAATTACCTATTGCCAGCATGCCATAGCACTCAAAAAAAATCCTGTAGAATTTAAAATAACCAATCTGGGGCCACTTATTAACACCGAGTTCGACGAACACAGTCCGGTAATAAACGTACACGAAGATTTATTGATGTTCACCTCCAACCGTGAAACAGAACAGTCGCTGCAACAACCTTCGGGATTAAACGATGAAAATGTATATTATTCCATCTGGAGAGAAGGCCGCTGGATTACTTCCCGTGCAATTGACATCAATACCAAAGGAAATAATGCCACCATTGGTATTTCACCCGATGGGAATATATTACTCATTTACCAGAACGATGGAGCCGTAGGTAATATATATACCAGTGTGTTAAAACATGACAAATGGGGTGAACTGGAAAAAATGCCTGCGCCTATCAATTCTATAGCAAACGAAACACACGCTTCCTTCTCCATGGATAACAATACACTTTATTTTACCAGCGATAGGGCTGGTGGTTATGGAGGAAAAGATATTTACAAAGTATCCAAACTTCCCAATGGCGAATGGGGTAAAGAAATGAATCTTGGACCTCAGATTAATACTGCTTATGATGAAGAAAGCCCTTACCTGCACCCCAATGAGAAAACACTCTATTTTAGTTCAGAAGGGCATGAGTCTATTGGAGGATTCGATATTTTTAAGGCCTCATTAGATAGTTCTGGACTATGGAATGAAGTAACCAATATTGGCTACCCTATCAATACAACGTATGATGATTTGTTTTATGCTCCTACTGCTGATGAGCAGAGAGTGTATTATGCCTCTAAAAGAAATGATGGTTACGGTGGCTCCGATATATATTTAATTGAATTTCCTGATGACAGTCCCAGTTCTTTAACCGTAGTGGGTGGCTATATATTCACAAAAGACGGAAACCCTGCAGCAGACGCAACAATTTACATTACTAATAAAAAAACAGGTAAGAAAGAAGGGGTATACAGACCTTCTCCCCTGTACGGAAAGTATATCTTCATTATTCCAGCCGATAACACCTATCAAATGGAGTTAAAGATGGATGGCTACAAAACCGTTTTAAACAGCTTTATTATTCCTCCAGGCAGATCATATGCCCGGAAGGGATCTACCTTTTTTCTTGATCCAATTGTTTTAGAGCCAGATAACTAACAAAATAAGAAACTCTTTCAAACAACTTAATACGATCATTATCAACGAATCACACACGTTGATCAAACCTACAAGGTATTTTTTATTTCTTTATCGTAAAGAACAAGAAAACACTAACCATGATACGCTATTCAA
>JBFHEL010000469.1:0-1690 GCA_041584155.1 Saccharicrinis sp.
GCATCTGTAGCTGTAATCATGGCATAATAGTCGGCAATTTCTTTTTGAATTCTTTCTTTTGTTCTGGGGAATGGGGCTAATTTTTCATCTCGGATTCTATCGTCGGCAATTTCAAAAGGATGCTCTGGCATAAAATTCTGAGGGACTTCGATACTATCAGCAGGGTATTGCTTTTGAAATTCTTCAGGAGCGGTTCGTGGATCATGAGGTGCTGTAAAGGCAACGTACATTAAAAAGGGTTTTTCTTCTTTGTAATTTTTAAGAAAACCAACGGCAGCATCAGCAAAAACCTCGCTACTAAATTTTTCTTTTTGTTTATACGGCTCAGACCATCCTGTTTCAGGTGTATAGTCTTGCACTTTTGTTCCGAAGTGAGTAGTCATACCACCTAAAAAGGCTGACTTAATGTGATTAAACCCACGCTCTAACCAAATAGTACCATTATGCTGTTTACCGGTAGCAAAGGTGGTATAGCCATTTGATTTAAAATACTCAGGGAAGGTTAATAAATCACTTTTACCTCTTTCCTCTGCTGGAAAAGCAAATTGTGCATATACATTAGGCTCAATATTAAAAAAATGTCTCCCTGTCATTAACATGGCCCTACTGGGAGAACATACAGCTGCAGTTGCTGCACCTAGAATATAAGAATTTGTAAAACTTGTTCCTTGTTTAACCAACTTATCCATATTTGGAGTGATCACATTATCATGATGATATTCTCCAATTGTACCTTGTCGTTGATCATCGGTAAATAAGAACAGAATATTTGGCTTTTCTTCTTGTCTTTGCGATTTTTCGGCACAGCCCAAAAACATTAAACCAATAAAAATAAGTGCTGGTATTGTATTAAAATATTGTCTCATCATGCTATGTTAAATATTAGTACCTAGTATTTGCTAATCTGCACATTATACCCCAAGCCAATGGCTTTAGTATATACCATGCAAGTTTAACAAATAATAGCATTTTAAACAAATACTTTTTTAATTTTTTTAATATGTTTTAAATCAAAGAAAATAAATTGCTTAAATAAAATTATCTTATTAATTAAAATACGCTTTTTATCTTCACTTCATCAACTCAACAAAACCTAACTATCATTGTTTCAGGTTCTTTATTTAAAGATAAGAAAAAACAACGAGACACCTTTAAAAATTATCTCTTCCTTAAAAAGATGATTAAACATAAACCATTAAATAACGATTTCTTCTCATAAATTTAAAAATTTAACAAACCTGACTAAGCCTTCTATACAACCTTTATAGTAACTGACCTTTATCAGTTAACGAACAACAATTGCCTTATGCAGAATAATAAATACAGGCATGAAACTGACTAAAATAACCGGGAAACATCCATCCAACAACTATATAAACCAGTATGACTTTGAAATTGTAATAAGCCTTATTAAATACAGCAACAATACCTATGGAATACTTATTGATTAAGCAGTTCTGGTGAAAGAGAGATAAGGCTCATTACAGTATGCATCGAGTATAAATACCAAAAACAAAGGGGATTTACACCAGTATTAAGCAAAAAAAAGAGGGAGAACCTAAGTCCTCCCTCTTCGTGCATTGTAAACAAACTAACAAATATATAGATGAAATCAATCTATTATTCCCATCCTGGATTTTGTGTTAAGTTCGGATTTAATGTTAATTCATCGGTTGGAAGAGCAATTAAA